>NZ_DATGNO010000072.1:0-47243 GCF_035306705.1 Xanthomarina sp.
CACCTCTTACCATTCCGAACAGAGAAGTTAAGCCCATTAGCGCCGATGGTACTGCATTTGTGGAAGAGTAGGTCATCGCCTTTTTTAGAGTCCCGATTCATTTTAATGGATCGGGACTTTTTTTTTATAACTTTTTTTGAAATGTTTTAAATGGCACTATCTACATTTTAGAAGGTTATCTTCAATCGTTAAGTTCCATACAAGCCTTATCACTATTTGTTTTTGAAAGCAGTGTTCTCCTTAGCTTAAAAGCTTACGAAGGATAGTTTAATGCTGTTAAATGGTTTCTTAGTATAAGATTTATGTTTTGAAAGACACTCTCTAATACGATTAAACGAAAACGAGCAAAACTACATGATTGGTTTTAAGTACCCTATAAATGCTTATTTTGAAGAAAGGAATATTTGGAACAGTACTAAACTCTATGTTGATGCATAGCTGAAATTCATATAAATAGTTATACGATTTTTTTAAAGGCTAAATCAGAAGATAATTGCTACTTAAGACAACTCTTAACAGTAAAACGAATAGAACGAGACGGCCAAAAAGAGGTTTTAATCTCTAATTAGAATGTTTTATAGTTATTTAATAGTCCCTTATAAGGTTAAGGACCAATTATGTTGAAGTTTTCTAAACTTTTTTAATTCATTTCGAAGAATGGGAAGATAGTCTTTTCCATTGCTATTTGATTTTTCCAATCGACTGCAATTTTTATATAATAAATTGGTCAATCGTTTAACAGACGCAATGTGCTTGTATTTCTTATCGCTATATTTTTCTAATTCAGCTTTTTCTATTTCTGGCGCTAAAGAGGTAGATTGTTGCACAATATCTCCAGAGAAATAGATGTTTGAGTCTTCCCTACCGTCAGGTTTGAGATATGCCAAATCTTGATTTAAATACGTAGATATACTACGTGATAAAGTTATAATTTCCATTGCCTTTTGATAGATAGGAGAATGGTACAAGTGTGTTGACATAATTAATACGTACTTTTTAAATAATTCTATCAAATTTACCAACAAGTTTTCATTTTCAACTTTAGATATTAAAGTAAAATGGTATATTTACTTTAATTATTAACGTAGAATTCAATTATTCTTTAATATGAGTTTAGATCAATTAAATTGGAAGATTCTAAATTGTTTGCAGAGCAATTCTAGGCTTTCTAATGCCGAAATTGGCCGACAAGTGGGAATAAGTTCTCCTGCCGTTTCTGAGAGAATTAAGAAAATGGAGGATCTTGGAATTATCCAAAATTACCATACATCCGTTTCTCCTTTTGAAGTAGGATATCAATTAAAAGCACTTATTACTATTCGGGCTTTTATGGGAATGCTAAAACCATTTTTAGAAAAGGTGAAAACGTTTGACGAAGTTCTAAATTGCTATAGAATTACTGGTAACGAAAATATAGTTATGGAAGTTGTATTAAAAAATCAGAAACACTTAGAGACTTTTATCGATCAGTTAATTGTTTATGGGGAAACAAAAACTCAAATAGTTTTGTCTCATGTTATTAAACATCATCCTGTAAAACCATTAAAATAGAATTATAAGTCGGTATCATTATCATCAAAGCCGTTATCATTAAAAGGGAGATCGTTATCTGGATCATGATCGTCATAGTTTATTCCTGGTGGATTAAAAAGCCCCCATCTATCTATGATGTAATTCCAGCAATCAAAAGTTTTTACCCATTCAGCAAATAACACTCTAAATACTTCTATTTCTTTTCTTAATAGATCGAGGTATTCTATATCCTTATATCCATGCATTTGCAGGCCCCGCGAATCTGTTATAAGTTCTCTAGCAGCTTGTCTTATTATTGCTGCATTTTCCATTTTAATGTCGTATAGCATGTCTTCATCGCCGGCACCAGCTATTTTGGCAGGAATGATGAGAGAGTTCTCTATAAGGCTTTCAAGATTGTATTTAATCATATCTTCTTCAAATTCCTCTTCAAATTCAATTTCGCTATTTTCTGCAATCTTCACTATATGATCCACTATTTCCTGAATTTCCATGGCTTTCAGAAATATTAGTGATTTTTCCCATTCCTCTTTCATATTAGAACCCTTTTATTCAAACTTAATACTCGCTAAAATCATCTTAAATATAACTCATTTTTTGATTTCAAATAGCGTTTTAAATAATAAAGAAGTCCAACGCATATAAGCCCTAAAATAGCCATGACTCCCCAAGTTATATTAAAGCCATAGCGAGCAACTAAATGTAGACCGGTGTTATGTCCAAAGATATGTGCTACAGAAAAAGCAATTGTATATAAGGCCATATATTCTCCTTGATTACCTTTTTTAGCTCGTTGCAAAGCAAAGGAATTGGAGAAAGGAAAAGCAATCATCTCTCCCACAGTCATTAATAACATTCCAATAACCAATATTCCAACCCAGGCGGTTAAGTCAAGGACTAAAAAGCTAATTAGGGTTAAGAGCGCGCCAAATATCATGAGCCCAGGTTTTGTGTATTTGGTATGTTCTAACCATTTAATAAGTGGCATTTCGAACACAAAAATAAAAAAGCCATTTAAGCCTAAAAGCAAACCAATTTTAAATTCAGATAATTTATGGATGTCTTTATAATACAAAGGCATGGTTGAAAAATATTGTAAAAAAATAATTCCAAATAAGGACATGGCCACCAGAAAAATCCAGAATGCTTTATCTTTATATGCAGATTGGGGATTTTGGTTAATTACTGGATCTAAAGTTTTTACTTTTTTAGGATTTAAAACTTTTATAAGTAGGAAAGTAGCCAAAATACAAGTGAGTCCATCGGCTATAAATAGGCCTCTATAACTAATGCTAGTAATAATTAAACCGCCAATAGCTGGTCCGGCGGAAAACCCTAAGTTTATAGCCAAACGAATTAATGTTACCGAACGTGTTTTATTTTCTGGTTTACTATGGGCACTCAATGCCACGAACATGGCAGGGCGAAACATATCTGCAACGAGCATGATTATAAAAATTCCTACACAAAATGAGGCAAAGCTGTTCAAGTATTGCAATCCGATAAAAAGAACGCCCGTACTTAGTAAACTTCTAACCATGACTTTATAATAGCCTATTTTATCGGTTAGCTTACCTCCCAACCAAGCTCCAAAAACCGATCCGAGACCAAAAGCAGACATCACCCAACCTACTTCTCCAAGGGTAAAATGTAGGCTTTCGGTTAGATATAAAGACAGAAAAGGGATAACCATAGTTCCGGCTCTGTTAACTAAGGTTACCAGGGCCAGCCACCACACTTCAGAAGAGAGTCCTTTAAAAGTGTTTATATAATTGTTAAACAGTAATTTCATTTAAAAGTGATGATTCTTCATTTCCATATAAATGGAAATCTTTTTTATTAATTAGATCCCAACTTCTAGCAGGATTAATTCAATAATATAAAATGAAGCTTCACGGCTTCATTAAAAGTAAAAAAGCCCAACGTTATCGTCGGACTTTTATATATAGCTTCAATTGATAATTTTATGGCTAGTACATATCGTTAGCCTTCTTCTTTAAAGAAGAGGAATGCTTTCTATAAATTACAATATAATTAATCATTGATTTTTACTTTTTAATGAATCAAATCTAAACAAAATAGTTTAAAGTTGTATTTTTGAAATGTAAAAAATATTAAAATGAAATACTTCTTAAATTTTTTTTTATTGCTTTCAGTTTTAAGTTGTTCTCAAAAGAAACAACCAATTTTAGGCGACACTGATTTTCAAAGAAAGATGAATGCAGATTTTAAAGATGCCTCTAAGTCGCCATTAAAAGATAAAGATCGAAAAGGTTTTACGGGCTTGGATTTTTTTAAGTTCGATTCTTCTTATGTAGTTCAAGCTTCGTTTGAAAGAACACCAGATGAAGTTCCTTTTAAAATGAAAACGACTACAGATAGAATGCCTATGTATGTGAAATATGGAGTTGCAACTTTTGAGTTAGAAGGACAAGAGCACCAACTTAATATCTATCAAAGCATGGATTTAATGAATGAAGAAGGTTTTGAAGACTATCTTTTTTTACCATTTTTAGATACAACAAATGGGGAAAGCACCTATGGAGGAGGACGATATTTAGATTGTGAACCACCAACCAACGGAGTAATTGAAATTGATTTTAATACAGCATATAATCCTTATTGCGCGTACAACGAAAAATATTCTTGCCCGATTGTGCCTAGAGAAAATTACTTAGAAGTTAAGGTGGAAGCAGGAGTTAAAGCTTTTCAGAATCATTAAAAAACACGGTTTTTGAAAATATTTCAAGGAAGGTATTTTCTACTTAACCAGAAACATTCCTAAAAAAACTGCAAGAAAGCCCAATACAAAACTTGCAATAGTATAAATAGCAAAGCTCATGAAATCTCCAGCTTTTAAAAAGACATGATTTTCATAAGCAAAAGCGGAAAAAGTAGTGAATCCACCACAAAAACCAGTTGCTAAAAGCAGGGTGTGATTTTGTGAAAGGGCATTGTTTTTGGCTGCAAAACCTAAAATAAGTCCAATAAGTAAACTTCCAATAATATTGGCCACCAAAGTACCATAAGGAATTCCAGTTTCATAGCTGTTTAAATATTTTCCAAGAAGATGTCTTAGTACACTTCCAAAACCGCCACCTATAAAAACGAGTAAAAGTTGTTTCATCTAATAGGTTTTATCTTTTTTTAAAGGTTCTTTTTTATTAATCTAAAGCTAGATATAATTCTGTCACCCAATCGGCCGGATTTAGTATTTTAGATGAATCAGTAACGTGTACCTCAAGCATAGGACCTTGTTCTGCTAACTTTAAATCGTTTTTAGGAATATAATCTATAGAGGTTTCCCAAGCTTCTTTTAAGTTGCTATAATTACCTTTAAGTGTAGTTTTTAAAGCTTTAAACGGCTCTAATTGTCCTGTTAAAATATCGCTTTCTACAGTAATTACTTGATTGGTAGTAGGTACACAGCACGAAAACATAACCGCATTGTTCGCCTCGTCCCAATTATGATAAAGGACAAAAGGAGGTCCTGCAGTTGTAATGTTGTTCTCTTTAGCATAAGCACTAACTTCGGCCATCATTTTTTGTTTGACGGCTTCATGATCGTTCATTTTAGCGGAAGTGGAATTGTATAAATAAAAACCTCCTCCATGTTGAGTAATATAATCAACCTTTATAGAATAAACTTTCATAGAAGCTACAACCACACTATCTAATTTTTCTAAACCTCTCTCAAAATCTGGACCTATCATTTCATCAAATCCCCCAGTAAAAAGGGCATAGGCTTTTAGTTTAAATGGAATTTTGTCTGAACTCAAGGTCCACGAAACTTCTGTTTTATTTTCGGTTCTTGGATTAAATTCCCAATGAATTTCCGATGGCTGAAAATCACCAAATTGTAACTTTTGATCTATAGAACTGTTTTCTGAAGTTGCACTAGTTTTTATCTGGCCTTTGCCATCGTTGTCTTCCCAAGCATAAGAACTTCCAACACCTTTGGTTTGCTCTCCTAATGTAACAACGACATCATGATTGTTTTCGGTCCAAGCAGACCAGGTTTTCCAGTTTTTAAAATCTATCACATTATTATAAATAACTTGAGCAGGCGCTTCAATAGTTCGAGTTCTTTTTATTTCAAAGGAATTTGGCTGTACAGCAATATAAATGGTTAATCCAATAATTAAAATAAGAATTAAAAATAGAATATATTTTAGTGCTTTCATGTTGGGAGTCTAGTTGTTTTTCAAAGATAATCAATTTTGTAGTATCTCAATATATGTTACATTTGTAAAACACTAAATAAAAAATAAAAGATGAAAGTTACACATGTATTAGGTTTTGCTTTAGCCTTAACTGTTTTTGTATCTTGTAAAGAAGATAAAAAAGAACCAGTTGTTGAAGTTGCCGAAGTAAAAGTAGAAAACACCTTCGATTACAATGTTGAGCAGTTTGCCGACATTAAGTTGTTACGTTATCAAATTCCAGGATGGGAAAATTTAACGTTAAAAGAACAAAAATTGGTTTATTATTTAACCCAGGCAGGTTTGGCCGGAAGAGATATTATTTGGGATCAAAATTATAGACATAATTTAAAAATTAGAACAGCTTTAGAAGCTATTTACACCAATTATTCTGGAGATAAAACGAACAGCGATTGGTTGGCTTTTGAAACTTATTTAAAGAGAGTTTGGTTTAGCAATGGAATTCACCATCATTATTCAAACGATAAGTTGAAGGCAGAATTTTCTCAAGACTATTTAAAAACTTTATTAGCTGAAACCAATACGGCACTAGAAGAAGAGGCTTTTAATGTTATTTTCAACAACACCGATTCAAAGAAAGTCAATAAAGCTAAAGGTGTTGATAATGTGGCACTTTCTGCCGTTAACTTTTATGGGCCAAGTGTAACCAATGCAGACGTAGAGAAGTTTTATAAAAGTAAAAAATCTCCAAATCCAGAAAAGCCTTTGTCCTTTGGTCTAAATTCTAAGTTGGTAAAGGAAAATGGACAATTAAAGGAATTGGTATATAAATCGGGAGGTTTATATGGTTCTGCTATTGACGAAATTATTAAATGGTTAAATCTAGCCCAAGGAATAGCCGAAAACAAAGCTCAAGGAGATGCTATTGGCTTGTTAATCCAATATTATAAAACAGGAGATCTTCAAACTTGGGATGATTATAATGTAGCTTGGACAGCTGCCACAGATGGGAATGTAGATTATATAAACAGTTTTATTGAAGTATATAACGATCCAGTAGGTTATAGAGGAACTTTTGAGTCTATCGTTCAGATTAACGATTTTGACATGTCTCAAAAAATGAAGGTCTTATCGGATAATGCGCAATGGTTCGAGGACAATTCGCCTTTAATGGACGAGCACAAAAAGAAAAATGTGGTTGGAGTAACTTATAAAGTAGTTAATGTTGCTGGTGAAGCTGGAGATGCTTCCCCAAGTACGCCTATTGGCGTTAATTTACCAAATGCCAATTGGATTCGTGCTGCTGTTGGGAGTAAATCTGTTTCCTTAGGAAATATAATTGAAGCTTATAACAATGCAGAAAGTTCTGGACGTTTAAAAGAATTCGTAAACGATGAAGAAGAGTTAGAGCTAGAAGAAAAATACGGTCAAGTAGCCGATAAATTACATACAGCCTTACATGAAGTTATTGGTCATGCATCTGGACAATTAAATCCTGGTGTTGGAGAAACCAAAGAAACACTTAAAAATTATGCGTCTACTTTAGAAGAAGGTCGTGCCGATTTAGTAGGTCTTTACTATTTATACAATCCAAAATTACAAGAACTAGGATTGGTCGATGACTGGAAATCTTTAGGAAAAACCGCTTACGATGGTTATATTAGAAATGGATTGATGACGCAATTAATCCGATTAAATTTAGGTGATGACGTTGAACAAGCACATATGCGAAATAGACAATGGGTGAGTGCTTGGGTTTTTGAAAAAGGTAAAGCAGACAACGTGATTGAAAAAATAACTCGCGACGGAAAAACCTATTATAACATTACGGATTATGATAAGTTACATGATTTATTCGGACAATTATTACGAGAAACACAACGAATTAAATCTGAAGGAGATTACCAAGCAGTTGAAACTTTGGTAGAAACCTATGGAGTAAAAGTAGATCAAGATTTACATGCTGAAATATTAGAACGTAATAAGCAATTTACAGGAGCTCCTTATAGCGGGTTTGTAAATCCTATCTTGGTTCCTGAAATGGATGATAATGGCGAAATTACTGCTATTAAAGTAACTCAGCCAGAAACTTTTTCCGGTCAGATGTTGGATTATAGCAAAAACTATAACTTTCTTCCAGAAGTGAATTAATTAGATAATTACTTATAAAAAAGCCTTAATGATTCTTTCATTAAGGCTTTTTTATTGATGTCATTTTGAAGCAGTAATTATTTATTAACGCTAAATTTCAATAAAATAAAGTTTAATACAAGTAATAAAAACAAGATTAATAACGAATTCATAATAGTAGAGTTTATTATATATCGTAAAATTCTCAAAATGTTACCCGTTTTTTAATTATTTTTTTTAAAAATGATAGTTTGATTGGTGAAAATGAATTTATTAAGATTAATAAAATCAAACATTCTTATTGTTTTCTAATAAAATCACTTCATCTACGTTGGGAAGATTATAACAGATTACTTGAAAAACCATTTAATGGAAGCAATAAATATGATAAAAGAAATAAAGGCCAATAAAATCCAAACACTTCCTTTATAGTATTTTTTATGAAGCTTTAAATCGCGTCTATACGTATAGAAAATGGCGATAATAAAAACAACTGCAAATAAAATTCCAAAAACCCATTGTCCTTTAGTAAACATATTCTTAATTTTAGACAAAATTACAAAAACATTCCATTAAGATTTCTGTTTTAAGGAATGAAAAATTTTAATTAATAATTTCCGATCTGTCTGCAACAAACAGGTTCCGAACTAAAAGCAATAAATTTCCATGAAAAATAAAATAGAAGCAGTTAAAGCTTTTCACACAGCATTTAAATTAGGTTATCGCGAAACACCTAAGGCACATTTAGGAATTGAAAAAAACTTGCTTCGTTATAAATTAATGCGCGAAGAAAACGAAGAATATTTAGATGCAGCAAACAACAACGACTTGGTAGAGGTTGCCGATGCTTTGGGAGATATGCTCTACATTCTATGTGGCACCATTATAGAGCATGGCATGCAACATAAAATTGAAGAAGTTTTTGAGGAAATACAACGCAGTAATATGAGTAAGCTTGGGGAGAATGGAGAGCCTATTTATCGCGAAGATGGAAAGGTACTTAAAGGTCCCAATTATTTTCAGCCAGATATTGCAACGATTCTAGAGAAATAGTTGTTAAGAAGATAGAAAAAAGAATAATGTGCGCTTCTTATCAGGATGATTTTGTTTGAAAAGTGTTAGTGTTTTTTTTTAAAAGTGAATGGTAAATGGTAAAAAGCAAACCAAGATATTGAGTTACTAGTACCCTTTAAATTTATTATAAAAAGGTCGAAAAAGACAATCTTATTCAGGCATGCTCAAACTCAGAACTATTTAACTTCATGTCTCCAACCGTGTTTATCCTCAGATATGTTATGTTGGATTTCTTGTAATTGCTTTTTAAACATAGCAGCAAACGATCTATCGTTTTCAGGAATTTCAAACACTTCATTTCCATGTTCGAATGCAGAAATCGGACTCACAACTGCAGCAGTTCCAGCTCCAAAAATCTCCTTTAAACTACCATTTCTTGCGGCTTCTTTAATTTCAGATACGGGAACGCGTTTTACATCAACAGCAATGCCATTGTCTTCGGCTAACTGTAGGATGCTTCTTCTAGTAATTCCATCTAAGATTCTATCGCTAATTGGAGCAGTAACAAGTGTGTCATTTATTCTAAAAAAAATGTTCATGGTACCCGCTTCTTCCAAAAATTCATGTGTACTGGCGTCAGTCCAAATAATTTGTTGATAACCTTTTTCTTGAGCTAAAGCAGTTGGGTAAAACTGAGCAGCGTAATTTCCTGCAGCTTTAGCGAATCCAACACCTCCATTGGCCGAGCGACTGTATTTTTCAGCAAATAGAACACGTACTTTCCCAGAATAATAGGCTTTTGCCGGAGAGCAAATTATCATAAAACGATAGGTGTTTGCTGGCGATGCGGAGATAGCAGGTTCTGTTGCTATAACAAATGGTCTTAGATATAAAGAGTTTCCAACTCCAGGTTGAATCCATGCAGCATCCATTTTTAATAAAGTTTCTAAACCTTTAAAAAAATATTCTTTAGGAAAAGCGGGCATGGCTAATCTAGCCGAAGATTTATTTATACGTTCTTGGTTATCTTCCGGTCTAAACAACCAGATTTTCCCGGCTGCGTCCTTAAAGGCTTTCATACCTTCAAAAACTGCTTGTCCATAATGAAAAACTCTGGCTGAAGGCTCTAAAGTCATCGCCTGATAAGGCATGATTTTAGGTTCTTGCCATGCACCATCTGCGTAATCGCAAACAAACATATGGTCTGTAAATGTTCTTCCAAAAGTTAAATTTTCAAAATCCACATTTACAATCTTGGATGTGGCAGATTTCTCAATGCTCAATGGGGTGTTTGAAGGGTCTATCATGATGCTTTATTTGTTCTGCGAATGTAAAAAATTTATGTCTATTAAAAAACCAAAACTTTTTTTAAAAAAAACGTATATTTGTCGATAGTCTCAATTTAATTTATATTTGTTATGAAATATTTTTTTACCCTTTTTGTTTTTGCAATCCTAATTATTTCTTGTAAAAACAACACAAACGAAACTCCAGAAGTTTCTGAAGATAAAAAAGAATTAGCTTATGTTTCTTTTGGTGATGAAATAGTTGCCGATCAAGCTGTCGAGCTACTTTCTATGGCAGAAGATTATAAAAACATGAAGGTTGGAGATAGTGTTTCAACCAAATTAATAGGGAAGGTCGATCAAGTTTGTCAGTCAAAAGGTTGTTGGATGAAAATGGATTTAGGAAATGACGAACAGGTAATGGTAAAGTTTAAGGACTACGGTTTTTTTATGCCTAAAAATATTGCTGGAAAAGATGTTATTGTTGATGGAAAAGCTTTTGTAAGCGAATTGTCTGTGGACGAATTGCGCCATTATGCTGAAGACGCAGGAAAGACAGAAGAAGAAATTGCAGCTATTACAGAACCTAAACGCACCTATTCTTTTGTAGCTAATGGTGTTCTTTTAATAGAAGAATAGATGAGATTATTATTTTTCAGTATGTGCGCCTTACTATTTGTTTTAAGTTGTAAACAGATCGAGGAGTCTCCAGAAGCAGCTACAGAGTTAATGGTTTACGATATGTATCAACCATCCGAAATGGCCAATCTCATGAACGAGATGTTTGCTCAAAATTTGAAGGTAAAACAAGACATATTGGATGGAAAAGTTCCAACAGAATTCCCGTTGGACTTTTTAAAAATTCACACAGCAGAATTATCAGATTTTAAAAGTAGAAACGAAACTTTTCGGAGTTTTTCTAAACTATTTATAGAAAGTGAAAAGGAAATTTTCAATACAGAATCTCTAATTCCTATTGAAGAACGTTTTAATAATACTGTAAATCTTTGTATTTCTTGCCACCAAACGGAATGTACTGGTCCCATCTCCAGAATCCAGAAATTATTAATTAAATAGATTTTGGAACGTAAAATCATCACAACTGCCGATGGTTCCAAAACAATTCAACTTGTAGAATTAGACGAGCAGTACCATTCTCTCCACGGCGCTTTACAAGAATCCCAATATGTTTTTATTAAACAGGGTTTGCAACATGTTATTAAAACTAGACAAAACACTGCTGAGCCTATTTTAATTTTGGAGATTGGTTTTGGCACAGGATTAAATGCTATGACTACTTTAGTTGAAGCCAAAAAATCCCAGATTTCAATAAACTATGTAGGTGTAGAAGCTTATCCTATTTCAAAGGAAGAGGTTTTGGCACTTAATTATAACAGTCTGTTTCAAGATGGCAGTATTAATCTGCTTTATGAAAGTATTCATTCCAGCTCTTGGGAAAAACCTATTGAAATAACACCATATTTTACCTTAGAAAAACAAAAAAAGCATTTTCATGAGATAGTAGGCACTCAGGCTTACGACCTTATTTATTTCGATGCATTTGGACCACGAGTACAACCTGAACTATGGACAGAATCTATGTTTAAAATCATGTTTGATTCTCTGAAAAATGAAGGTGTTTTAGTTACCTATTCTGCTAAAGGAAGCGTGCGTCGTACCATGCAAGCTGTCGATTTTTTAGTAGAAAAACTTCCAGGTCCTCCAGGAAAACGTGAAATGCTAAGAGCCCGGAGAGGCTCTTAGCATTCGGTTAGCGCAGCGAGTCAAATGCCTTCAAAGAGAGGCTCTTAGCATTCGGTTAGCGCAGCGAGCCAAATGCCTTCAAAGAGAGGCTCTTAGCATTCGGTGAGCCTTACGTACCAAATGCTCTCGAGAATGGAAATTCGTTGATTGTATCTGTAAAATGGCTCCTTAGATAAAAAAACTATAACATGTGGTTAATAGGCGAGCCAAATACGTCTAATAAAAAACAATTCATTCCTTTAAAAACCTATAAACTTTAGTTAAATCTGTTAAACCTAATCTAAAGTGTCTGTTAAAGGCCATGTTAAGCCGTATCTTTAAATAAAAAATGAGCATGAAAGTTTTAATTACTGGAGCTACGGGATTAGTAGGAAATGCCATTGTAGCTCAATGTAAAAAACAATCTATTTCTGTGCATTATTTAACGACTTCAAAGGAAAAGATTGAAACTACGGAGAACTATAAAGGTTTTTACTGGAATCCAGCCAAACAAGAAATTGACAAGTCTTGTTTTGAAGGTGTGGATGCCATCATCAATTTAGCTGGATCCCCAATTTCCAAGAGATGGACAAAAAGTTACAAACAAAATATTTTAAATAGTAGGTTGCAGTCGTTGCAATTATTAAAGACAGCCATTGTAGACGAAAATATAGATATCAAACAATTAATTTCTGCGAGTGCTATTGGTATTTACCCTGATTCCAAAATCAACTATTATGAAGAGGGAGCATCGTCTATTTCTTTAGGGTTTTTAGGAGAAGTTGCAGAGAGTTGGGAAAAAGCAGCGGATGAATTTTCTGATTTGGGTATGGTAGTCACAAAAATTAGAATTGGTTTAGTTATGGATTCCAAAGAAGGTGCATTGCCGCAAATGGCAAAACCTATTAGGTTTGGGGTTGGAGCTGCTTTTGGAAGTGGGCTTCAATGGCAATCTTGGATTCATAAAAGGGATTTGGCTGGTATATTTTTACATGTTTTAGAACATGAATTGGAGGGGGTCTTTAACGGAGTGGCACCAAATCCAGTGACAAATCTGGAACTGACTAAGGCCATTGCAAAAACGCTAGATAAACCCTTGTGGTTGCCAAATATTCCAAAGTTAGCAATGAAACTGGTTTTAGGAGAGATGCATGTGTTGCTTTTTGAAAGTCAGCGCGTGTGTTCCAAAAAAATTATAGATACAGGTTTTGTACATCGTTTTGTAAATCTCAAACCTGCTTTAGACGATTTATTACAATAAAAAAAACCGTTACAATTGTAACGGTTTTAATTTTTTTAGCTTAAAAATCATTAAGATTTTGTTGCTTTCACATCAATTTGAAGTTCGATACCATCGTTAATGAACTTATCTCCTAAGTTATCAAAAAATGATTTTGAACCATATTGTACATTCCATTTAGAACGATCAATTGTAAAAGTTTCACTAGTAATAGCAATAGACTCACCATTTTGGTCAATGTTTACAGGAAAAGTAATGTTGTTAGAAACATCTTTCATTTTTAAATTTCCAGATAACATAGATTTTCCATCTATAGTTTCCAATTTAGTTACTTCAAAAGCAGCAGCAGGAAATTGCTCTACATTAAAAAAGTCAGCACTTTTTAAGTGACCCGTTAATTTGGCATGGTTTTCATCTTCTTCTGGCATGTCTTGTACATAAATAGAGTTCATGTCAATTAAAAATGTACCACTTTCTAAAACATCGTTATGGATAGTAAAAACTCCATTTTCAATGTTTATGGTTCCGTGGTGAGAACCTGTTGGTTTATGTCCTTTCCAAGTAATGCTAGATGTGGCAGAATCTACTTTGTATTTTGTAGAAACATCCGTTTTTTCAGCTACAATTTCGGCTTCACCTGTAGTAGCCTCTTGTGCTTTATCTTTGCAACTTGTTAAAGCTAATGTCATTGCAGCAACTGTTAAGATTGTAAAAAATCTTGTTTTCATAATAAAATATTGTTTATAGTGTTAATTTGCAAAAGTAGTCATTTCCCGATGAATAAATTCTAAAAGAAATATTAAAGTTTTTTAATGACATTTTGACATTTTTATAATAATGGCAGTACTTTTGCCATTCAAAAGAAGTATTAAAAATAATTTATGAGATACGACTATGAGTAAGAAAAATAAAAATACAGATATAAATTCCGAACAAATTGAAGATCAAGTTATTGATCAGGTGGAGCTAAGCAATGAAGAAAGGCTTGAAGAAGAGCTGAAACAAGAAAAAGACAAGTTTTTACGTTTATTTGCTGAGTTTGAAAATTATAAAAGACGAACATCTAAAGAGCGTATTGAATTTTTTAAAACTGCTAACGAAGATGTGATGTTGGCCTTGTTGCCAATTTTAGATGATTTTGACAGAGCTTATATTGAAATTTCTAAAACTGAAGAAAAGGATTTATTGAAAGGTGTGGAATTAATTAGTAATAAATTAAAAAACACTCTGGAAGTAAAAGGCTTAGAAGAAATTCTTTTAAATCCTGGTGACACCTTTAATGCTGATGTCCATGAAGCTATAACTCAAGTTCCAGCTCCTTCAGAGGATTTGAAAGGAAAGATTGTTGATATAGTTGAAAAGGGATATAAGTTAGGCGATAAAACAATTAGATTTCCAAAAGTAGTTATAGGACAATAAGAAGATGGCAAAACGAGATTATTACGAGATATTAAAGATTGAAAAAAACGCCACTGCTGCTGAAATTAAAAAGGCATACAGAAAAAAGGCCTTAAAATATCATCCTGATAAAAATCCGGACGATAAGGACGCTGAAACAAAATTTAAAGAAGCAGCCGAAGCGTACGAAATATTAAGCAATGCCGATAAAAAAGCACGTTACGACCAATTTGGTCATCAGGCTTTTGATGGAAACGGTGGCTTTGCTGGAGCTGGCATGAATATGGACGATATATTCAGTCAGTTCGGTGATATTTTTGGAGGTGCTTTTGGAGGTGGAGGAGGATTCTCTGGTTTTGGAGGTGGCTTTGGAGGTCAGCAACGACGTGTAAAAGGTAGTAATTTACGTATTCGAGTTAAATTAACCCTAGAGGAAATTGCTAATGGGGTTGAGAAAAAAGTTAAAGTAAGACGTAAAATCCAAGCCAAAGGCACTACGTACAAAACCTGTAGTATGTGTAACGGTTCTGGACAAGTAACACGAATTACAAACACCATATTAGGACGGATGCAAACGGCAACCACTTGTACTACTTGTGGAGGAGCCGGACAAACTATAGATAAAAAACCAGAGGGCGCAGATGCACACGGATTAGTTATTAAAGAGGAAACAGTTTCTATTAAAATTCCAGCTGGAGTTGTAGATGGAATGCAGTTAAAAGTCTCTGGAAAAGGAAATGAAGCTCCAGGAAATGGTATTTCGGGAGACTTGTTAGTGGCCATTGAAGAGGAGAAACACGATACTTTACAACGAGAAGGAGATAATTTACACTACGATTTATATGTAAGCTATCCAGATGCGGTATTAGGAACTTCTAAGGAAATCGATACCGTAACAGGAAAAGTGCGTATTAAAATAGAACCTGGAGTCCAATCTGGAAAAATATTGCGTTTAAGAGGAAAAGGTATTCCTAGCATTAATGGATATGGAAAAGGAGACTTATTAGTACATGTTAATGTATGGACCCCAAAAACCTTAAACAAGCAACAAAAAGACTTTTTTGAATCTATGAAAGACGATGAACATTTTGCGCCTAAGCCAGAAAGCTCAGACAAATCTTTCTTTGAAAAAGTTAAAGATATGTTTACTTAAAATAATAAAACCTTGTGAAACCCGCTTAAATTTGCGGGTTTTTTCATTTTTAGGAACTTATTTATTCTTAATTTTCATTTGTTTATTAAAAATGACTATATTTGGAATATCACTATTTTAAAATAGTGGTTTTTTTCTTTTTCATAGCAATTTTTTCCCATCCTAAAATATTTTATATTTCAGGGTGGGTTTTGTTTTTATACCCTTGTTTTGTTGTCTCACTAATTTATAGGTTTATATTAGGGTTTACGTTAGCACATTTAATATCTTTACCATTCTATTTCTAATAATAAACTCGTATGAATAACCTATTAGAAGCCCATTCTGTTTCTAAAAAATTTGGAGATTTTACAGCATTAAACCAAGTGTCTATTGCTGTTCCAAAAGGAAGTATCTATGGCCTACTTGGTCCAAATGGTGCAGGTAAAACAACCCTGATTCGAATAATTAATCAAATTACCATGCCAGATCAAGGCGAGGTTTTTTTAGATGGGGAGCCTTTAAAGGCCCATCATATTAGAGACATTGGCTATTTGCCAGAAGAACGTGGTTTGTATAAATCCATGAAGGTAGGAGAGCAAGCCATGTATTTAGCACGTTTAAAGGGATTGAGTAAATCGGAAGCCAAAATTAGATTAAAATATTGGTTTGAAAGATTGGAAATTGGGGACTGGTGGAACAAGAAAATCCAAGAACTCTCCAAAGGAATGGCTCAGAAAATCCAATTTATTGTCACCGTTTTGCATGAACCAAAGCTGTTGATTTTCGATGAACCTTTTTCTGGTTTCGACCCCATTAATGCCATTCTTATTAAAGATGAAATTTTAAGGTTAAGAGAAAATGGAGCGACTGTTATTTTTTCAACACATCGCATGGAATCTGTCGAGGAATTATGCGATCAAATAGCCTTGCTACATGAGTCCAATAAAATTCTTGATGGGAAATTAACAGATATCAAGAAGCAATTTAAAACCAATACATTTGAAATAGGCATTAGAGCTTCGAACAATTTCTTATTGGAAAAAGAATTGTCTGAAAGATTTATGGTGTCTTCGGCTAATTTTAAAACCCTGGGAGATGATTTGAAACTCAATGTAAAACTGTCTAAAAACGATGTTCCTAACGATTTGTTGAGCTTTCTAACTTCCAAAGGAGAAGTGTCTCATTTTGTGGAAGTCATCCCAAGTGCTAACGATATTTTTATTCAAGCTATTAAGAACAACTAATATGAATCATTTAGGATTAATCATAGAAAGAGAATACTTAACCAAAGTCAAGAATAAATCATTCATTGTCATGACTATTTTAAGTCCAATCATCATGATTGCGCTTATTGCTGTCGTTGCTTATTTATCTCAAATTAATAATAATAAGGAGCGTACCATCTCTATTTTGGACGAATCCGGAATTTTAAAAAGTTCGTTTACAGATACAGAAACCGTTAAATATCACATCCTTGAAAATATAACTTTAGAAGCTGCCAAAAAGCAAGTTCTAGAAAACAAGGAGTATGGCTTGTTGCACATTGACAACTTTAGAGATATTAATGAACTTGGTAATCACATCAAGTTTTATTCCGAAGAACCAGCTTCATTAACACTAATGTCTGCTTTAGAAAGTAAGTTGGAAAAACAACTAACCGATGTAAAACTGGAATTTGAAGGTGTGGATATTGCCCAAATTAAAGCGGCCAGAGTTAGCGTAAACATAGATCAAGAAAGTTTTGTTGGTGAAAAAACCTCTAAAATCGACAGCGTAGTGAAACTTATTTTTGGTGGCCTAGCAGGTTATTTATTATTTATGTTTATCATTATTTATGGTAACATGATTATGCGAAGTGTTATTGAAGAAAAAACCAGTCGTATAATTGAAATTATTATTTCCTCGGTAAAACCAATTCAGCTTATGCTAGGAAAAATAATTGGCACCTCTTTGGCTGGAATTACACAATTTGTAATTTGGATCATTCTTGGAGGTGTTTTAATGACAATCTTATCCTTGGTTTTTGGAATAGATCTTGCCCAATCGCAATCTGGTCAACAGGAATTGTTAAACCAAGCCATGCAAAATCCAGATGTAAATACCGAAATTCAAAACGTTATAACGGCATTCTACAATTTGCCTATTACCAATTTAATTATTGCGTTTATTTTGTTTTTTATCGGAGGTTATTTGCTGTATAGTTCTTTATATGCCGCTATTGGTGCTGCTGTAGATAATGAAACTGATACCCAACAATTTTTATTGCCTATTTTAATGCCGTTAATCTTGGCTGTTTATATAGGTATTTTTACTGTAATTGAAGATCCGCATGGTACAGTTTCTACTGTGTTTTCGTTTATACCATTTACCTCGCCCGTTGTTATGTTAATGAGAATTCCTTTTGGCGTTCCGGTTTGGCAACAATTGCTATCTTTCGTTATATTGGTAGGAACTTTTATGGTAACAGTTTGGTTTGCAGCAAAAATATACCGTGTTGGTATTTTAATGTATGGTAAAAAACCTAGCTATAAAGAGTTGCTTAAGTGGATTAAATATTAAAATAAGTTTAGAGAATATATAAAAGAGAATAAAATATAAAAATGCCAAGAATATTAGTAATAGAAGATGAAGCAGCCATTAGACGTGTATTGGTTAAAATTCTTTCAGAAGAAAATGCCGATTATCACGTAGAAGAAGCCGAAGATGGTTTAATTGGAATTGAAAAAATTAAAAACGAGGATTTCGATTTGGTTTTATGCGATATTAAAATGCCAAAGATGGATGGTGTTGAGGTATTAGAAGCCGCTAAAAAAATAAAACCCGAAATTCCAATGGTTATGATTTCTGGTCATGGAGATCTAGATACTGCTGTAAATACCATGAAATTGGGCGCTTTCGACTATATTTCAAAACCACCAGATTTAAACAGATTGTTAAATACCGTTCGTATTGCATTAAACAGCAAAGAGCTTGTGGTTGAAAACAAACGCCTTAAAAAGAAGGTGAGTAAAAACTATGAAATGATTGGCGAAAGTGAAGCCATTTCAAGTATAAAAAAAATGATTGAAAAAGTGGCACCTACAGACGCCCGTGTGCTAATTACTGGCCCAAATGGAACAGGAAAGGAATTAGTTGCACATTGGTTGCACGAAAAAAGTGAACGCTCAAACGGGCCTTTAATAGAAGTTAATTGTGCTGCCATTCCTTCAGAGCTTATAGAAAGTGAATTGTTTGGCCATGTAAAAGGTGCTTTTACAAGTGCTGTAAAAGATCGAGCAGGAAAGTTTGAAGCAGCTAATGGTGGTACTATTTTTTTAGATGAAATTGGAGATATGAGCCTGTCTGCTCAGGCCAAAGTACTAAGAGCCTTGCAAGAAAGCAGGATTCAACGTGTGGGTGGTGAAAAAGATATTAAAGTAGATGTACGTGTTATAGCAGCTACCAATAAAGACTTAAAAAAGGAAATTGAAGCTGGGAATTTTAGGGAAGACCTATACCATCGATTGGCAGTAATACTTATTAAAGTGCCATCCTTGAACGAGAGGAGAGAAGATGTTCCTTTATTAATTGACTATTTCTCCGAAAAAATATCAAACGAACAAGGCACTGCAAAAAAATCATTTTCTTCAAAAGCTATAAAAATGCTTCAGGAATACGATTGGACAGGAAATATTCGTGAACTTCGAAATGTGGTAGAACGTTTAATTATTTTAGGCGAAAAAGAAGTTGGGGAAGACGATGTTAAAATGTTTGCTTCAAAATAATCCTTAGAAACTCTTTTCTTCATGAAAAAAATAGATGATAAACAGTTTAAAGTTACCAAACCTATTCATTTAAAGGAAATTCCAACCACTTTTAATTTAGAAGCAGATACTGAAAAAATTGAAAAAAAGCTTGGGAAAATTAGAAAAAAACTAGCTATAGTTCAAGATACTATGTATGCGCATGGAAAATATGCGGTTTTAGTGTGTTTGCAAGGAATGGATACAGCTGGAAAAGATAGTTTGATTCGTGAAGTTTTTAAAGATTTAAACGCAAGAGGAGTGGTAGTCCACAGCTTTAAAGTGCCAACATCCTTAGAGTTGAAACATGATTATTTATGGAGACATTATATAGCGCTGCCTGCACGTGGAAAATTTGGTGTTTTTAATAGAACACATTACGAAAACGTGTTAGTAACTCGCGTACATCCCGAGTATATTTTAGATGAAAATCTACCCAATGTAACTTCTTTAGAAGATGTAAACGACGCTTTTTGGGACAAGCGTTTTGAGCAAATCAATAACTTTGAAAAACACATAGCCGAAAACGGAACTGTTATTTTTAAATTCTATTTACACCTTTCTAAAGAGGAGCAAAAAAACAGATTGCTTCGTCGTTTAGAAAAGAAAAATAAAAATTGGAAATTCTCTCCAGGAGATTTAAAAGAGCGAGAGCTTTGGGGTACGTATCAGACGTGTTATCAGGATGCCATAAATAGAACATCTAAACCTCATGCTCCATGGTTTACCATACCTTCAGACGATAAGCCCACAGCAAGATATTTAGTGGCTAACATTATATACAAAACCTTAAAACAATATAAAGATATTAAAGAACCAGAATTAGACGACAAGGTGAAAGCAAATCTGGAACTTTATAAAAATCAACTTGAAAACGAATAAACGATCATTTTTTAGCCTTCTGTTTAACAATTTGATTTTTTAATAATACTATCTTAGTTCTAAAACTCAGCTCATGCGATTTACCATCTTATTTTTCAGTCTATTTCTTGCATTAAATGCTTCGGCACAAACAGATGAAGAGATTTTAAAAAGTCTTTATAAAACCTCTCTAACCAATGGAAATAGTTATCAATGGTTGGACCATTTGTCAAACCAGATTGGTGGGCGCTTGTCAGGTTCCTTAAATGCTGAAATAGCCGTAGAATACACAAAACAAGAACTTGAAAAACTAGGACTTGATAAAGTTTGGTTACAACCCGTTATGGTTCCAAAATGGGTACGTGGTGCTCCTGAATTTGCTTTTATCGAATCGGGTTTAGGATCTACAACCAATGTAAATATTTGTGCACTTGGAGGTTCTATTGCTACGCCTTTAGGAGGATTAAAAGCTCATGTAATTGAAGTGAAAAGCATGGAGGAATTAGAAGTTCTTGGAAAAGAAAATATAGAAGGGAAAATTGTGTTTTTTAACCGACCAATGCAACCAGATATTATTCAAACCTTTGAAGCTTATGGAAGTTGTGCTAACCAGAGATATTCTGGAGCTTTGGAAGCATCCAAATACGGAGCAGTTGGCGTGTTGGTGCGCTCTTTAAGTTTACGTCAAGACAACTTTCCTCATACAGGAAGCATGACTTATGGAAATTTACCAGTATCTAAACGGATTCCATCGGCTGCAATAAGTACGAACGATGCTAATACCTTAAGTACCATGTTGGCCTTGAATAAGAATACAAAGTTCTATTTTAGTCAGACGTGTAGGCAATTAGACGATGTGCAATCATACAATGTTATTGGTGAAATTACAGGGAGCCAATTTCCAAATGAATATATTATTGTTGGAGGCCATTTAGATTCATGGGATTTAGGAGATGGTGCCCACGACGATGGTGCTGGTGTTGTACAATCTATGGAGGTCCTGCGTTTGTTTAAAGAAACGGGTATCAAGCCAAAAAGAAGTATTCGCGTGGTCTTGTTTATGAATGAAGAAAACGGACTTCGAGGTGCTTTAAAATATGCTGAGGTTGCCAAGCAGAAAGGCGAAAATCATATTTTTTCCTTAGAAAGTGATTCTGGGGGCTTTACACCACGTGGCTTTAGTTTTGATTGTAACGATGCCAACTTTAACCAGGTGTTAGGGTGGAAAGATTTATTTAAACCTTATTTGATCCATTATTTTGAAAAAGGAGGAAGTGGAGCAGATGTAGGGCCTTTAAAAACCAATTCTAATGTGTTAGCTGGTTTGCGTCCAGATTCGCAACGTTATTTCGATTATCATCATGCTGCAAACGATACTTTTGATGCCGTTAATAAAAGGGAATTAGAACTTGGGGCAGCTTCTATGGCCAGCTTGGTTTATTTATTTGATAAATACGGCCTGGTTAATTAAAAGCTCTTTTGAAAATTTTATTTAAAGTGAAACAAAGATTTTCTCAATGATGGATTTGGCTTATTTTAATAGGTTCCGGAAACATTCTAATTTATAAATAATTTGTTCTTGGAGGGACATTTCGTACTAATCGAATGTCAAACCTAGGTCTGATAATATTTAGTAGTAACCCCTAAATATTTAAAACTTCAAGCTATTTTGAAAAAAGTAGTAGCTAACAAAGTCATTACTTAAAAGAGAGCAACCGTAGGTAGAACCCTTTAATTTTACATTATTTA
This sequence comes from Xanthomarina sp., assembly GCF_035306705.1. Classification (GTDB taxonomy): domain Bacteria; phylum Bacteroidota; class Bacteroidia; order Flavobacteriales; family Flavobacteriaceae; genus Xanthomarina. The sequence continues at coordinate 22,035 of NZ_DATGNO010000072.1, forward strand.
CCATTCCTTTTATTTGTTTTTTCTACTAGAACCTAGTCTTTTTTACATGGCTATGATATCCTTTATTTGAATTTAGTATTCTAAAATAGAAGTGATTATTAAATTATATGCCAAAGAAACAAGTAAAAATAAAAGGCTTAGAGCCAAAAATCGTAAAGACTTATTTACATATTTAAACTTGATAGAAGCAATTTTTGAAATAATGTAGATTTGCTGTCCCAGTTGGTCGAATAACTGTTCTTCATTAAGACTAATTTTATAAAACGTTTTCGAAAACTCTTTAATCGTTCCAAATTTAGAAATAACATCTTTAAAGAAGAATACGTTTTTTTCGTAGGTAGCTTCAATCCTTGGCATAAAGCAACGGATACTAAAATATATGGAAGTAAGTGTACACATAAAGGATGCTCCTAAGAGTACAAATAGGAGTGTTTTAGATGGTGTAGATGTCAAGATGATTTCAATAAATTTATATGAGAAATTCAGTAAAATTCCATAAAAGGATAGTATTAGACCGGCCTTAATTTCAGAAGCTTTTATAAGTGATGATACATAATTGATGCTTCCCCAATAATGATCGACCAGTTCTTCTGTATACTTATGGTCTCTCATTTCCGATTTTTTTAATTTTTGAAACTCCATAATTTTTGAATATTAATTATTTGAATAAGCCAGAATCGACATCTACAATAAATGAAATCAAACCTTTAAAATATGTTTTCTGGTCGTCGTATTGAGATAAATGGCTTCCATTTGGACAAAGGAAAAAACGTCCGTTTGGAAACTCATTTGCCATCCATTCCATGTATTTAGGATCCATGGTATCATAAGTAGCTCCAATGGTTAAAGTGGGTGTTTTTATAGTTTTTAATTTATCTGAAATATCCCAGCCTTTTAAAGACGCATTTCCTGTTACACCAAATTCGCTATAACCTTGCATGTAGATGTAAATGCTAGGATTTAAATGTGAAAAGCACCGATTAATGGATTCAGGCCAAGAGTCTAAAGGCATTCGCAATACATGTTCTGTGTAGTAATAATTGGTAACTAATTCAGTATATCTTGGGTTACTAAAATCGTTGTTGGCTTCCAGTTCTTTAATTTCTTTAAAGACTTCTGGAGGAAGTTGTGGCCCTAAAACTTCACTTGCATATTTTTCGTATTCCGGAATACTGGCCATCATATTCGAGATAATTAGCCCTTTTAAGTTATCCTGATATTTTAAGGCATATTCCATGGCTAGAATACCTCCCCAAGATTGACCTAACAAATAGAAATTGCTACTGTCCAAATTCAAAGCTTTTCTAACTTGTTCAACTTCTTCAACAAAATGGTCTATAGTCCAAAGTGTTGAATCGTTTGGCTTATCGCTATAATAAGAATCTAGTTGATCGTAATAGATGTATTCAATTTCTTCGTTGGGAAAATAACCGTCAAAGCATTCAAAAGCTTCATGCGTACCACCAGGTCCTCCATGAAGTAATAAGACTTTTATATTAGGATTGTTTCCAATGCGTTTGGTCCAAACCTTAAAGGTGCCTTTTGAAGTTGTAATAGGAACCATGCTGATGCCCCCAGTAAATTGGTCTTTACTGTTTGAGTAGTCCATATAGCTCGAAACGACATCGGTTTGTGGAACAGAAACTTGTTTTTTCTGACATCCAAGAAATATACCTAAACAACAAAATATAACATGAGCTTTCGATTTCATAATTATGTTAGTATTATAAATAGTTTGTACAATTCAATAATCTTTGAATTCTAAGTACGTGATATTTAAGTTACTTTAAAATCGATTTAGGACGAAAGCTCATGATTTTTGTCCGAGCAGGTCAATATTTTTATTTAATAGTTTTGACGTTTAAAAAAAACAGAATTTTTAAGTTGTTATTTCTGTGAATTATTTATAATCTTCACTTTCTTCAATCTCGACAACTTCTGGAACATCTTCAATTTTCATTGGTTTTTTAACAATATCTGACACAATTTCTTCTGAATTTATTTTTTTTATTTCAGACAGTACTTCAGAGGTATCCCAATAGCCAAATTCCGTAACAATTTTTTTATCAATAAATTGAAAAGTAATATGTACCGGAATGATAACCTGTTTATTGTTTCCTTCTAGGTTTCCTTTTAAAAGACCCCAAAAATTCACCCAAGATTTTCCGTTATTATCTTCAATCATTTCATATTCCCTGCTTTCATCTTCAAAAGCACGGGTAGAAAAACCTGCATCATGATTTTTATGAAAGCCCTCAAGATCTGTGGGAGATAAAATTGTAGTTCTAGAGTTGTAATAAATGTGTGCGGTATCATGATAATGAGACATGAGGTTTTCCCATTCTTGATAGTTGTAATCGCTAATAACAGCTTTTACAATTTCTATTTCTTCTGAGTTTTGTGTGTATCGATGTTCATTGCCGCAAGATGTGAAAATTAAAAATAAACATCCAATTAAAGTAAGATTTTTCATAAGTTAAGATTTTTAGGTTAAAATTTATTGTTGTGCTTTTAAATAAGATAACTTTTTAGAAGCCTATAACAAAGAATGCCGTTTTGAGTGTCAAAATGGTTGTTAGAGCGTTATCTTTTAGTTAATAGCAAAAGGGGCTGATTGCTATTAAAGCAAAAAACATATAAGTACGTAGATGATTTAAATATCTCGTACTCAAGTAAAAATACAAAAATATAGTGAATGTAATCTTGCAAGCGATAATTTTCTTTTTAAAGAAAGAGTGAGTTCCTTAAAAGAAAGCGCAAAAAAAATATTTATTTGGTATTCAGTCCAAAATCCTGTTCAACCAATTTACACCAATCTTCATCACTAGCAGCATTCCAATATACCCATTGTTCATCTGTCAAGGAAGCTCGCCATGTCATAAACGGTACTGCATCTGGGCCAACTGGATGTCTTAGCTTCTAGGAATTGCTTTCCCATATTTCCAAAATTTTATCTACCACAAGCGAAGGTGGAGTGGGCATTTTTAGTGCTGCAGCAAAAGGACCAGCTTGCCGTTTGGAATTTGGATAGTATGGAGTTGCCTCTTATTATGTGCTTTATAATGTTGGCGTAAATCCAGATTCTCGTACTTAAAGCATACGTGATTATTCATGATGAAAATATTTTTAATTCCTCAGACGAAGAGTGTCTTCTGGACTGCAAGCAGTTAGATTATAAACAAGCAAGTACAAATTAAGAAGAGGATTTTCGAATAGTCTTCATGTTGAATAATTATTTAAAGTTGTTTTTACAGCTCGAAAGGACACATCTAAATCGTCTTTAGCTAATTGGTTTTGATATATTGTTTTGGGTGGTTTTTTTGGTTTTTTACGATTTAACATCAGTGAAATGTCTGAAACAGAATAAGTTTCACTGCTTAATAAATAGTTTTTCCTATTTAAATCAGTAGTCGTTGCTGCGTTAAAAACTGCTTTTGCAACATCTCTTACATCTACAATGGCAAATTCTGCATTAGTATCATAAAGCATTTGTACGAACGGATTTGGAGCAAGTTTGTTTTTGATTAAATATTGTAAACCTGTGGAAGTGGAATCTTCTCTGTGCGACATAGACTTTCCAAAAACCAAAACGGGTAACACACTGGTTATTTCGAAATTGAGATTAGGGTGTTTTGCAATAAAATCGTTCACCGTTTGGTGAGCCAAGAATTTGGCTTGTGCATACGGATGACTTTCTTTACTAAAAAAAGGTGTGTCTTTTTCACTAAATAAATCATCTGAAGTTTTTCCTCCTGCTGGTAATGGGAAATTCGTATTTAATGCAGCCACAGAGGCAATTATAACTACCTTTTTTATTCCTGGTGTTTCCTTGATTATTTCCAAGAAATTTTCGGTGCCTTTAATGGTTGGATCGAATAATTCGGTTTGAGCATCTTTAAAATCCAATTGAAAAGGTGTGCCACCATGAATTATAATATCGCAGTTTTTAACAAATTCCTTTAAGAGCGTTTTATCCTCCATTTTGAGTTCACTCAGATATAGATGGTCTGAATTTTTTAAATCCATTAAATGCTCGTATTTTTTTTGGTTTGAAATGTCTGTGGTCGACACCTTAACGTCAAAACCTTTATTTAAAAATAGTTTGGTAATATGGCTTCCTATAAAACCAGAACCTCCTATAATACCTGTTTTTTTCATGATGTTTTTGTATTATGTGATAATTAAAAAGCCGTTGTTTAAAAAAATAGGGCAGATGACTTTTGTTTTTAACTTTTTGAGAAGCTTTTTAATAGCAAGAAAAATCGTCTCTAGTTAAATAATTTTAAAAACTCTCCCTCTATAGATTACCATCTGCCCATTTTTTAATTGAGGCTTGATTGCTGGATGATTTTTATAGGTATGCCATTTTGTATTACCCAATTATGTTGAAAAGCTAAATAATTTATCATGCCTTTCTCCATGTTTTTTCCTGATAGAAACCCCGTTACCAATATGTTCTCACTATCTATTTCTGTTATCTGGATGTCGCTAAATATTACATACTCCCAATTTACTTTGAAGTCTGCAATTAGGTTTTTTACAACAGTAGAATTAAATAAAAAAATGGAAGCAGCCATATTTGTCCCTGGTATAAGACAGTTTGTTGTTTGTGGCCAGCATGGATTTGTATCTGAAACTTCGTTAATTAGAATATGATTATAAACTTCTTCAACGGCTATCACTTCGTTACTTTGGATTTGAGAATAACCTGTAAGCGAAAAAATAGTGGTCCAAATTACTAATACAATTATGGATTTTGAAGATTTCATTTTATGAGTTGTTCAGATTAATAGCTTGAACTAAGTTCGCAATTAAATGATGTATTTGAAAGGGAGTTAGGACGAAGAACAAGAATGTTTGTCCGAATAGCTATTATTATTTATCGAACCAATTAGTTGTTAATTGATTGGTATTCAGCTGTAGAAAATAATATTAAATGGTATGTAGACGCTTTAGAAGTTCAGACTTTAGTTGCTTGCTAATGGGAATGGCTTTTCTTGAAACCACGACATGACTGGTAGCAATTTCATCTATTTGCGAAATATTTACGATAAACGATCTGTGAATTCTTAAAAAATGATCTTGTGGTAATTTCTCATCAATAGCTTTTAAAGTAGTTACCAATAAATACTCTTTATCTTTGGAATATATGCGGCAATAATTTCTTTCGGCTTCAATATAGAGGATGTCTTTAATGCTGATTTTTACCATTTTTTCGTGATGGCGTACAAAAATACAGTCGTTTAATATTAATGGATCTTCAATTTCTAGGTTGGGTTCTTTATTTGTTTTCTCTTTAGGTTTTAAGAGATTTTCAGTTAACTCAATTGCTCGTTGTAAATCTAGTTTTTTAAAGGGCTTGGAAATAAAAGCGTAAGGATTTGTGGCTTTGGCTCTATCAAAATGGACATTATCTGCATTGGCCGTTAAATAAATAATGGGGATATTAAAATCCTGTTGCATTAAAAGGGCTGTTTCAATTCCATCTATTTGTCCTTTTAAATTAATGTCCAATAAAACGATATCGGGTTGATGTTGTTTAATGTGAAGGAGCGCTTCTTCTCCACGTGGAATAATTCCTGTTACATCGTAGCCTAGCGAAGTTAGTTGTAATGAAATGTTTGCAGCAATAATCATTTCATCTTCAACTATTAATATCTGTAAAGGAGTTTTCATTTTATGCTGCTGGTTTTATATTAAAGTGAAATAAAACAGAAGTGCCATTTCGGTTGCTTTCTTCCATTTTCCCATTCAATTGTTGCGTTAAAAGTGTGATTAATTTCGAACCAAAACCCGTTCCTTTTGGTGCAGTACCTTTAGGTTTTCCAATGCCATTATCCGCTACCTTTAGTGTTAAAACATCTGGTTTATTACGTAAGAGGCTAATTTCTATATTGCCTTTTTTGTTGTTTGGAAAGGCATATTTTAGTGCATTGGTCAATAATTCGTTTACAATAAGCCCGATTGGAACAGCTGTGTCCACATCTAATTCCAAATGATCCATGGTACATTCAATTTTTACTTGATCTTCTAAATTGAACGTGTCTAAAATTCCTTCGCTTAAATTGATGAAATAATCTTTCATTTCAATGCTTTCCAGATTTTCACCTTGATATAACTTTTGGTGAATAATTCCCATAGACTGCACTCTGTTTTGACTTGCAACCATAGCATCTTTAGTAGCGGAATCTTCTAATTGTGACGCTTGTAAGGAAATTAAGCTTTTTACCAATTCCAGATTGTTTTTAACCCGATGATGGATTTCTTTGAGCAAAAGCTCATTTTGTTTATTTTTTTGTTCTAATTCTAAATTTAAAACTTGTAGTTTCTCACGTTTTCGTCTTATGGTTTTCATGCTGGAAAGCATGCCAATTAAACTTATTATAGCCAAACTGGCAATGGTTATATACAGTATCTGTATTTTTTTTTGTTGTGATATTTTCGCTTCTTGACTTGCTATGGTTTCTTCTTTTTTAACAGTTTCATATTGAGTTAATAGCTTAGACATGGCTTTGTCGCTTTCCATGGTAGCAATACTATCTCTCATAGCTCTTGCTTTTTTTTGATATTCCAAGGCTTTCGGATAGTTCGCTAATTTCTCGTAAATGGTACTTACGTGGTCGTAATTCTCTGTAAGGTTAGAGACATCATTGTTTTTTTCTTGTAAAGCAACCGTTTGAAGTTGATGTTTTAGGGCATCCTTATAATTTCCTAACAAAAGATTTATTTCGCCTAAATTTGCAGTTATTACATAAATGGCGTTTTCATAATTTACTTTTTCTGCTTTCGAGAGAGTGCTTTCATATTCACTTTTAGCTTCTTGATATTTCCCTAAACGCTTTAGCGCATTGGCTCGATTATTTGAAAAATTTATCAGATTGAAAATTGAAAAATCCAAGGATTTAGCCAATTGAAGCGTTTGATTGAAATGGTTAAATGCTTCCAGATTGTTTCCCATAGAAATATAGCTATCTCCTGCAGCTGTGTAGGCAAATACCAATTCATTATCCAATTGATTCTCTTTGCAAAAGTCGATGTTTTTTAAAGCATATTCAAGGGCTTCGTTAGGTCTTCCCTGCTTGGTTAAATCTTCAGAAACACGACTGTAAGCACCAGCTATGCCTTCTTTGTAGTCAATTGACTCCATGAGCTTCAAGGCATCTAGATCGACTTTTAGGGCTTGGTCTAAGTCTCCTCTTCTTTTATAAATCCAGCCTATTTTAAAATAGGTAGTTGCTTGACCTTTTTTATCATTAATAGTTTTGTAGCCTTTTAAAGCGTTATTAAAATAACTAGCAGCTGAATCCAAATCCAAAAGATTGGCATGCATTCTTCCTTGCATTTCATAAAATTTTGGTTGCCATTGTATATTTTTGGTTTTCTCTGAAAATTCCACTCCTTGTCGTGCATATAGTAAGCCTTTTTCCAAGTCTGTTTTGGCGGCCTCCAAAACTAATTCACTTAGTATATTAAGTTTAACGGCGTCGTTGGTTGTGTTGTGAAGAATAAGAGATAAACTGTCTAATTTGTTATTTTGACCAAGAGCAGAATGTATAAGAAACACAAAAACAATAAATAGATGAAATTTAGTGGTTTTGTAGTTAGAAGTAGATTCGAAAAGGTATGTTGTTTTTGGGGCACAACAATAAAATGCTGTGCTATAAAGCGCGATCGGCTTAAATTTGTTAGTTTTCATAAGTCTTTTCAGCTATTAATAAAAAGACTCAAGGAGATTTTAAAGATACTAAAAAAAAAGTTTTAGCTTGTGGTTTCAGATATTTTATTCTGAAGAAAATTTATTAAAAGTTGATTTTTACAAGGAATAGATGTCGATTTACTATAAAATGGTTTCTACCATAACGCTTTATCGTTAATTTTCAACAATTAACTTGCTTATTGTTCATCAGGTATGCTTTTTAATAGTTTTGATGAAAACTAACTTTTATTAAAACAAAATTACCTTTCTTATTTTTCCTAATTACTTTATTCACTTTTGGACAAACACCTATCAATTCGTTCTATAGTTTACCACAATCTAATTTTGCTCTTGTAACATCTTCTACGGCTGTCGACCAAAATGCAAATGGAGCTAATTTAACTTGGAACTTTACTAATTTATCTTCTGTTGACACTTCTTTAGATGCTTATGCGGCTCCAACACCTGAAGAACTTACATCCTATCCAGGAACGACTTCGGTTTTAACTATTACTGAAAATGCCACAAGTGCTTCTAGTAAAATATTTACTAGAGATGTTGCTGGACACGTATCCATAACTGGAGCTGAAGCTACTGGATTAGAGCTAAACTATACTACAAATAATGCGGTTATTGGAACCTTTCCATTAAACTATAACGCCACCAATACAGACGCCGTTGCAGGTAACTTTAACTTCGATACGTATGCAGGAACTTTTTCTGGGTCTATTATTACAGCAGTAGATGCTTATAGGACACTTAATATGAACGATCTTGGAGAAGGAGCATATAGTGGTGCTGTAACACGATTAAAAACGGTTCAAAATTTAAGTTTGACTTATATGTTTCCAAATGTGGGTAACATAACACAAACTAGTTATTACTATTATGATGCCAACGATGGAACTTTGGTTTTTAGAACAAATACAGTTCATGTTGTAGTTTCTTTAATTGGTGTAAATGAAACAGTAACGGTTATGGAAAGTTTCTTATCTAGTCCTTTGAGTGTTTCTTTGAATCAGTTTGTAAGTAATGATATGAAGCTAATACCTAATCCAGTTGGAGATGTATTAAATATTCATTTAAATCAATATGAAAAAGTTCGTGCAATCACTTTAACAGACATGAGTGGAAGAACCGTCTTAACTGTAAATGATAACTTGACATCTGTTTCAGTTTCTAATTTACAAGTAGGAATGTATATTGCCAACATTACTACTGATAGTGGCATTTACACTAAAAAGTTCTTAAAAAAGTAAGTTGAAATTATATTATAAAATGGAGAAGAAGCTGTCCGAAAAGTATGGGATCTTGTCATTTTGAGCACAGTCGAAAAATCTATATTCTTGATTCGTAATAGATTTCGACTGTGCTCAATGTGACATGTTTTTTTTTATGAAATATCAATTTCAATTTGATTCTTGATAATGTCCTCAAAAGTTTCCCGCTTTCTAATTAAATGTGCGGTGTTATTATGCCATAAAACTTCGGCTGGACGGTATCTGGAATTGTAATTGCTAGCCATAGAAAAGCAATAAGCTCCAGCATTCTTGAAAGCTAAAATATCTCCTTCAGTAATTTCAGTAATACGTCTGTTGTTAGCAAAAGTGTCAGTTTCGCAAATATATCCTACTACCGAATAAAAACGTTCTCTGCCTTTTGGATTGGAAATATTTTCAATTTCATGTTGCGATCCATAGAGCATGGGGCGGATTAAATGATTGAATCCCGAATCAATTTGGGCAAAAACGGTAGATGTGGTCTGTTTTACCACATTTACTTTGGTTAAAAAATAACCGGCTTCACTTACTAGAAATTTTCCGGGCTCGAAAACTAAAGTTAATTCCTTGCCGTATTCTTTGCAAAACCCATTGAATCTTTTAGTGAGTTTTTTTCCAAACTCTTCAATGTCTGTTTCGATATCGTCTTTTTTGTAGGGCACTTTAAAACCAGAACCAAAATCTATAAACTCCAAGTTTTTAAAATGTTTGGCTGTTTCAAAAAGTATTTCACTGGCATATAAAAACACCTCAATATCGAGAATGTCACTTCCAGTATGCATGTGAATGCCATTTATAGTCATTTTTGTGTTATCTACTATGCGAAAAATATGTGGAATTTGATGAATGGAAATTCCAAATTTACTGTCAATATGCCCCACAGAAATATTGGTATTTCCGCCAGCCATCACATGTGGATTAATACGAATACAAACGGGTATGTTAGGATATTTGGTTCCAAACTGTTCCAAAATGGATAGATTGTCAATATTAATTTGAACTCCAAGCTGTGCTGCAATTTCTATCTCTTCCAAGGAAACTCCATTTGGCGTATAAATAATTTTATCTGCCGAAAACCCGGCTGCCAAACCCAATTTTACTTCTTGAATTGAAACAGTGTCCAATCCAGCTCCAAGGGTGTGCATAAATTTTAAAATTGAAATATTGGATAAGGCTTTAACAGCATATTTAATTTTCACCTGTTTCACCTTATTAAATGCAGCTGTTAAACGTTTGTATTGAGATGCTATTTTCTCCGAGTCGTACACATAAACAGGACTTCCAAAGTCCGATGCAATTTGTAATAAGGTTTTGTAATTCATTTTAATTGTTTTTTGTGAAGTGTAAAATTATCAAGTAATTTTATATAAACATTCGTATTTATGAGATAATTATTTCAGATTTCAGTCATTTGTAAAGTATAGAAATAGTTCCTATAAAAATTATTGGTAAAAAGCAATAGGTTGTTTACTTTTGCAGCACAATAGATTTAAGAGTTTCCTTTCTTAAAGGGAATGACAACTAAATTAATAAAGATGAATTTACACGAATATCAAGGAAAAGACATATTAGCAAACTTTGGCGTACGTATTCAGCGTGGTATTGTTGCAAAAAATGCTCAAGAGGCTGTTGCTGCCGCTAAACAATTAACTTCTGAAACCGGTACGAGCTGGCATGTAATAAAAGCCCAAGTTCACGCAGGTGGACGTGGAAAAGGTGGAGGTGTTAAACTTGCTAAAAACCTAGGAGAGGTGGAAACAATTGCTGGACAAATTATAGGCATGACCTTAATTACGCCTCAAACGTCTGCTGAAGGTAAAAAAGTACATCAAGTACTAGTTGCTGAAGATGTTTATTATCCTGGAGAAAGTGAAACAAGCGAGTTTTATGTGTCTGTATTATTAAATCGTGCTACTGGACGTAACATGATTATGTATTCTACTGAAGGTGGAATGGACATTGAAACAGTTGCAGAAGAAACTCCACATTTAATTTTTACAGAAGAAGTGGATCCATCTGTAGGATTAATGCCTTTTCAGGCAAGACGTATTGCTTTTAACTTAGGTTTAGATGGATTGGCTTTTAAAGAAATGACGAAATTTGTCACTAATCTTTATACAGCTTATGTAGAATCTGATGCTTCTTTATTTGAAATCAACCCAGTTTTAAAAACAAGCGACAATAAAATTATGGCTGTGGATGCGAAAGTAACCATTGACGATAATTCGCTTTTTAGACATAAAGATTATAAAGACTTACGCGATTTACGCGAAGAAAACCCAATTGAAGTGGAAGCAGGAGCTTTAGGCCTAAACTATGTAGATCTAGATGGAAACGTTGGATGTATGGTTAATGGAGCTGGACTTGCCATGGCAACAATGGATTTAATCAAGTATTCAGGTGGAGAACCAGCTAACTTTTTAGATGTTGGTGGAACTGCAGATGCTGCTAGAGTAGAGGCTGCTTTTAAAATTATTTTAAAAGATCCTAATGTAAAAGCTATTCTAATTAATATTTTTGGTGGAATTGTTCGTTGCGATCGTGTAGCTCAAGGAGTTATTGATGCATACAAAAACATGGGAAATATTACTGTGCCAATTATTGTACGTTTACAAGGAACCAATGCAGACATCGCTAAGGAATTAATCGATAATTCTGGATTGGATGTATTAAGTGCTACAGAATTCCAAGAAGCTGCAGATAAAGTACAGGAAGTACTAAAGAATCAATAAATTTTTACTCGAGGCAAAGCCAAAGAGTTTTAACGATAAAAAAAGAGCAACTTTAAATTTAAAGTTGCTCTTTTTTATTGTTTTATATTTTTAAGCTATCTGCTTATAAATGCAAACCACATTCTGTTTTTGGGCTGTTGTTCCATCTGCCATCTCTATCTTCTCCAGGAACCGTACAGTGGCTGCACCCAATAGAATTATAGCCTTTGGCTACTAAAGGATGAAAAGGCAACTGATGTTCCTCAATATACGCATCACGCTCTTCTTTGGTAATATCCAATAGAGGATAAAACTTTAAAATCTCACCGCGCATTTCAAAAATATCTAAGGTTGCTCGGTGGTCGCTTTGCCATTCCATTAATCCGGAAACCCAAATTTTATATTGCTTTTTAATGGTTTCTAAAGGCCTTACTTTGTTTATAGAACAACAGAAATCCGGATTGGTTTTCCAAGTTTCGTTTTTTGTGGTAAACTCGTGTTCTTCTTTTGTGGCGCTAATAGATTTAACCTTTAGTCCATAAAGCTTTTCTAATTTTTCCTTATATTTTAAGGTTTCTTCAAAATGATAACCGGTATCAATAAAAAATACGGGTTGTTCTTTATTCACATCAGAAAGTATTTTGAGTAAAAATGCAGAAGTTGCCGCAAAGGAACTGGTAAGCATAATATCTTTAAGCTCGAAGTCTATATAAAGCTGCTTTATACGGTTGGAAGGCGAAAGCGCTTTGTATTTTTTATTTAAAAATTTAATAGCCTCTTCTGAAATTTCAGAAGGATTTATAGTAGTAGGATTGTCGAACATAGTATTTAGGACGATTTAGTCTTATTTGTGCAATGTAAGAATAATCGATTACTAATAAAATATTTTATAGTTTTTTTTGGTTTTTATCTGTTTCCGGTTTTTTTTCAGCTTTCTTTGGCATAGGTCCACGAAGATGTATGACCAAGCCATTTAAGAAGTTTCTCAGAATTTGATCGCCACATTCCATATATTTGGGATGGTCTTCTTTTCTAAACAAAGCACCTAATTCGCTTTTAGTAATTCTAAAATCCACTAATTCTAAAATCTTTACTATTTCGTCATCCCTAAGTTGTAAAGCGACCCTTAGTTTTTTAAATATATCATTATTAGTCATGTACAAAAATTTAATGTTTTATTTTCTCACAGAAGCAAAACTTCGGTGAAACGCATGTTTTGGGTATTTAACTGAAAATCAGGTATTTAGTGTTTAATGTGAGATTAATGTAAAATATTAACGATAAACCGCACATTATTTTTCGACAAGTTACAAATTATCATGGATTATTAAATATGGTTTATAAGTATCTTTATAAGGTAAATATTAATCCATTCCTCACAATGATTAACAGGGTCGAAAAATTAAGCCTTTTGTCCGAAATGATTTCATTTGCAAAAAGCGAAAACGATTTAAAGCCAATTGAATATAGCTTTTTGTTGGCAATTGCAAAGCAACTTGAAATCTCGAGAGAAGATTTTGATTACCTAATAGAGTACCCTATAAATTACTTTCCTTTAAAATCGCATAGCGAACGGATTGTTCAATTTCATAGATTGGTTTTACTAATGAATATCAGCGAAGAACACACACATAAAGAAAGAATAAAGCTCTTTAATTATGGCATTCGTATGGGTTTAAGTCACGAATCTATCAATAAAGTATTGTATTTAATGGAAAGCTTTCCTAATAAAATTGTTCCACCCGATGTGTTGATTGATATTTTTAAGGTACAGTATAATTAGTTCTAAATTCAGGGTTTAAAACTCTTGATTCAATATTCTAGATAAAAATTTCTTGCCACGAACTTACCTTGCTGTCTGGCAGGTACACGAATATTTTTTATTGAAATTTCCTGAAAAGGATTAGATCATCTTCAACTTATCAACATTTGTTAATCTTTGGATTTTTGGAATTTAGTGTTTGCCTGTCCATCCGAAACTTTAGCAAAGGCGAGGAATTTCATACAATAATTTCTAGCTATTCAAAGCTTCCAGTTTCCCTTGATAGGCTTTAATTTCATCTCTAAATTTCGCAGCTTGTAAAAAGTCCAAGGCTTTGGCTGCCTCTTCCATGAACTTCCGTTTTTCACGAATTTTCTTTTCCAGTTCGCCTTTAGAAAGATATTTGCTTTCTGGCTCAGCAGCTTTTATAGCTTCTAATTCATAGCTATACGTGCTTACAGAATTTCTAGATAAGGCATTGTCCAAACTTTTATTTAAAGCTGTTGGCGTAATGTTATGTTTAGTGTTGTAAGCAATTTGCTTTTCACGTCTGTAATCTGTTTCGTCCATCGTTTTTTGCATGCTCTTGGTAATTCTATCGGCATACATAATGGCTTTCCCGTTGAGGTTTCTTGCAGCTCTTCCTACGGTTTGAGTCAATGATCTTGCCGAACGTAAAAACCCTTCTTTATCTGCATCTAGAATAGCAACCAATGAGACTTCAGGTAAATCCAAACCTTCACGAAGTAAGTTTACACCAACTAGTACATCAAACAAGCCTTTTCGTAAATCCTGCATGATTTCTACACGCTCCAAAGTATCTACATCACTATGGATATAACGTACGCGAATCTGGATTCTACTTAAGTATTTGGTCAATTCTTCGGCCATACGCTTGGTTAAAGTTGTTACTAAAGTACGTTCGTCTTTTTCTACACGTAATTGGATTTCTTCAATTAAATCGTCTATCTGATTTAGGCTTGGTCGCACTTCAATTACAGGATCTAAAAGTCCAGTAGGTCTAATAACCTGTTCTACAAAAACACCTCCCGATTTTTGAAGTTCATAATCTGCTGGAGTTGCACTTACATAAATCACCTGATTTTGTAGCGCTTCAAACTCCTCAAATTTTAAAGGTCTATTATCCATTGCGGCAGGAAGTCTAAAGCCATATTCCACTAAATTTTCTTTTCGGCTTCTGTCTCCTCCATACATGGCGTGAACTTGCGAAATGGTGACGTGACTTTCATCCACAACCATTAAATAATCGTCTGGAAAATAATCCAATAAACAGAAGGGTCTGGTTCCAGGCTGTCTGCCATCCAGATATCTAGAATAGTTTTCAATTCCTGAGCAATAACCCAATTCACGAATCATTTCTAAATCGAATTCGGTGCGTTCTTTTAATCTTTTGGCTTCAAGGTGTTTGCCTATTTCCTTAAAATAATCGTATTGTTTTACTAAATCATCCTGAATGCTTTTTATGGCTCCTTGCAAAACTTCAGGTGAAGTCACAAACATATTGGCCGGATAAATAGTGACCCTATCGTATTTTTCAATCACTTCATTAGTTTGAATGTCGAAAGCTTCAATTTCCTCTATTTCATCACCAAAAAAATGAATTCTAAAAGCGTGATCGTCGTAACTTGGGAATATATCAACTGTATCTCCTTTTATTCTGAAATTTCCATGATTAAATTCGGCTTCGGTTCTAGAATATAAACTTTGAACCAATCGATGTAGTAATTTTGTTCTGGAAATAACCTGATCTTTTTCAAGTGAAATGACGTTTTTCTGAAATTCTACAGGATTTCCAATTCCATATAAACAAGATACCGAAGCAACTACAATAACATCTCGTCTACCAGAAAGTAGGGAAGAGGTTGTACTTAATCGCATTTTTTCGATTTCTTCGTTTATGGATAAATCTTTTTCAATATAAACTCCAGAAACAGGAATATAGGCTTCGGGTTGGTAATAATCGTAATAGGATACAAAATATTCGACAGCATTTTCAGGGAAAAACTGTTTAAACTCCGAATATAATTGCGCTGCTAAGGTTTTATTATGTGCCAAAACCAAAGTGGGTTTTTGTACTCTTTCTATAACATTGGCAACAGTAAAGGTTTTTCCAGAACCGGTAACACCAAGTAAGGTTTGATATTTTTCTTGGGCATCAAGACCTTCAACTAATTGATTAATTGCTGTGGGTTGATCTCCTGTTGGACTGAATTCTGATTTAATCTTAAATTTCATAATATAAGTGCCTCGAGTGTCTAAAGTATTTAAAAGTGCCTAAAGTTATGAGTGCCTAAAGTTATTAAAGTTTTGCTTAATGCTTAACACGTATATCAACTTTAAGTATTCAAAAAATCATCTCTTTAGTGAAAAATGACCACGATATTCTTTTCCGTTGCTCAAGGTTGTTACAAACCAATAATCGTCGCTAGGAAGTAAATTACCATTAAACGTACCATCCCAACCAGTTTCAGTAGGATTCAATTCTTTTAATAGTTTTCCATAGCGATTAAAAATCTTGACTCTCATAGAAGGTGAAGAATAATCGATTCCAATAGGGTTCCAATAATCGTTATAACCATCTCCATTTGGAGTAAAAAACTTTGGAAAACCTAATACGGCAACTACCTCGGAAACAATACCACAACCGTTTTTGTCTTGAATGTACACGGTATGATATCCAGCTGAGACATAGTTAAAAGTATTGCTGTCTTGGAAATTGCTATCGTCTAAAGCGTATTCATAATCGCCTTCTCCCGAAACTGTAATCGTAATCGAATTATTGGTTGATGCTTCAATTATAAAAATGTCTTCAACAGTAGCTAGGTTAGAAGGAAGCACCGTTATGTTTCTTGAACTAGAACAGTTATCGCTATTGGTAACCGTAACAGTATAAATTCCAGTTTCATTCACTAAAACTTGTTCGGTATTTAGCATTAAGTCTACACCATCCAAATGCCATTGATAGGTAAAGTCTGAAGCAGTTCCGTTAATTATACCAGCATCTAAAGTGATGGTTTGTGGAAAAAGATTTAAACAATAAGAAGTTTCTTCGTTTGGAGCCAATTCTGGACTTGGATAAACCATGAGATAAAGAGACGCATAGGCATAGCAAATACCGTTATCTGTAATTTGTACATATAAATAATCGAAATATGGTGTATCTGTATTTTCATAAGTTCCAGAAAGTGCATTTACCTGATTCTCTAAATCTTCTTGAGAATTGTAAAATGTGACATTTGCGGTATTTGGAACATTGTTTTGGGCAAGTACATAGGTTGTTAAATCCTGGAGATTAAAAACGATAATCCCATCGTTTGTTTCGTCGTCGCAAGCAAGATACATAGGGAAAGCTACAGGATTGTTTGCGAAATCCAAAGTAACTTCAGCCACTGAAATACAGCCATTGGCATTCGCAACTCTTGCATAAACAATTTGGTTTAAAATGGTGTTTTCAAAACTAGTAGGAGTAGGAATTGGATCTGTTCCAACGATAGCCTCGGCTTGTGATAAATAGAAATCCTCTAAAGTTAAACTCTGGTCATTATTTGTAACATCGGTTTCAGCATGGTACAAATTATAAGTTGTAAAGCCATCTAAATTATAATCGCAAGTAATAAGGGTTGTGTTGAAAACAATTGGATTTGGAGCTACTTCAATTTGGATATTGCCATAAGAGAAACAAGTTCCATCTATAATAACTTCCACACTATATGTTCCAGCTTCTGTAACCTCATAAGTTGCGTTGGTTTCAAAAGGAATTTCAACACTATTTCTAAACCATTTATAGGTATTTGTACCCAACTGTGTGGCATCGAGTGTAACGGTTTCGCCAGTACACAACGCGCTGTTGTTGGCAATTAGCATGTCTTGACCTAAATTGGTACTTAGTTGAAAACTACCAGCTTCTAAAAATACTGCCGAATCGTATCTGTAATTTATATGGTCGGCAATAACTAATTTTACATGGTAGACTTCATTTGGAATCACATCTGCAATAGCTGTCAATACCGCCGTTTGTCCGTTGAAATTTATGGGAGCATCCAAGCCGTTCCAGCCTCCAAAATAGGCCTCGTTAATGGGGTCGCAGACTCCAGGGATTCCTGAGTGAACTGTAGTTACTTTTACTGGAGTATAAGTTCCAGGAATGACCGCAATGTTTTCGTATCGACCACCATTTTCTTCTTTAATTAAAAACCCGAATAAATCGGAATAACGACAGGTATTCGCATCACCTTGTTGGTATTCTTCAGAAGCAAAAAGATATCTAAAGCTAATTCGGTCTGCCACAGCTCTAAAATTAAATTCTAAAATGGTCGCATTTGTAGTTCTCGATTCGTTTAAAACATATTCTAAATCCGAGTCTCCGCGCCAGTTGGGAGCATCATCATCACTTAAAGTTGTATTTGGACCTTGAACATTTGCCAGTTTGCCAGTGCTTAAAACAATACCGTTTTGGAATGGAAAGTTAGCGCCATTGGATTCAAAATAACCATAGCTTTCGTCCGTGCCATTAAAATTACCTCCTAAAACATTGGTAACAACCACATTTGTAATACAATTGCTATCAATTAAAATGTCTTCAATAAGTTCTTGAGCAGTATATGTTCTGCTGTCTGTGGTTACATTTTGGGAAAAGCCAACACAGGAAACCAATAAGAATGTGAGAGATAAAAATTGTTTCATCAAGAGTTATTAGTCTGCAAAGATAACTAATATTGATTTTTTAAAGGAATAAAGTTTGTTAAAGACTTTTTCGGACTTCAGATTATCGTTTTAAAGCAAAATGACGTTTTACTTCAAAGGAAATATCGTCTTTTTTAACAAAGGCTACAAACCAGTAATCGTTTGAAGGTAGATTTTCTCCTCTATAAGTTCCGTCCCAACCTGGAGAACTATGGGTTAGCGTTGTTATTAATTTTCCATATCTATCGTAAATATATACGATGGTGCCTTCTAATTGATTGACTCCAGTAATATGCCATGTATCGTTGTAACCATCACTATTGGGAGTGAAAAATAACGGTGCATCAATAATAACAATCTCTTTTATGGCAGAAGCACAACCGTTTAAATCGATGATTTCAATAATATGTGGACCTAAGGTCACATTGTAAAAGATGTTAGATTCCTGTGGAACGCCATGATCTAAAGTATATAGATAATTTCCAATTCCGCTAATGGTTACCGTAATGTTATTTGGATTTGAAAAATCGACCGTTTCTGTAAATTCTATGGTGGCTTGTTCGGATTCTATTACATCAAATGTAGATGTGGTTTGGCAGCCATGAATTGAAGTAACAGTTACAGAATAAGTTCCAATTTGTGTGATTTCAATTTCAGAAGTTGAAGCATTTGTAGACCATGAATAATTATCGTCTGCGAAACCTGTTTCTGCTGAAACTACTAAAGGCAAATTGTCCAAACAAACTGTTTGATTTGGAATGTTGACCTCTGGTTTTCTATTTACAATGGTATTAAAAGATGTTGTATTAAAGCAACCTGTTGAATTGTTTTCGACTCTTACATAAATGGTTTGCTGATTAAAAGCTTGATAGTTTAAATTTTGAATAGCGTTGGTGTTATCCATTGCTTCTTCAGCTAATTCAAAATAACCAATTGAATATTGATTTGGGTTTTGTGTTCCTAGAATGATGGATGTTTGTTGTGACAAATTGAAAACCAATAATCCGTCAAAATCGTCATCGCAAGCTACCATATTTGCAGGTTGGTTTGCTATTGGATTTGGATTTACCAACAAATTAAAAGAACCTATCGTCGAGCAACCTGTATCTGTGTTTATGGCATTTATGAAGATGGTATCGTTATTTGATGTGTAAATGTATTCTAGTGCTAAAGGGTTTTGACCATTTTGAGCATCTGATAAATTTGAGTAAAACATCAAATCTATTGGCGTTTGCGTTCCAATTAAATCCTCGACAGCATCTAGTAAATTATAGGTGTTTGTTTCGTTTTCGCAAATTTCAATAGTGTTCGTATTAATTGTAGGAGGTAAGTTTACAATTAAATCCAAAGGAATGGTAACATAGCAATTGGAAATGGTATTGGTTACACGAATATAAACTGTTTGCGGATTTGAAGTATTGCTATAAGCGCTCGGGTTTGGAATGGTGATATGGTTATTCTCTACATCTTCGATAGTTTCATGGTAGGTAACCAAAATATCATTTTGTCTAATATCTAAAACTTCCGATTCTGACACTGTTAGGTTAAAAGTAACAGAACCGTCTTGATCTGTATCGCATGCAGTTAAAGCAGAAGCAGAGTTTACCAAAGGTACTTGAATAACATTTAAACCAAATTCCGCAATGGCATGGCAGTAAGTGCCATTTTCCACTCGAGCAAAAATTTGTTGCGGATTCGTTGTATTTGTATAATCTAGAGGTAATTCGTTTTGCTCGTTTTCAGCATCTA
This sequence comes from Xanthomarina sp., assembly GCF_035306705.1. Lineage (GTDB taxonomy): Bacteria > Bacteroidota > Bacteroidia > Flavobacteriales > Flavobacteriaceae > Xanthomarina. The sequence continues at coordinate 41,937 of NZ_DATGNO010000072.1, forward strand.
ACAAATTCGCGTAAAAAGTGATGATTAAATTTTCTGGACTATTTTCAGACATTTCAGAAATAATGGCATTTAAATCGAAAGACTCTTTTCCGTCATTCGATCTGTCATCACATAAATACGTGTTTAAAGGTGCGTCGAAAAGTGGAACAGAACCAATTTCAATGATAAAAGAGGATACTCCAAAACAACCTGGATCGCTTATGTTTTCCATACGAACATAAATGGCCTCAGGATTCGATTGATTGGTGTAAGCTATTGTTTTATCAATAATATTTACTCGGTTTAAAGCATCGTCTGCAGATTCAAAATACAAAACGTGTTTTCCAATTTGTCCGTTTAGGATTTCAGCATCTTTATCTTCAAAAAAGAATTCTGCTGTTTGATTTCCGTCTGTTTCACAATTTCTAAAGTTGCTGATATTTGTAAAAACAGGTTCTGTATTTACAATAATTTCAAAACTAAGTAGCGCATAACAAGTTGTTAGTTCACTTTCAACTCTTACAAAAACAGTTTGCGTATTGGCATTGTAAGCAGTGGTGTTTGGAACGGCGTTTGAGTCGGCATTGGCATCATCTTCAGATGTATGAAAAGTAATTTTCAGGTCGGTTGAATTAGAAACTATTTCAGCAATTTTAGCGTCTAAGTTTACTAATGAAAAGGCATCTTGATCTTCGTCGCAAATAAAAACATCTATAGGTTGCGTAACCGTTGGTGCAGGAATAACGTTGATTTCGAGAGGAGCAATATCATGACAGCCAGTGGTTCCATCGGCTACACGTACATAAAGAATTTGTGGATTGCTAATGTTTGTGTAAAATGGCGGTAAGATATTTTCATTGTTTTCGGCATCTACTTCATTTAAGTAGTATCTAACCGTCGGATTTGTAACTCCAGTACCAACATAAGCATTAAAAGTAGCTAATTCTATGGCTGTAAAACCATCGTCGTCTGTATCGCAATAATTTACAGGATCTAAAGTCGGTAAAATGATTGCTGGATTGATATATAAATTAATATCTGTAAAATAAGTGCAATCCGTACTTTCAATGGTTATAAATAATTGATGAGGACTAACGGTAACTTCGTAAGGAATACTTTGGTCTATTGGGTTTGTTTCGTTGGTTTGATCGATTTCAGTTTCGTAAAATGTTACTGTCACATTCACGAGATTGTTTACTATTACATTTCTGATATTTTCAAAATTAAATTCGGCAATCCCATCATTTGAAGCATCGTCACACACATAAAAATCTCTAATATCGGTTCCAGATTCTAAAATATTGGTATGTAAAACGATGTTTGAAATAGAAACACAACCCGTTAGATCGTCTACAACCCTAATAAAAACGGTTTGTACGTTTGGTGTTGTATTCTCGTAATTTTCAATGTCTTGAATTGGATTTTCTCCTGTTTGCGCATCTGGATAAGATGTGTGAAATGTGGTTGAAACCCCTGTTAAACCATCTAAAATAGTATCTATAACTGAGGATAAATCAAAGTTGTCAAAACCATCGCCATCTTGCTCGCAAGCATTAATGGTTTGTGGTTCCATGTTAATAATTGGATTGTCTAAAACTCTAATAACTATGGATGTTGTGCTTTCGCAACCTGTATCAGCGTCTATAACCCTAATAAAAAGTTGTTCTGTTTGGTTGGTATTTACGTAAGGTGAAGCGATAGGATTATCTCCCGAATCTGCATCCGTTTGCGAATAGTGATAAGTAACAATTAAATCTGGATTGCTATTTGTTATTTCGTCATTGAGTTGAGTTAAATCTATTTGGGTATAACCATCTGCTGTGGAATCATCACAAACTTCCAAGGGTTGAGGATCTGTAATAACAGGAACAGGATGAACAACTAAATTAAAATTGGCATAAGCCATGCAACCATTATCCGAGTCTAGAATTCTAACATAAATGGTTTGAGGATTCGTTGTATTTTGAATTGGATTTGTAATCGCGTTTAAATTATTTTCAGCTTCGGTTAAAGAATAATGATAACTAATAATATAATTTGAAATCGGGACTGAGGCAAGAATTTCGTTATTTTTAGTGTTTAAATGGAAGGTTTCAATTCCATCATTACTCACGTCATCACAAATTTCGTAATCTGAAATTGGGCCAGCAGGTTGTTCAGAATTTAGAGTCACTTCTATGGTGTCTTCAATAACACAAGTGGTGTTGCTAATAGGTATAGTAACAACTATAGAATACGTGCCAGAGGTTACAGCAGTTAGAGTTTCTGCAGTTTCTCCAGCTAAAGCTTGTCCATTTAAAAACCATTCATAAGTAGCTAAAGGATTTTGAATGTCTCCATTTAAATCTACGTTATCTGCACAAGTAGCTATATCTGGACCTAGATTTACTGAGGCGTTAAAACTATTTCCTTCAATAAAAACGGCAGAATCGAAATTCTCATCAGATTGATCTGCGATTACTAATTTAATATGATATTGAACGTTGGGTTGAATGCTTGCAATGGCTGATAAAACCTTTGTTCTTCCATTGAAATTGGTGTCGCCAAGATTATGACCGTCAAAATATTGTTCATTTTCTGCCGGGCAAAAACCAACTATTTCTTCGTGTACAGTACTCGTATTTACAGGAATATTAGTTCCAGGAATTAAAGCCACATTCTGATAAGGTGCTCCAGAACCAGTTTCTTTTATTAGGAATGCAAAACCATCGGAATAATCGCAAGGATAATTGGCATAATATTCTTCGGAAGCTAATATATAATTGAATTGCACTTGATTGGAAACTGAAATGAAATCAAATTCAATAGAGGTCGCATTTAAGGTATTTGTAATTCCTAAAGCTGTTTCTAAATCGGGATCTGTTCCCCAAGAAGGATCTCCTTCATTTAGTAGATTTGCATTTAGAACATTTCCTGCGGAACTGGCAGCTCCTGTAGAAAGCATGATGCCATTTTCAAAAGGAAAATTAGAATTATCTCTTTCAAAATAACCATAACTAGCCAATTGATTTACAGAGCCGTTAATAACCGATTGTATATTTGAAACCTCCACACAACCTTGAACAAGGTGTGTTTCTATCAATTCGTTTAAAGGGACGTTGTCGTTTACGGAAATTTGTTGTGCGTAGGAAACTTGAATAAAGGCTGTAAAAAAGACAACTAATAAATAGCCAGAAATTTTAAGCTTTAATGAGTTGCTATTAAAGTGTACTTTCAAGGTGTTTTGATTTGGGTTTAATCTTGGGCAAAGAAACGGAAAAAAATAGACAAAATGCATAAATTAACGACAAAACGCATTATTTTAACACCTTATCTATTTAAGTATACCCAACCTGTTAAGGTTTTATAATTGGAATCGTTCAAGTTTAAGACATAGAAGTAGGTCCCGGTTGGTACTGTTTTACTAGAATTATTTAATCCCCGATTGGCTTTTCCGGTCCATGGGTTGTCGTTATTACCTTCAAAAATAAGAGTTCCGTAACGGTTGTAGATTAGCAGTTTATGCTTTTCGAAAATATCATAGAGTCCTTGAATGTTGAACCAATCGTTAAAACCATCATTATTTGGTGTAAAAACTTGTGGAATATGTGGCGGGCAATTTTCAATCAATAAATCGAAATAATATATTTGGTAACAAGGATCGCCATCAACTTTTAAATAAATGGTTTGTGAAACCGTGCTGTTTTGATAATGGTACCGATTTAGAATTTCGTTGGTATTTGTTTCTAAATCTTCAAGACTTTCATAAAAAGAAGTTGCTTGTCCATTGGTTTCTATGTCTTCTATAGCTAAATTTAAATCGAAATAAGCTGTATTAAAACCTTCATCGCAATTTATTAGAGTTGGTAGAGGCGTTATTGAAATTTCCCAAAGCTCCATATCTTGGGAAGTTGAGTTGTTTAATTCATTTAATTCGGTAACAATTCCAGTGCCATTTCCTAGATCGTCAACGACTATGGTTATGGTTAAATTATTTGGTAAACTTTCTGGAATGCTTAAAGTAATTTCACCATTTTCTGAAGCTCCAATTTCAAGCTGTGTCGTGGTATTTGTATTACCAATAAGTTGAATGTTTGCATAAATAGACATAGGAACTTGCGCAGGCAAAAAATCTGTGCTATTGGTGTTGTAAACGGTATAATTGATAGTAATCTCTCTGCTAGAACATTCTTGATGGATATTATTTATTTGAACGGTTGCATCTGGAAGCTGACTGTTTAAAACGGTTATGATGTTATTGATTATAATTAAATCGGCTTGAAAAACACCATTTGCATCATAATCTCCCGTAGTTAATTTTATTTCTACGGATGTATCGCCAATAGCAATATTATCTTGAATATCATAAACATCTAAATCGCCATTATAAAAAGTATTGCTGTTTGTGAAGGTATTTGTTCCATTAAAAGCATTGTTGGCCGGATTTAAAGGTGGATTGGAAATGATGTTATTATTGATTAGTAAAGATTCGCCATAGGCTAGATTGGAATCTCCTTCCCAAGCTAAAAAACCAATTTTAGCACCTTGGTTATCTAAAACATTGATATTATCTAGGATGATGGTTTTTTCAGGCACATTTCTATTAATGATTTCCAAGCCTTGAAATAAATTCACTTGATTTAGTGGAAGTTGTTCGTCTTCATACACCACATACACGCTCCAACCTGCAAAGTTGGTCCGGTTGGCACAATAACCTGGATTGTTTTCTAAGGTTTCCGTAATAACTAAATCGGTTAATGTGTAGTTTCCAGTTCCTGTATTTGTTACCAGTTCAGTGATATCTGAAACACAGGAAAAATAAGTGAGGGTTCCATAATTATTGTCGTTAAATTCCACAAGATAATTGTGGTCTGCAACTACGGAAGTATTGTTTAAGCTTACTTCTAAATCACCTTCGCCCGAACCTGCCCAATACAAATAAGCTGCTACAATATTAGTGTTTACTGGTAGTAGGAAATCTGCTTCAGATTCTTGGAGAACATCGCAAAACGAACGATCTAAATTATTTTCAGCAGGATTTAGGGTATTCCCAAATGCCACATAATCGTAACGTCCATTAAATTGTTGAAATAAGCTGACTTCTTGACTGCAAATAAACTGACTAGTTAGAAGAAAAACTAAAAAAATGTATTTAAGAGATCGAAACATTCATTTGTAATAATTGAAATAAATGTACAACTTTTAAGTTTATCGTTTTAATGAAAAATGACTTTGAAATTCCCTACCGTCTTGTAAAGTGGCCGAAAACCAATAATCGTCAGCTGGTAACGGGTTTCCGTTAAAAGTTCCATCCCAACCTGTGCCAAGAGGGTTTATTTGTTTTACCAG
>NZ_DATGNO010000073.1:0-43891 GCF_035306705.1 Xanthomarina sp.
ATCTTCAAGAATCGCCATTAACGTTACACGATCAATTAATTTGTCGTCTTTGAATTCTGAAAACGATTCAATTAACGCAAGATTTTCCATATCTTTTCTGAATTAAAATTTTATCATAACTTTTGCTTCAACTATATCTTCGTAGGCTATTTCTGCCTTATTTTGTACTGTTACTTTCCCCTTACCTACTGGTTTTGGTTCTCTAGATTTCCACTGTACAATAATATGATTGTCTGTTGCGTCTATAAGATCTACTTCTATTTCTTTATCGTTAGTTTTTAACTCTAAAGTTCTTCCCACATTTTTCTTAAACTGTCTTTTATTTTTCAAAGGCGCTGTTGCTCCAGCTGAAGCAACTTCTAAAGAAAAATCTTGTTCTTCTCTATCCAAATTATGCTCTATGGCACGACTGATATACATGCAGTCTTCCACGGTTACTCCAGTATCTCCGTCAATTACAACTTTAATACTGTTATCCTCTGAAATTGAAAGGTCTATTAAAAACAAATGCTGTTTTTCTTCTAGGCCATCCTTTAATAAATTTTCGACAGTTGTTCTAAACATTTCTTGGTATAAAAAGAGGGGACTTCACGTCCCCTCATATCTCTTAATTCTTACAACGGTGCAAATATACAATTTTTTATTTAAAAACAATGCAAGTAAGACACTTTACTAATTAAATGAAATATTAACTTCCTCAGACACCATGTCGCCTTGATCATTTATACCGTTGATTATTAGCTTTAAAGCCGTGTAGCTTTCTTTAGGTATTTTGATAAGGTTGGAGCTATTGGGTTTTAACGTAAAATTAGGAATCCAATCAATGATACTATATTTTTCTCTGGAGTTTTGACTATTAAAAATTAAGTTATCTGCTTCAATTATGTCATTAGATTTAGTAAAACCAAAGGTTGTATTAGTGGAAAATAATTTTAAATCTTTTGGGTTTCCTTCATTTAAATCTGTATCCAGATAATCCTCTACTTTTTTCAATTCTACTAAGATAACTCCATTTGATCCTTGAAACCCATAACCTGCTCCAGATCTATTAAGTTTAACTGCTTTTACATCGTCTGCCATAATATCTGCCATCACAGATAAGCTTGACGGAATTCCATTAACAATAAGTAAAGCATCAATAGACCCATAAACTGTATTAAATCCTCTACTTTTAAAATATACATGGAAACCATCTGGATATTTTCTTAATGTTTTAAGTTCTGAAAATTGGTCTAGATAATCAAAAAGGGTACATCCATTACACTCTATTTTATCTTTTGTTTTTCTTCTTGTAAAGCCATTACCTAGTTCCCCTGGTTCGTCAATGATTCCAAAGTCAGGAAATTCGTTCACCACCTCTTCTTTTCTCTTTTTACCGGTTAGCACAACCTCATTTAATTCTTCTCCTTCAATCACAAAATTATACTGACTATTAGCAACAATTGGTTCATGCTTCAATGCTACTTGAGTTAAATCTAGTATAGAGTCTGCAGGGAAATCTAATTTTTGCTCTTCTACTTGAAAGTCTGCATCAACCATCATATTTACCGAGTTTAAAAGAGCCAATTCATATTTAGAAGGATGATATAACAGTAAATTATTAAACACAAATTTGTTGTTTTCTATATCGCTAAGCAAGGCGAAACCGTTTTCCTTAGAGGTTAATAAGACACTATAGCCAGATAAATTAGTAATATTTGTTTTCACTTCCCCAGAGATGGAAATCCCATTTTCCGCATTTCTTAATTGCACATTTTTACTAGCCTCCGAAACATCACTTACTAGATTTGCAGTTTGTAAAGCTAGATCAAATTCTAAGGAGTTGCTAGTAATGGAAACATAAGGCGAAATTAAAAATGCCTTGTATATTGTTTGTGAATTATTATTTACAATATTTTCCTTTGGCAAGATGGAAACACTAGTATTTGCCATTATATAGCTATTAAGCATTTTTAAATCGAGTGTAAGGGAGTCTTTGGTTTCATTAAACTTCTCTATACTTAATTCAATATTCTTCTTTTTATCGTAAAAGAAGTATCTACTTGACAAGGCCTCGTTTTGTTTGTTAAACAGCGAAATAACATTTACCCCATTATAAAGGCTTTCTGAATTTATACTTAACAAATAATTATTGACGTCTTTGTCAATTTTAAAAGGAATTACAGATTTACATACATTATCTCTGTGAATAACCGCTAGAATAGTTTCATTGTCATTTTTACCAGCCGTGTCATTATTTATTCTGACTGTAAAACTTATTTCCTTAGAGATTGGTTTACTGAAATCGTGATGTATAATAAACCCTTCCTTTTGAGCTATTGGAATGTTAATTTTATACGTGTTTTGATTGTGACGGATTTTAAAATAATATTCCCTATCTGGATAATAATCGAAATTAACAAAACCTAATCCCCTCTTATTTGAAGAAAATTCCCCAACAACTTCGTCATTAAAAGATTTTACTAATTCTCCTTTAGCTTCAAACGGCATTTCGTTTAAAGAAATTTTATAATATAAGTTGTTATTCGCTCTAGAAAGCAAGACATTACTCTCTGGATAAAACTCGACTTGAACCCCTTTACTCTCTTCAATTTGGATATCGTCTACTAATTCCTTTTCGGCAACAGTAATTATATTTTTATCGAGTAAATTTAGAACTTGAATTTGGCTGATATTTTTTCTATCAAAACTCGCATTATAGTTTGTGTCTAATACTAAATAATAAGAACCGGATTTCAAATCCTTTTCCAATTCTACACTTCCATTTACAAGACCATTTTCAACAAAAATCAATTGATGCCTAATTAATTTCCCGTTATAATCATAGATACTAAAATGAAGATTGGTTGTATTACTACTTGGCACATTTGTAAAATCGTCTACCACATAAGCCTTATACATTATATGTTCGCCAGCAAAATAAGTGGTTTTATTAGTATGCAAAAAGAATTTTTCTTTTGGGTGGTTTTTAAAAACCTTATTGGACTCTAGAAAATTAGTTGCCTCTTTTATTAAATCATCCTGAGAGAAGCCTAAAGAGCATATAAAACATATTGATAATACGTAGAGATATTTCATAAAAAAATTAGATTTTTACCATAAAATATTCAATTTACAAAAACAATTCACATGATGAGCACGTAAATATAGTTATTTTTTCATATTTTTAAGAAAACCTTTATTAACCAACTAAATGCCAATCATGAAAAAAATTCTCGTACCCACAGATTTCTCCAAAGAAGCAGAAAACGCTTTAAAAGTAGCTGCGCAATTAGCTAAAAGATATGATGGGGAAATATTTCTAATTCACTTATTAGAACTTCCATTAACTCAAATTGATGCTTTAAGCCAACAAAGTGAATTACCTGAAGCCATGTTTTTCATGAAATTGGCAAATAAAAAATTCAAAGATGTTTTGACAAGAGATTATTTAGAAGGTATCAAGGTACACGACACTGTGGATTTTAACCAAACATTTTCTGGAATTTCGAAAATTGCCAAGGAGAAAGGCGTCGATTTAATAGTCATGGGATCTCATGGAGCTAGCGGTTTTAAAGAAATGTTTATTGGTTCCAATACTGAAAAAGTGGTAAGAACATCGGATGTGCCTGTTCTAGTCATAAAAAATGAACACAAGAATTTTGCGCTTCACGATATTGTTTTTGCATCGGATTTTAAGATGGACAGCAAAGAAACATATAGACAAGCCTCGGAGTTAGCCAAAATTTTTCATGCCAAATTACATTTGTTAATGGTTAATACGGCCAGTAACTTTACAACTACTACCAAGGCAAATGCCCGGATCATGGATTTTATAGCCGGTTATGACTATAAAAATTACACCATTAATATTTTTAATGACGAAAATGTCGAGCAGGGAATTTTAAATTTCTCCCATATTATTAATGCCGATTTAATAGGAATAAGCACCCATGGCAGACAAGGAATTGCCCACTTTTTAAACGGCAGCATTAGTGAGGACTTGGTAAATCATTCGAAAAGACCAGTAATTACCTTTAAAATATAATATCTATTAGAAATAAAAAGAGCCTTTCAAACTAAACTGAAAGGCTCTTTTTATTTATTGGTAGATCAATATTACAGATAATTCATGTTCGGAAAGGTCTCGATCTGTTCTTAAAACTTATTAAAACAAAAAATCCCAATCAAATAAATGATTGGGATTTCAACTTAACTGTTGGCCTACTAGGGCTCGAACCTAGACTCTTCTGGACCAAAACCAGACGTGTTGCCAGTTACACCATAGGCCATAGTGCATTTGAGTTTGCAAATTTAAAACAAACTTTGATTTGCGCAAGCATTTTTCAAATAAAAATTTTTATTATTACTTAACGTTTCCTTAAAAACATTTCAGATAACATATTTATTGTTAAATTCGCCTCGTTAACCAACATAGAATCTATGAAACATTTTAGCTTTAAAAAATGGAATAACCTATTGGGTTGGGTTTCCTTTTTAATTGCATTAATAACATATAGCTTAACAGTAGAACCAACGGTAAGCTTTTGGGATGCTGGCGAGTACATTTTAACCTCTTCCAAATTACAGGTAGGTCATCCTCCTGGAGCGCCACTTTTTCAAATGTTTGGCGCCTTCTTTTCTATGTTTGCCATGGAGCCTAGCCAAATTGGTTTGGTAATGAATTTAATGAGCGCTGTTTCCAGTGCCTTTACTATTCTCTTTATGTTTTGGACTATTTCTTTATTGTTAACCAAATTGGTGAAAATGCATGGAGAATTTACCCAAAGTAAAAAAATGGCTGTCCTTGGAAGTGCTTTTGTAGGAAGTTTAGCTTTTGCTTTTACAGATTCGTTTTGGTTTAATGCCGTAGAAACTGAAGTTTATGCCATGGCCACTTTAATTATGGCCGTGTTATTTTATTTAGGCCTACGTTGGGAACAAGACATGGATAAACCTCGTGGTAATAAATGGCTTATTCTTATTTCATTTATTATCGGACTTTCGTTTGGGGTGCATTTTATGGGACTTTTAACCATTCCTGCCATTGGATTGATCTACTTTTTCAAAAATTATAAAACGGTTACTGTAAAGAATTTTATTATTGCCAATGTTGTTTCGGCCGCTATTTTATTGTTCATCTTTAAGTTGTTATTACCAAATGCCTTAAAATTCTTTAGTGCTTTCGAAATATTTTTTGTGAATTCTGTAGGCTTACCATTTAATTCTGGAACTGCTATTGCTGGACTTCTTGTTATTGCAGCTTTCTATTTCGGAATAAAATATACACATCAAAAAAATTACAAACATATAAATACAGGAATTCTGTGTTTGCTGTTTATTTTTATCGGGTTCTCTTCTTGGCTCATGTTACCAATTCGTGCCAACGCCAATGTGGTGGTTAACGAAAACAATCCATCAGATGCCAGAGAGCTTCTTGCCTATTACAATTTAGAACAATACCCAGAAACACACTTGTTTTATGGGCCTTTGTTTACTGATCAATATGCTGGCTTAGACGAAAACGAACCTTATATTGACGACAAACCCAATTACGAGAAAGATTATAAAACAGGAAAATATGTTATAATTAACGATTGGAAAAACGCCAAGCAAAACTACAATCACGAACATGCTTCCATTCTTCCACGTATGTGGAGTCAAGATAATGCCGTTAATTACATGCTTTTTTCTGGGTATTTGGATTTTAGATTAAAACCTGAATTCCAAATGGAAAACGAATTACGCACAACAGTTTTAGAATTTAAAAACGATGTCGAGAAAGGCTTGGTAGATTATGAAGATTACCATGCGTTTTTAAAGCAATTTGGTCAATATATTACGGTTACAAAACCCTCTCTAGGAAGCAATATCTCCTATTTGTTGGAATACCAGTTAGGCTATATGTACTGGAGATACTTTTTATGGAATTTTGTTGGAAAACAAGACGATATACAAGGTAGATATGACAATCATGGAAATTGGTTAAGTGGCATAAAACCTATAGATGAATGGCATTTAGGCTTTTCACAAGACCATTTACCTAGCGATGTGAAAAATAATAAAGGCAGAAACACCTATTATTTTTTACCTTTAATCCTTGGACTTTTTGGTATTTTCTTTTTGTTTAATAAAGACAAAAAAACCTTTTGGACCATGCTGGTGTTTTTCCTATTTACAGGAATAGCTATTCAGTTCTACACCAACGTAAGGCCGTTTGAGCCAAGAGAACGAGATTACTCGGTGGTTGGTTCCTTTTACGTGTTTGCCATCTGGATTGGGTTTGGGGTGTATGCCATTTTCGATATTTTAAGAAAATATACGGTGTCCAAATTTTTAGCTCCGGTAATTAGCCTCGTTTGTCTTGTTTTAGTTCCTGGCATTTTAGCTGCCAACAATTGGGACGACCACGACAGGTCTGGAAAATATACAGCTAGAGCCATGGCAAAAATGTACTTGGATTCCTGTGCTGAAAACGCTATTTTATTTACCATTGGCGATAACGATACGTTTGCCCTTTGGTATGCCCAAGAAATTGAAGGCTATAGAACCGACGTTCGTATTATAAATACTAGCTTATTCCAAACAGATTGGTATATAGACCAAATGAAACGTAAAGCTTATGAAAGCGACCCTATTCCATCGCAGTTAACACATGCTCAATACAAGTATGGAACCAGAGATTATATCATGAAAAGGGAAATCTCTAAGGACACTATGGATATTAAGGATTTTATGAACTTTGTTTCGAGTGATAATCCGAGAACCAAATTCAGATATATTTTAGAACAACAAGGAGAAGATGCCAACTTCTATCCATCGCAATTAGTAAACTCCAATTATTTTCCAGTTGAAAATATTCGCGTGCCAGTTAATAAGGAAAACGCCTTGAAATATGGTATTGTTAAGGAAAAAGATGCGGATAAAATGGTGGATTATTTAGATGTGAAAATTACGGATAATGCCATTTTTAAAAATCGTTTGTTAATGTTGGACATTATTGCCAATAACGATTGGAAGCGTCCTATCTACTTTACAGGTGGTGCTTTTGGAAACGAAGATTATATCTGGATGAAGGATTACCTACAACTAGATGGCATGTGCTACAAATTAGTACCAATAAAAACTCCAGTTAACAGAGCCAACCCGTTTGATATGGGTCGCGTGGACAGCGAGTTAATGTATGATAAAGTTGTTGCATGGAATTGGGGAAATAGTGGCAGCCCAGATATTTATCACGATGTGGAAACCCGAAAAAACTCCATTACCTATAGAGGAAATTTAGCGCGTTTGGCTGAACAACTTATCATAGAGAATAAATTAACAAAGGCCGAAGAAATAGCAGATATTGCTATGAAAAACATGCCTGTTGAATTTTTTGGATACTACACTTTATTGGAACCATACATTGGTATTTACTACGAAGTAGATTCTGAAGACAAAGCGGAAAAGCTTTTTATGGATGTTTCTAAAAAATATCAAGAAAACTTAATTTATTACAGCAAACTGAAGGTTGAGAACCAATACAAATTGCTTGAAGATATTTTAACTGATATAGAACGTTACAAAGGCATCTTGAATGTTTTACAAGAATACGATAAGGATTTTTATACAGAACAAGCCAAAGTGTTTACAAACTATTTAAACCTATTTAGTCATTTCTATGAAGGGGTTGAAACAGAATCTGGACCTCGACCTGAAATGGACAGAGTACAAGAACAGGAATTAGATAGTTTACTACTTGACTTAAACAACAATTAAACCATGGAATTTATTCCAGCCAAGCTCCCTCTGTTGATAATACGCTTATTTCCAAAATACATTTGGAATATGCCAACAGAGGAGCAGGTTATATATCTCACTTTTGATGATGGGCCAACACCCGAAATAACCCCTTGGACTTTAGATGTTTTAGATCAGTATCAAGCTAAAGCTACTTTTTTCTGTATTGGAAACAATGTAGAAAAGCATCCAGACATTTTTTTAAGGACCGTAGAAAATGGTCATGCCATTGGAAATCATTCCTACAGTCATCCAAAAGGCTGGAGATCTTCAGCAAAAGCCTATTTAAAGAATGTAAAACGAGCCCAAGACATCATTGACTTTCAACTTAAACAACCCACTCTTAACGAAAAGGCAGCCTTAAGCAAGTCAACAACAAAAAACCAACAATCAAAAATCAACAAGCTCTTTCGTCCGCCTTATGGACAAATAACAAAAAAACAAGGACAAGAATTAATGGCTTTGGGCTACAAAATTATTATGTGGAGTGTTTTAGCTATAGATTGGAGTGAAAAAACATCGAAAGAGAAAGCTCTAAAAAATGTGATTAAGAATGCTAAAAACGGAAGTATCGTGGTTTTTCACGACAGCGTAAAAGCTTCAGAAAACATGCAATATGCTTTACCTCGCGTATTGGAATATTTTAGTAAAAAAGGATATCGTTTTAAAGCATTAGATGCTGGCCTGATAACTAATTAAACGTATTCTTGGATAATCCCAATTAAGGTATTGGCATCCTTTTCGCCACTATGACGCCATTTCATTTCGCCATTCTTATAAATAATCAATGTAGGCAAGCCTTTTACTCTAAGAGCTTCAGCCAATTCCTTATTCTTATCCACATCAATTTTTATAACTTTGGCCTTATCTCCTAAAGCAGCAGCCACATCTCTTAATACAGGATGCATGGCTACAGATTGATCATTCCATTCGGTAAAGAAGTCGAGTAATACAGGAATATCTACGTCTATAAGTTCCCCAAATTTTGACATACTTTTAAAGTTTTAAGTCAAATGATTATATACAAACCTACGTATTTTTTTCATAATTTGTATAGATGGCTTATAAATAGTATGTTCAACCTCTGTTGAAATATAAAAATAGGACGTATTGGGTTTAGAAAATAGCAAAATTAATTAGGTAAGATCTTACCTTTTTTAAGTTCTATAACAGTAATTTCTGGCCAAATACCTACGCGACCTGGGTAACCTAGAAAACCAAATCCTCTGTTTACGTTAATATATTGATCCATTTCCTTATAAATTCCGGCCCAATATTTATAACGCCATTTTATCGGGCTCCATTTTACCCATCCTGGAATTTCTATGCCAAATTGCATGCCGTGGGTATGTCCACTTAAGGTTAACTGATATTTATAGTCGTCGTCTATAACCACGTCTTCCCAATGTGATGGATCATGGCTCATTAAAATTTTAAAGTCGTTTTTGTCAATTTTCTCTGCAGCCTTCTTTAAATCTCCGGCTTTAATAAACTGGCCTCTGCCCCAATTTTCAACACCCACCAATGCAATACGTTCCCCATCTTTTTCAATAAAACGACTGTCATTTAAAAGAAGATCGAAGCCTATATCTTTTTGGATTTGCTTTAATTCCTCTAGGTTGTTCTGCTTATCTTCTTCCGTATCCCAATCTACATAATCGCCATAATCATGATTTCCAAGTACGGCATATTTCCCATCTTTTGCTTTTAATTTTCCAAACACATCCATCCATGGAATCATTTCAGACGACCTATTGTTCACCAAATCACCTGTGAAGAATATCGCATCAGATTTCTGTTGGTTGACCAGATCTACAGCATATTCTATTTTCTCTCTATCATCAAAACTACCTGAATGAATGTCGCTTAATTGGGTGATTCTATAACCATCAAATGCAGCAGGTAAATCGTCGAAATACAACTTATATGATAAAACGCGGAAGTTATATTTTCCTTTATACATACCATACAACAACGAAGAAAATGGGATAGCAGCTAAACCAAGTGCCATCTGACTTACAAATTTTCTACGAGATGGAACATGGAAATTTCTTTTAGAAGGAGAAAACTTATGGTATAAACCCGCCATAAATCTAACAATATCTTCGCTGAATAAAATAGGTACAAGGACTAAACCAAAAGACATAAAAGCCAATAAAAGTCCGAAGGCTTGATTTTTAGGTGGAGACAGGACACGACCACTGGATGCCCCAACAAATTGAAACAAGAAGTTCCCTACTACTACGAAGCCAATTACTATAAAAGCAAAATAGAACCACCTGTTTTTAGTAAGGGTTTTTATTGCCTGATAGCCGTAAACCACAAAAAAAATATAAGCTATTATAAAAAGTATCCAACGCAATGTTTCTAAAATTTACACAAAGATAACAGAATAGATTCACAGTCATTAAGTTAATAAAAACTTTAACCATCTGTTAAGATTTGAATTAAGTTAAAGTAAAGCCTTTATTGTCAAGTATTTAGATTCCATTTTATATGAAACCATCCAAGTTTTATAAGACTGAAAGTGTATCTAAAACCATTTAATAGTTAAATCGACAAGTCTTTGTTTCCAATTAGTATAAGGCGGTGTTAATAAATCGACTGCGCCCAAGGTGTGTTGTTTCAAAACAGAACGCTGATTGATGAATTCCAAAAAACCAAAATAGCCATGGCTATTTCCAATTCCACTATTATTAGAGCCACCAAATGGTAAATTATGATTTAAAAATTGCAATAAATTATGGTTTACACAAGTGCTTCCCGCTCGCGTATTTTTAAGCACAAAATCAATTACCTTATTGTTTTTGCTGAAAATATAAAGTGCCAAAGGTTTTTCCCTGGAATTGACATAGGCAACAGCCTCCTCAATAGTTTCGTAGGTTATAAGTGGTAAAATAGGTCCGAAGATTTCCTCTTGCATTAATTTGGAGTCTTCTGGACTATTAAAAACCAAGGTTGGTTCTATAAAATTATCCGTGGCATTGTATGTTCCTCCTGAAGCTATGGTGCTTTTATTTGATTTGGCGTCTTCAATATGTGAAACCAAACGCTCAAAATGTTTCCGATTTACAATTCTGCAATATGATTCTGAATTTTCAGTGTTTTCTGAATAAAACTCTAAAACCTTCGCTTTGAATATTTCAATAAATTTCGACTTCAAATTCGATTTCAATAATACATAATCTGGAGCAATACAGGTTTGCCCGGCATTGGTGAATTTTCCATAAACAATTTTCTTAACCGTTTTTTCCAAATGTGAAGCGTCGTCTATAATGGTTGGCGATTTTCCTCCCAATTCCAAAGTCACAGAAGTTAAATGCTCTGAAGCTGCTTTCATGACGATCTTTCCAACAGCAGGAGACCCAGTAAAGAAAATATGATTGAAGGGGAGTTTCAATAATTCCTGCGAGACCTCAACCTCGCCTTCAACCAAGGCAATTTCGCTTTCTTCAAATAGTTCTGACACTATTTTCGCCATCAATTTGGACGTGTTTGGCGTCATTTCCGAAGGCTTTATAATTACCGTATTCCCAGCTGCAATAGCTGAAACCAAGGGCCCGAAAGTAAGATTAATTGGATAATTCCATGGTGAAATAATCAAGCACACCCCTTTGGGTTCGTTCATAATAAAAGAACTACTTCCTAGCAAAGCCAAGGGGGTATCTACCCATTGTTTTTTTAGCCAAGACTTTAAATTCTTCCTAACAAAATTAATTTCGTTTATTACTGGGTAAATTTCAGTGAGATCTGTTTCTAGATGGGGTTTTTTAAAATCCTCATAAAGTGCCTCCCTAATATCTTGTTTATACGTGTTTTCTATGGCGTGTTTTAAACGCTTCAACTTTTCAATTCGTTCATTATACGAGCTATTTCCAACAACAAACTGATTGGCTTTTTGCTTATCAAATAATTCAGAATATATATTCTTGGTATCAATCATTTTTATAGTTAATCTGCACTCATTAATTCTCCTCTAGACTCTTGTTCCTTAAACCTTTGAACCAATGCCAAAGCATCAGGAATAACATCGCTACACAAAATAATTAGCGAACCTTTTACGGCATTTTTAACAGCATAGGTAATGGCTTCTTTTTCTGAAGGAATGATCGTTGTTTTCTTATTCGGATTTACCATTTTAATTCCATCGTGAAGCATATTAATAAGATCTTCCTCAGTTCTTCCCCGAAGTCGCTTGTCCTGGCGAATAATAATCTCGTCAAACATTTCGGCAGCAATGCTTCCTATTTGGTTGGTATCTTCTTCACGTCTATCCCCTACTCCTGCTATAATTCCTACTTTAACTGTAGCGTCCAATTCGTCTGTAAACTTTTTAAGCGCCAACATTCCTGCTGGATTATGCGCATAATCTAAAAGGATGGTGAAATTTTCAAATTTAAACATATTCAATCTCCCAGGAGTTTGCGATGCCGATGGAATAAAGGTTTCTAGAGCTGCTTTCATATCTTCAATACTAAAACCTTGAATGTTTGCTGCTAAAATGGCTGGCAAGACATTTTGAATCATGAATTTTGCTTTCCCACCATAAGTTAACGGAATGTTTTCGGCTTTCATTATGCGCATTTTCCATTCCCCTCTACAAATAGTTACATACCCATTTTCGTAAACAGCTGTGATTCCTCCAATACGTTGAAGTGCTTTAATTCTAGGATTATTTTCGTCCATAGAGAACAAAGCCACATTGCACTCCACGGCACGTCTCATATCGTAAACTAGGTCATCATCCGCATTTAAAATAGCATAGCCACTAGGTAAAACTGTTTCTGGAATGACACCTTTTACTTTTGCCAATTGCTCGATGGTATGAATTCCTTTTAATCCTAAATGATCTGCGGCCACATTGGTGACAATACCGATATCGCATTTTTTAAATCCGAGTCCTGCTCGAAGAAGACCACCTCTGGCACTTTCAAGTACGGCAAAGTTTACGGTTGGATCTTTAAGTACAAATTCGGCACTTGCTGGTCCGGTGCAATCGCCTGTCATTAATAATCGGTTTTGGATATAGACCCCATCACTTGTTGTGTAACCTACTCGATAGCCATTCATTTTTGCCATGTGGGCAATTAGTCTGGTAGTTGTGGTTTTTCCATTGGTTCCTGTTACGGCAATAATAGGAATTCGTCCTGTATCTCCTTTCGGGAATAACTTATCAATAACGTGACCTGCAACATTTCTAGGCAAGCCTTTGGTTGGTGCCAAGTGCATTCTAAATCCGGGACCCGCATTAACTTCTAAAACGGCTCCACCTGTTTCTGATAAAGGTTTTGAAATATCTGTGGTGGCAATATCAATTCCACAAATATCTAAATCGATAATTTTTGAAATACGCTCTGCCATAGAAATATTGGATGGATGTACAATATCTGTTACATCCTCGGCAGTTCCACCTGTGCTTAGGTTTGCCGTATCTTTTAAAATAAGCATCTCCTCATTGGGAATTACAGAACCCAAGCTATAACCAGCATCTTTAATGATGGCTTCTGTAAGCTCGTTAACGGTAATCTGGGTGAGTACGTTTTCATGACCGTATCCACGTCTCGGATCTCTATTTACTTCGTCTATTAATTCTTGAACGGTCGACTTTCCATCTCCTATAACATGAGCTGGAGTTCGTTTAGCAGCGGCTACAAGTCTGTTATTAATTACCAAAAGACGGTAATCATCACCTTTAATAAATTTCTCTACAATAATGGCTCCATTACGAGAGCTTTCTTTAGCATGATGGAATGCTATCAAAGCGTCGTCGTAATTTTGAATATCGACTGTTATGCCACGGCCATGATTGCCATCGACTGGCTTGATAACCAATGGAAAGCCAACATGATTACAAGCGTCTTCCAAACTGCGTTCGCGACGAATTATATCGCCTTTTGGCACTTCTACCTCCGCTTGCTCCAATAAGAATTTTGTATCCTCTTTATCGCAGGCCAATTCCACACCAATACTACTGGTCTCACTAGTAACCGTAGCTTGAATACGTTTTTGATTGGCACCATAACCCAATTGGCACAGCGAATATTTATTTAAACGAATCCATGGAATACCACGAGATTCGGCTTCTTCCACAATAGAGCCTGTACTAGGACCTAATCGGGACTCTTCACGCAGTTCGCGCATATGTTGGATATCGTCTGTCAAATCATAAGGTTCGCCAGCAATTAAAGCTTTACAAATGTTAACAGAAACTTCAGCCGCATAACGTCCAACAGACTCCTCCATATAAGCAAAAACCACATTGTATACGCCTTCTTCTCCATAACCACGAGTTCTTCCGAAGCCTACATCCATCCCAGCCAAGGTCTGGATTTCCAAAGCAATGTGCTCGATAATATGCCCCATCCAAGTGCCTTCATCCACACGTTGAAAAAATCCACCAGGCTCTCCAACCGAACAGCGATGCTCGTACATTGTTGGGAACATGGCTTTTAATCTATCGTTAAACCCATCAATTTTATTAGATGGCAATGCTTCCATCTCCTCAAGATCGAGAACCATGACAATTAATTTATGACGTCTTATTGACCAATAGTTTGGTCCTCTCATTGCATTTATTTCTATTATTTTCATAAATTTTTTGGGTTTTACTAATTAATTTTGAGTTATCGTAAATATACAGAAATGTTTTATAAAAAAAATCGAGAACTATTGATTTGTTAAGGACTAAAAATCCTAGTCTTAAAACACCAATACTGACATTTTATTTAACAAATTAATAATCAATATTCTATAGGAAACATTTCTAGTAATGTTGTGTTTATAATCATTCTCCGCCATATATCGTTGTTCCGTTTTCCTGAAGCACATAGCCTTTCCAGCTTATAATTTTTGTCGGACCAGTTCCCTTCAGCGATTTTGGTCAAGACCAAGCCCTTATCTTTCATTGGAAAAAAGATTTCCACTTTGGTGTTGTCGTCGCTAAATTGAAGATATGCTCCAGTTCCTTGGGTTATCGCTCCATCTAACTAATAATAGGGTGAGTTTTATGCTTAGAGTAGTTAGATCTAAATATGATTGCTTTAACTCTGAATAGGATTTTCCATTATCAAATAAACATTATGCTCTTCATTGTTCACAATCTGTTTTGGACAATGGTGTTGTTGAGGAATAATTGATTGTATTTACATCTTGGAACATGGTTCCGTCTTCATTCAGTTCTCCATAACCTTCCACCAATTGGTTGTCCTCTAGCATAAAAGCGACCTGTCTTTTACTTTCTTTCCCTTCTGACTGGAATGTGTAGATTCCAACAAGTTTACCATCGTTAAACTCCCCAATAAACGTGCCGGTGTTTTTGTCTTTTTCGGCCAGTGCATAGGTTAAATTGCCCTCTATTGGGTTGTCAGATTTTTTAATGTCCAAGTTGATCATACTACCATTTTCATTGTACAGATAACAGCCTTTTTCAAGGGTTGGCTCCAATACAACTTCCTCTTCAAAGGATTCCTCTATAATAACTTCATCAGGTTTTTCTTCCTTGTTTTTACAGTTTAAAAAAGCCACTGCAACGAATAATAGCAAGATTAATTTTTTGTTAGAAGAAATTAGATACGAATGGTTAGAAATTGAATGTGACATAATTTTAGTGTTTTAGTGTTAATCAATTTTTTTAAATATAGTTAAAATCCCTGAAGGATTGGACAGGGTCAATCTGTTGTTTTCAATGGTATAGGTTGTACTACTTTGCAAAGCTTTTAAAAATTCAGCTTCTTTATTGTTAGGTTCGCAAAGCATTTTTGTAGTGGCCACGTTGGTAAACCTAAGCAATCCATTTTCAAAGAAAAGCCTGCCGTTCATTTGGTTGCAACCTGCAAAACCCATGAATTTATTTTCAGCGGAATAGATTTCAATGGAAGGAAATTCATTGCTAAAATCCTCTTGGGTTATCTTCTTGCCATTTAAAGTTTCGAGCACCCAGATATCGTGAAGACGATAATCTGTAATATAGTGGCCACAGCCTTCAAGTTTTTCAACTTCTGTTTCTGTAACTTTTTTATATTCTATAGTTACGGAATAGGGAGATACTTTTCCAGACATGGCATTGGTGCATTCTGTTTGCGAAATTTGAATGGTAATTTTGTTGGATTCTGTTTCAATATCATAACGTTTTACATTGAAACCCTGTGCCATAATGGGTTCGACATGTGGCACCTTAAGAGAATCTGATGGTGTTTTAAAAACCACGCGTTCTTCGTTAATTTCTAAATTCCAGAAAGGTTCCGTTCCACTTGCACTAAAGTAATTGGAGTTGGTATGAGCGAATTTAACTTTTGATATTTCGGAATTAATCACGTCTGATTGTTTCATGATTTCTGAATTGTTGTTTTGTATGTTTTCCTTTTTTTTATTGGAGTTATTACATGCAAAAACCATGAGAATGCCTGCTATAAGAGAAATATATTTGACTCTTATCATTTTTGTAATTTTTTGAAGCGCAACATTGTGACTTCATTAATCATCAGGTTCAGTTTTCCATTTGCATCAAAACTATATCCATTGATCTTTTTTATCATGGCCAGAAATTGTGGTTCGCCCTCACCACAATACATCATAGTTGACGGGCCTGGCTCGCCAAAGGAAATGGATTTGCCGTTCAAGGTGTATTTAGCAGAATACCCATTACAACTGTTATTTCCAGTTACTTCTGAAGTCGTTTTATTGAATGTGATTTCTGGTTTTTTATCGGGAAAAAGTCCTTCAAAAGCAATACGCGGTCCAGACATATATTCCAATTGCCACGTGATAGCATACAACTGGTCCTTGGTGGTTATTTCCTTTTGAGGAGCACATGCCGTAATAAAGCCAAGGCTAAGAACGAATAAGATGAATTGTATTTTCATAATATAAATTGTCTATGAAGTTTCCCTCTAAGGAAGGTTAAAAGTTAGCAATAAAATTGATAATTTGATTTTTTCACACAAATAAGTTTATTTTTGCAGGATAAAATTGATAGCACACTATGAGTCAATCTGAAATTAAAGGCACCCTAATCCCCATAGGTGGCAATGAAGATAAAGGAAAAAACGAAAGTGAAAAACACACTCTTGAGTTTATTCATGAAGGTATTTTATACCACGTAAAGGAACAAGCTGGTGGAAAAGATGCCCATATTGTAGTTATTCCTACAGCATCTAGCATTCCTGATGAAGTAGGAGAAAATTACCTATCTGCCTTTCGTGCGTTAGGCTGTAAGAATGTGACTGTTTTAGACATTAGAAACAGAGAGCAATCTGAAGAAAAAAGGTCCATAGATTTAATAAAAGAAGCTAATTGTATCATGTTTTCGGGTGGCGATCAATCGAAAATAACCAATAAAATTGGAGGCACCACCATTCATAAAATCATGTTAGATCGTTATCAAAACGAAGTTGGTTTTGTTATTGCTGGCACGAGTGCTGGCGCTATGGCCATGACCAAAGAAATGATTGCTGGAGGTAGCGCTACCGATGCTTTTTCAAAAGGTGCAGTTACCATGTACAAAGGTTTGGGATTTGTTCCTGAGCTAATTATAGATACCCATTTTATTCAACGTGGAAGATTTGGACGTGTGTCTGAAGCCGTAGCAAAATTCCCTAATCTTCTTGGTTTTGGATTGGCCGAAGACACCGGAATGATTATTAAGAACGGTAAATGTTTGGTGATAGGTTCTGGAATGGTAATTGTTTTTGATGGCAGTAAAATTACCCACAACAACGAAAAAGTTCTTGATGATGGTACACCTATGACGATTGCCAATTTAACAGTACATGTGCTTTCTAACGGGGATAGATATTATATTACTGAAAGAAGAGTTGGTGTATTGCCTATTGAGGCTGATTTTATTTAGAGACTTTCATTTTAGAGGTTATTACCCGGAGATTCGCAGAGTTTGCACTGAGATTCACGGAGATTTAATTTCCTTGATGAGGATTAACTTTGAGACACGAATTTCACTAACTAACACGAATTTATTAATGGGATTCTGTTCTTTATTACGAAGAGATTTCATGATGAATTAGTTTTCTTGATGAGACTCGCCTTGACATCCAAACAGCAAACAACTTAACGTCCTTACTTATAAATAGATATTTCCTCTCTCCCGTTTGAAGATTTAGAAGCCCGATACATCCCTTCGGTATTAAATGGCATGGCTATATTCCCTTTGGCATCTATAGCTACCAAGCCGCCATCTCCACCTAATTCAAGAATGCGTTTGTTTATAACTTCCTTTGAAGCATCAGTAACAGACATGCCTTTGTGCTCCATTAAGCAAGCGACATCATAAGCTACCACGCCACGAATAAAAAACTCGCCACTTCCGGTACACGAAATGGCACAGGTTTTATTATTGGCATAATTCCCGGCTCCAACCATGGGCGAATCGCCTACACGTCCCCATTTTTTATTGGTCATTCCTCCTGTTGAAGTAGCTGCAGCAATATTCCCGTTTTGATCGCAGGCTACGGCTCCAACCGTTCCAAATTTAGAATCTTTCTTTTTGGCATGATCTAACTGAAAACTATCTGTATCTTTTATTTCCAACCATTGTTTGTGTCTAAACTCATCATAGAAATATGAAGGGTCTTCTAATTTGTAATTTAGTTCTTTAGCAAATTGCATGGCGCCTTCTCCAGCCAAAAAAACATGTTCACTCTTTTCCATGACATCCCTGGCTAAACTCACCGGATTTTTAATCCCGGTAATTAGAGAAACAGCTCCTGCATTTAAGGTTTTTCCATCCATAATGCAGGCGTCCATTTCATGGGATTCTGTAGCTGTAAATACAGCGCCCTTTCCAGCATTAAACAAATGAGAATCCTCAAGAATTTTCACAGCTTCTTCAACGGCGTCGACAGCAGAACCTCCCTTTTCTAAAACCGAATACCCTTTATCCAAAGCTTTTTTTAAAGCTTGTTTGTATTGTGTTTCCAGTTCTGGAGTCATCATTCCTTTTACCAAAGTTCCAGCGCCACCATGAATGGCTATCGAAAATGTTTTCATTGCTAATATTTTGAGTTTCAAATATACGTTTTGCATTTGAAAACAAGCAGCTCTCTGTTTTAAAAAGACGAAAAATCACCTGTAATATCCACATGGACTATCAATGGACTATTTACGATAGTCCCATTTGTCCTAAAATAGTTCTATCGATTCTTAAAGACATATGGAATTTGTTATGCTAGACGTAAAGACGTTATTCGTCCAGAGGTCGGTTTAAAGTTTTCTCGCAAAGGCGCAAAGACGCCAAGTGGTAATTGGTGAACCTAAGGCGTTTCTATTGTAGGAAAAAACGCTTGCCTCCATACACTATCCATGGAGTATCTATGGAGTATCCATAAGGCAACTATGAATAAACCTTAAAGGAAATTTCCCTTAAGTAGCCATATGAATTACTAGAGAAGTCTGATTCAAAGTCAATCCTGTTTTTACTATGTATCTATATAAAAAAATAAAAGTGTAGCTGTCAAAAAACATATAGGTCTAATAACTTTTTCGTAGCTTTGAAATCCTTTCTAATTTTATACCATGTCTGAACAAAAACGTCTTTTTCTAGTCGATGCTTACGCCTTAATTTTTCGTGGCTATTATGCTTTTATAAAAAATCCAAGAATCAATTCCAAAGGCTTGGATACCTCTGCCATTATGGGTTTTATGAACTCCCTTTTAGATGTTATTAAGCGAGAACGACCAGATCATTTAGCTGTTTGTTTTGATAAAGGTGGCAGTGCAGACCGTGTTGAAATGTTTTCAGAATACAAAGCCAATCGTGATGCAACCCCTGAGGCCATTAAAATTGCTGTACCTTATATTCAAGATATTTTAAAAGCCATGCACATTCCTATTATGGTAAAAGAGGGTTTTGAAGCAGACGATGTTATTGGAACTCTGGCTAAAAAAGCAGAAATTGAAGGTTATAAAACTTTTATGGTAACACCAGATAAGGATTTTGCTCAATTGGTTTCGGAAAATATTTTTATGTACAGACCTAAATCTTTTGGCGGAGGCTACGAAGTTTGGGGTGTTCCAGAAGTACAAGATAAATTTGAAGTAGAGAGACCTGAACAAGTGATTGATTTTCTTGGTATGATGGGAGATTCCAGCGACAATATTCCGGGATTGCCAGGCGTTGGTGAAAAAACAGCCAAAAAGTTTATTAAAGCTTATGGCAGCATGGAGGGTTTATTGGAAAACACCCATGAGTTGAAAGGCAAGATGAAAGAGAATGTGGAAGCGTCCAAAGACTTAGGCATGCTTTCAAAAAAACTAGCAACTATTATGCTAGATGTTCCTGTGGAATTTAATGAAGCCGATTTTGAAATGTCTGAACCAGATATTGAAGCCGTTACCCATATTTTTCAGGAATTAGAGTTTAGACGTTTGATTGATAATTTCTTAAAGACTTTTCCTTCAGAAGCTGCCGTGGCATCCAATGGTTCGACGGAAACTTCAGGCGCAGACAAGCAAATAAAAGCCACTCCAAAAGAACAAGCATCCGCAGGTTTTGGACAATTCTCCTTATTTGGAGGCGATTCTTCATCTGAAACAACAACAGAACCAGTTTCAGAGTTTACAAGAAAAACGGCTGTAACCACGTCGCATTTCTATCAGAGTGTGGCACCAGGAATGGCAACCAAACTTTTCATTAAAAACTTAATGAACCAAAGCAGTGTTTGTTTTGATACGGAAACCACTAGTTTAAATTCGTTGGAAGCCGAGTTGGTTGGGATTGCTTTTTCATGGGAAATTGGAAAAGGATATTATATGCCTTTCCCAGAAGACAAAACCGAAGCGCAAGAACTTATTGAACAATTACGACCGTTTTTTGAAGCAGAAAACATTGAAAAAGTAGGTCAGAATTTAAAATACGACCTCAAAGTACTAAGAAAATATAACCTTAAAGTTGAAGGTAAATTATTTGACACCATGTTAGCACATTATCTTATTAATCCAGATATGCGACATAATATGGATGTGTTGGCAGAAACCTATTTGAATTACACACCTATTTCCATTACTGAACTCATTGGCAAGAAAGGGAAAAACCAACTTTCCATGAGAGATGTTTCGTTAGAAAAACAAACCGAATATGCAGTTGAAGATGCCGACATTACCTTACAATTAAAAGAACATTTCACCAAAGAACTAGGTGAAGCAAACACCCAAAAACTTTTTGATGAGATTGAAATTCCTTTGCTACGTGTACTAGCAGATATGGAATTGGAGGGCATCAATTTAGATTCTGAATTTTTAAATTCGCTTTCAGAACAGTTAGATAGTGATATAAAAACCTTAGAAAAAAATATTTATAAAGAAGCCGGTGAGGAATTCAATATTGCTTCCCCAAAACAATTGGGAGATATTTTATTCGATAAATTAAAACTGGTAGACAAACCCAAAAAGACCAAAACAGGTCAATATGCTACTTCCGAAGATATTTTATCTTACCTCGCTAAAGACCATGAAATTATTAAGCATATTTTGGAATATCGTGGTTTGGCAAAACTAAAAAGCACCTATATCGATGCACTTCCTCTTCAGGTAGAACCAACAACTGGGCGTGTGCATACAGATTATATGCAAACGGTTGCAGCTACAGGACGCTTGAGCAGCAACAATCCGAACTTGCAGAATATTCCTATTAGAACCGAGCGTGGCCGACAAGTTAGAAAAGCGTTTGTCCCAAGAAACGAAGATTACATTTTATTAGCTGCCGATTATTCTCAAATAGAATTACGCATTATTGCTGCTTTAAGTAAAGAAGAAACCATGATTGAAGCTTTTAATAATGGTGAAGACATTCATGCTTCCACAGCATCGAAAGTATTTAATGTGCCTTTAAATGAAGTTACTCGCGAACAAAGAAGCAACGCCAAAACCGTGAATTTTGGAATTATTTATGGCGTTTCGGCATTTGGACTGAGCAATCAAACCGACTTGTCCAGATCTGAAGCTAAAGAGTTGATTGACACCTATTACGAAACCTATCCGAAACTAAAAAGTTATATTGGTAAACAAGTCGATTTTGCACGCGATCATGGTTATGTGCAAACCGTTTTAGGACGTAGACGCTACTTAAAAGATATTAATTCTAGAAATGCTGTAGTTCGCGGAGCGGCAGAACGAAATGCTGTAAACGCACCTATTCAAGGAAGTGCTGCCGACATTATTAAAGTTGCCATGATTAACATTCATAACAAATTGGAAGCTGGAAATTTTAAAACCAAGATGCTTTTACAAGTACATGATGAATTGGTTTTTGACGTTTACAAATCTGAATTAGACACCATAAAACCTTTAATTAAATCTGAAATGGAATCGGCTTTCAAACTGGAAGTTCCTTTGCTTGTGGATTTAGACACTGGAGACAATTGGTTGGAGGCGCATTAATTTAAAGCTTGAGGATAAATTGAAGTTTCCTGTCCACGGCCAGCAAGAAATTAACATCTGAAATACTTCTATTAAAACTGCGATACATTTAAAAGAATTAACTTTTATTAGCATGTATGGCTAAGCTGTACCTTCATA
Source organism: Xanthomarina sp. (assembly GCF_035306705.1). Taxonomy (GTDB): domain Bacteria; phylum Bacteroidota; class Bacteroidia; order Flavobacteriales; family Flavobacteriaceae; genus Xanthomarina. The sequence goes on from NZ_DATGNO010000073.1 coordinate 22,288, forward strand.
TTTCCTGTTTTGCTACCTCAAACAGAAGCGTAGGTAAATTCTCTTGAAATAGATTTGAATGTGCACTCATCGCATCTTAGACATCGCTCTATATATCCGCTCCATTATTTTTTAAACAATCCACTTTCTCTCCTATAATATTTCATTTTTCTATAAGAACGAACAATGAATACATTTACAAAGCCGCTGGTTTTCCACGTTATAATTGACTAAAAAACAAACAGGTAAGAGTTGAATCCCTCAAAATTAAACCATACGATCTACCCGCTTCTTCCTAGAGCACTTACAAGCCCTGAATCGAATGATAATATCGACAAATATGTCAGAAAACTTAAAGGTACTTAGGATTTATATTTAGGCTATAAAACAGCCTTTTTACATTTAATCAATTTCATTTTGTCTTCTTGGTAGGCCCATATATTCTTTCTTTATTTCCCAATTAATAACTAATAAATGCCGATTACTAACTCATATGCCCTAGATACTCAACGGCTATTGCTTTTGTTTTTCATTTAACCCACCTTCGCCTCACAGAGTAAGCACTGATGATTAACTAACCATAAATTTGAAACAACATACAATAATCCACTGTAGCGTAGTTCGGATTTTGGCTATTTATTTTTCAAACTTAAAGCAAAATAAATATAAAGACAAGTTTCAGTAACCTAGCTTGAGAAAAACAAGCAAAAAGGTCATGGAGTCCTACACCCCGTTAGCATGAATACAAGCGCTTAACCAATTATTATGATAAAAAACTTATTCAGTTGGATAGTCGTTTCATTGCTTATGACACAGTTTTTGCAAGCGCAGGATATTGGCACTTTAAAAGACCAAAAGCCGTTTACTTTTAATGGAAATATTGGAGGAGGTGCTAATGGCTATACCTCCAACGAAGAGTTTCCAACTCGAGATCCTTTTTCCTGGAATTTGTATGGTAATTTTACGCCTTCAGTATATGGCATTTCCCTTCCCTTCTCTTTTGCAATATCACAATTTTCTGAAAGTTATACCACGGCATTTACACAGTTTGGCATCAGTCCTTCTTATAAATGGATAAAACTACACCTTGGTTACCGGAACATTTCTTTTTCTCCTTTGGTGTTCGATGGACAAAGTTTTATGGGGACCGGCATAGAACTAACTCCTAAAAATTTATACTTCGGAGCTTTTTATGGTCGATTAAATAAGGCCATTAGTGAAGAGAATAACTCAGAACGTCCAATAGAACCACAATATAAACGTATCGGATATGGTGTAAAAGCAGGTATTGGTGGAGATCATACAAATTTTAGTTTACAATATTTTCATGCCAAGGATGATGAAAACTCTATAGAAAGAGCAAATGATAGTTTGACAACTGTATTACCTCAAGAAAACAGTGTTATGGGAACTTCATGGAAGTTTACATTAACTAAAGAACTATCCTTAACTGGAGATGCTGCCGTAAGTGTCCTAAGTCGAGACCTATCATATAATACCGTTGACAGCATTGGCAATAAACAGGTGCCCTCTTTTCTAAAAAAGCTTATTCCTATCAATTCCAGCTCGGTGATAAGTTGGTCAGGACAAGTCCAATTGGCCCTTATGTTGAATAATTTTAATGCCATTTTGGGGTATCGTCGCGTAGAACCCGATTTTAAATCATTAGGTGTGCCTTATGCCTTAGACGATATTGAAATGATTAGCGCCAACATAAATACCAGCTTTAATAAAGGAAAAATAAACCTCAACGCAGCTTTTAACAGTCAACATAATAATTTGCAAAACATGCTTAGTTCTCGATTAGTGACTCGTACGGGAAACCTTTCACTCAATACTTTCGTAAACCAGCATTTGAATATCAACATGAATATGACAGGTGTACGGATTTTACAGAAAGATGGTTTGTTAGAATTAAACGACTTACAACGATTGGATCAGACGATGATAACCGCTGTGCTAGCTCCATCATTAAACTTTTCGGATCTCGTACATCAACATACCATTAGCGGTAGTTTTACTTACACGAACCTAAACGATCAGAATCCCACTACTAAAGATCAAACCAACGGAAACAATGTATCTGCTTCCCTTAATTACGGTCTTTACTTTACCCAAAAATATTTTGATGTGAATTCCACCGTTCTGTACAGCGTTTATGAGCAGCAGAACAGTCAATACAAATCTTTAGGTTTTAATGTTGGCGGAAACGTACAATTGCTAAAAGCGCGCACTCTAAACTTACAAGGTAGCGTTGGATATTTTCTGAACAAAGCCTCAGACTCTGCTACAGGCAATAACTACACCTTTTCATTTAATGGTAGTTATCTGCTTTTCAATAGTCACTCTATTGGCATTTTTGCTAGCTACATGATTACACCGCCAGTAAACTTGAATCCACTAAATGACATAAATCACGTACCCTATGCCGTCAATAGTAAGATGTTGTCTGGCGGCATTACGTATGCTTATAATTTTTAAACTCATTTGACCATGAATCATATAGATAAATTATCAAGACTTTTAGTTGCCTTTGTTTTAATATTGGGCCTAACTCCCATTAATACTTATGCACAATATCCCATTCAAGTAAACACGAATGTACAGCAGCCGGTGCCTCCATATCTCCCACAGATTAAGGCAAATATTATGGGCAACAGAACAGGTCAACTGAATCAGGATATTAGTAGTCACCTAGCCGTTACTTTAGTTAATTCCGGTAACTCACAGAAGCGTGTCAAACTTTCTGGAACCATAGAGCGTTTATCTCCGGGACCTATGAGCATTACCTTAAGACCAGGTTACCAACCTTCCAATCCAGTCTTGATGAATCCGCAACAAATGATAAGGCTTAATCAACCCATGCTAGATGATGCTTTTGGAGGTTTTTCACAAAGTGATTTGATATTTAACAATACGAGTTTAAGCCAATTGAGTCAAGGAGGTTTTAATTATAAATTACCAGAAGGCACTTATCGTATTTGTGTTACGGCCTACGATTACGATAATCCAGGACAATCTGCTCCTCTCTCTGCCCCTGGAACAGGTTGTGCCGTCTTTATTATATGTTATAAGGCTGCAGCTCCGCAATTGATTATGCCTGTATCTACAATGATGCAATCCAATAGTGGTTTTCAGGATTTTACGCCTCATTCCTCTCAAATTCAATTTAGTTGGACCCCGCCTACCACTACTTGTGGCATGCCTCTTGGTGCTTTGAATTATGATTTAGAAATACGTAAAGTTTTTCCTGGACAAACCATAAGTGATGCGGTATACAACCCGCCAGTTTTCGACAAAAAAAACATACCTACCACCACTTTTATATTAGACACCTTGCGTTTTCCGAATGTGTTTAAGAATGGAGAGCGCTATACCCTACGAGTCAAAACCAATTTCAGGCCTATGCCAGGCAGTCCCTTGGAGATTGCCAATGATGGATATAGTCAGATAGCCGGATTAAATTATGTGCTTCCTAAAACTGAAGTCCTGCAACCCGCAGAACCCATAACTATACAGGAAAATGAAGACCCTAGTGAGTTTGCGACCAATCGGATTAACGGGCGTCTGTTATGGGCATTTAAAAAATCTGAAGTTGATTTCTCAAAAGAATCCGCTACCTCATATTCCTCTACAGCTCTAGCAGGAATGATCTCCAATACACAAATAACCTTGCCATCTATTGCCAATATAGCAACTACGCCTGTAGGTGTATATCTTGGTAATACAGCCATTCAATCGCAGAATTATGCCGCCTTGGCACAGACAGATCCTACATTGAATTTCTCTACGACCTTTAGTACCTTGGAAACTTATTTTCCACCTATGAATACCGTGGTCGCCTTACTACCAAATGAACCGGCCGAAAATGTTATTAGTACAAATGCGGCTTCCTCTTTGAGTTATAAATTCGAGAATTCTGGAAGTATTATGGCAGAAAAACGATTTCCTTTAAGCAATGTAACTGTTGTTTTAAAAGGAAAGAAGAAAGCAGCTTCTACATCGCAGTCACAAACAGCAACAACACCTTTTACCACCACCCCTGGATATATGCCATATACCATTCAAAACGACTTGCAGTACGCAGGATTACGCACGGTTAATGATTGGCCAGGACTTACAAATATTACATTGCCTAATATTTCTGGAAATGTTACAACCCAAGATAATTCTTACAGCTCAACAAATATCAATGATACATCTTTAAAAGTATTAGCGTCTGGAATTACGGATTCTGAAGGTAATTATACGCTGGATTTTATTCATCCAAGATTTTCAGGCTTTGATCAATATGAAGAACTTGTATTAACAGTTAGTGCTTCCGGATTTTACGATTACTCGTACAATATAGAAATGAGTGAAATAGATTCACTTCAAGATATCAATCTAGGAGAAAAAATACTTCTTGCAAATACCTACCGTTTTGCTGCAACCATAAATGCCCCATCTTTACAGGGAAGCGATGCCAACTTAGGTAAAACAAAAGTGCTTCTGTATCGCGAAGCTCAAGAAATAGAGGCAAATTCCTATTTACAACAAGAAGGTAACGTATCGCCTGAAGCCAAAGTAAGGAAAACCATCCAAGGAAAAGAATACCGATTGGTGGCTGTGGATAGCATAAGAAAAGGAGAGGCAAACGCACAGATATTTGACTTTGGTAAACTATTTTATCAAGGAAGTCTTCATGTGGTTGTAGAATCATCTGCCGAAAATTTAAAAAATTTACAAACAGATTTACGAGTAACTCCTCAAAACATTACAAAAAGCGATGTTATGCTAGTGAAAGCTGGTTATGATGCCGTTTTCACCGAGCCTGCTGTAAAAGGTCGTGTGGCCTTATATGCTGGAGAAAACACAGTATCTATAAAGGATGCCCTTGTAAAAGTAACTTATAATCCGGAGGATGTATTGTTTGGAGGACCACCACCACTTACAGATTCCGAAATAACAACCATAATAAATACTATTAGACCAGGACAAATAAATTTACCAGGACAAGGGGTTATAGATCCGTTAATTTATGGATCCATTCAAAGTCCTTTTGGAATTTCGTCTCCTGTAGAAGTAAGCGCTCCAGCTACATCTGGTACAGTTGGAATGGTTGGTAATATGGCAACAACACAATTCACTGTTATGCCAGCTATTTCCATTACAACTATTGCCACAATGCCCGCTAATATCGCAAATTTGATAATTCCTGAGCCGGTAGACAATGGTTATTATTCAACCAAGACCGATGAGTCGGGTAATTATTATATTGGAAACTTACCTACTCTGAAACCAAATGCCGAATTTACCATTCAATTGGTCTCAGTACCTCAAAAGTATAGTAATCTGGCTGTAAATCCCGAAAACAAAAAATTCAAGACCTCTATTTCTTCAGGTGTCATTGAATATAAAGAATTTAAAATAAGTGCTGAAGTAACGCCATTAGTAGGAAGAGTTGTAGATGCCGATGGGGAGCCATTGGCGGATGCCAAACTACATTTCGAAGGTAGCGATGCGTTTTTCGAGACTGGTAGCACAGGGGTTTTCCAAACAAGCTTCTATCCTGGAACCCATACTTTAATTGTTGAAAAACAAGGCTATGTAGAAAGACAAGGACAAGTCCATATTGAAGCAAATCATGTGAAGGTGGATTCGCCTTTAGTTTTAGAGTCTAGTACGGTGGAAACTTCAAATAATACTCAGGCGCCAACAAATAACGCACCTTTAAACAGTGGTAATGAAGTTGGCTTTTATCAAAGCATGTACCAAACATCTACCGTGCAAATGGCGATAGCTAATGGGAACTTAATGACACCTGCTTTATTTGGTCAAGCTACGGCTGGCATTAATCAAGTGGCAGTACCAGCTTCAGGATTTAACGCTATGTTAAACAACACCTTTACCAATACAGATTCTTATGCAGCAAGCACTCTGGATATGGGTGAAATAGGTTATCTAGACGTTAAAAGAGCTCGGGTAAAATTTATTGTAAAAGATGAAAGTGATGGGGATAAAGTACTTGATGGGGTAACCATCGGTCTTTTTGATACATCTGGAGTTACTGATGTAAGTGGTGAATGGTTATATGAAGGCTTTGGAGGACAAGTAGACGTGACACTTATTCCTCGAGAAGGTTCGGGATATCTTCCTTTAGAAGCATCAGTGGACCTTAGAGCCGATAATCAGCTTTTTGAAATGACTTTACTTTTGGAAAAAGGAGTCCGATTATATGGAACCGTAACGAGTAATAATACCGCTTTAGATAGTGTAAATATTTCTGTAGAAGGTAGAAAATACATAACAACATTATCAAAAGAAAACGGCGCTTATGAACTATATGTACCATCTGGAGAGCAAGAAATACGTGTGGCTAAAAGTGGTTATATGGTTCAAAAAGAAAACATCACGTTCCAAAAGAATACAGATGTTGAAAGAAACTTTAGTCTTGAAGATGGCGGCGGAAAAAATATCAGTCAGTTATTAGGTTTTGATATTGAATTAGAAAAAGCAGAGGCAGCAGCCGATGGAGCAGAAATATGGACAGGTAGTTTTGTGAATATTACACCGTATTTATCGGTTTTTGAACCAGACGGTCGCCTTTCTCTTCCCTTTGCAAATATTAAAGTCACCTTTGATGGAGACGGAAATGCTATTCCAGAAAACAATAAAGTTGTAACAGACAGAATGGCTTTACCACTTACGTTATTTGGTTATTTGCCTTTAAAATTTCAAAATGGAGGGCAGCAAATAGCTGTAATAAAAAATGCCAAAGGTTGGGGAAGTATCAGTGGTCAGTTGGAATTGGATGTGGATCGGATTTTGGGAGAATACAACATCACCTTTATAAAGGACCATTTACCAAAAATTATTACCAAAGATCAATCAACTCCTGGATCGGTTGAGATATTCTTAGGAGAAGGCGCTACAGGCATGCCAGGATTAGGAGCCGAAAACATGGAAAACATAGAAGGCGCAGTAACCAATGCAGCGCAGGGTGTAGTTAATGGTGTTTCTATACCGGATGGTGTAGATGATGCCGTGAATACCGCTCAAAACTATGTTGTAGATCTTGATAATCTGGAATTCCGATTAGCAGCAGAAGGAACACAACCTGTTAAGATTGAGTTATACGGGTTTACAGTGATACTGGATTTGGCTAAAACGACTGTTAGTCCAGATGGGCTTAAACTTGCCGGAGAAATTAAAACACCACAGTTTGGTCCTGTAAAATCTCTAGATCTAACATTAAAAACGCTAAAGTTAAACCGCACATTTGCAATAACAGAGATTGACATACCAACGGATGAGCTTCCAGAACTGGAAATAGGAGGATGGAAAGGCGCTTTAAGTTCGTTATTAATTAATGAAAGTGGATTAAAACTAGGTGGAGAAATCTCAGTAAAACTTCCGTATTCAGATTTGTCTTCCTTAGAGTTTTCTAATTTACGAATTACCAAAGATGGGGTTTATGGAGGTGAGTTTGAAGTGACTCAAAATGGTATCGACTTATTTGATGCTGCCTTAATAAAAGGCAATGGCGCCGACCTTAGTTTTGGACAAATTGGTAATAGTGGTGTTTATAGTTTATCTGGAGCTGTGGATATGCTGTTTAAAAAACTAATTTCCAAAGAGATTGAAATTCCACGCTTTCAAATTCAAACCGACGGAAACTTTTCTGTTCAAGCGCCTGTAAACTTCAGTTCAGACTTTGGTTTTGCTTCTTTTAATATAAACGATTTGGTTGTAAGTAATGCCACAGGTCAAATGCCTTATATTGAACTTTTGGGAGAACTTAATACCGAAATTCCTTTCCTTGACTTCAGTGCAAGTAATATTAAATTTCAAGCAACGGAAAGTGGTAGCGCTGAATTAATAATTGGCAAAATTGCTGCCAATCTCGATATTCCAGTAATTAATTGCGGATTAGAACTTGATCTAAGAGATAATGGTTTTGCAGGTGGCGGAAATTTAGAAATCCCTGGCACTTCTATAAGCGCAGATATTAATTTCCATTATTTCAAGGAAGCTAATGGTATAGATATGGGAGCCACATTTGTTGCTGGTGTGCCTATTCCTCTTGGTGCGGTAACCATAGCCAAAGTGGGAGGCGGTTTTGATTATAATACAGGAAATAATAAATTTAAAGTTACTATTACAGGAGAAGCCTCGATTACAGGTTTGTCGCAAGCTGTTAAATTGGCACCTATTAATCTTTCTGTAGAATCCGGACCAATAATCAAAGGAAATACGGAAGTTATCATAGGCGATAAGTTTGCATTAGCCAAATCTACTTTGGAATTAAATTTCCCTTCAAAATTATTTGTAGTTACTGTAGATGCCAAAATGAAGCCTATGGAAGGTTTGGGTGAAGCCCAGTTAAATGGGTTGATGCGTGTAAGTTGGAACAAGAACAATACCTATGCTTTTTTAGGGGTTAACACCCAAATTAAAGTAGCAGGGCTTCTAAATGCAAATGGACAGTTTGCAATAGGCGCCAATGTAAAAAATCCTAAACATGGCGATAATGATATTTCCCAATACTTTCGAAATATGGATGATGGTTTAGTTTCTACTAATTATGTTTTTTCTGGACTATATGCTTATGGCGGACTAGATATTGGGCCTCCTCGACCTAAAATTGGTGGCTCTTTCTGGATTGCGAGTTTTTCAGCAGATTACTATGCTCACGCAGATATATGCTTACTTTTCAACTTTGCACAAGGTGATTATTTATTAAGCTTTAACGGATCATTGAGTGCCTCAGCAAAAGCCTGTATTGACCTTTCTGTTTGGGAGGGTTGCATGTCTGCAGGTTTCGATGCTTGTTTTAGTTTAGCAGGAGGACGTACCCATCAAAAAGGATGGTTTTTCAAAGGAAATGTTGGAGCAGAACTAACCTTTAAGGTTGGAAGTTTAAATCCGAAGTGCAATGATTGGACAACAAGCTCTGGGTTCTGGTATTTAAATTTTGGAGCAAAAGGCTGTGTTAGTGCACATGCATCTATTGATTATGGTCAATCTTCTGGCCTAAAGCTCGATGGAGGTCTTGGTGGAAGTAATAGCGGCAATCTTTGTAGATAATTATAAAAAATAATCACATGAAAAATTATAAAAAATATTTTATCCAAATACTATTAGCATCATTTACTTTAACTCTAAGTATGGGTGCACATAGTCAGGAAAAACAAACCAAAATGTTGCTTCCCGGACCCGATGGAGTGCTTATGGCTATTGGTGAATTATTCAACTACAAACAGGAAAATAGAAAAAACAATTTACCTGCTCCTAATGAGATAATTACTATATATAAAAGTGGTTTAAAAGGGAAAAACGATCAAAAAATAGCCAGTATCTCGTTTCCTGCCTCTGGCGCTGAAATGGAAAAAGAATTGAGTCCGATGTTGAAAGCAGATATTCTAAAACAACTAAAAACAGATAATATGCAAAATGCATATGAGATTATAAGAGACTATGGAAGGGACACTTTAGGTATACTGATAATCTCACAAGAATTGCAGAAACATTTGGGCATCCTATATACGGATACCAACTGGAAACCAGGCGATCAGGTTACTTATCATTTTGATAGAACCAATGAATCGGGAACTCAAAAAAACATCTATTCCGAATCGTTGGATGGAAGCCTTCCTGAGTACTCAACCAAATTCAAACTTTCGAAGTATAACGTTTTTGAAGATAATGCATCTGCAGAATGGGAAGCTGAAGGGATTGAAAAGGAAGAAGTTCCTATGTATGCTCAACTCTATTCAAGAAAAAACAACGAAGAAAATTTCACTCTAAACGCACGCATTTTCACCAACCAAAAATCAACAAATAGTGCATCGGTTTATCATTCAGAAACGTTGGCTCCTAATGGTAATCTAGCTTGGTACATACGTACAATTGATGCAGCAGGAAACCTTGGAAAACCTTCAGACACCTTGTATGCTATAAATTTCGATAAGAATAAAATAGCACCCATTGAAAATCTACGCGTAACCGATACCTTAAATGGTTTGATGATGCATTGGGACCAGCTACCCTCTAAAGCTTATTACACAGCCATTCAAATATTAAAGTCCCGAAAATTGGGAGGAGATTATGTGGTTTTGGATACCATCCCTTCTTCAAAAAACACATTTATGGACAAGCAGGTTATTCCAGGCTCCGCCTATTTTTATAAGGTACGTCCATTATTATTCGACTTACCTGGAGTGCAACCTATGGTGTTTACTGAAGCGTCAGGATACAAAGGGGTTAGCGAAGATGTTTTACCTTCAACACCGCAAGGTTTACAAGCTGTTGTTAAAGAAAACCAGGTTGAGTTAACATGGATTCCCAATCCAGAACTAAATATTTTTGCTTATTACGTTTTAAGAGGCACGTCATTAAACAATTTGAAGGTTATTTCAGGACCGATTAAGCAACATTCTTATTCAGATAGCACATTTAGTAAATCCTATTCTGGTCAATATACCTACGCCATCCAAGTGTTAAATAATGGGCAGAAAATGAGTGATACCTCATCGGTTGTTTCTGTATCTCTTCGTCAGCCTATTGTATTACTTTCTCCTGGCGGCATTCAAGCTAAATATTTGCCAGATGGCGTGAGCTTAGAGTGGGAAAACACAAGAGTGAAAGATAATAGCATTATAGGTTATGTGCTATATCGAAGAGAAAAAGGCGAACAACAATACCAGTTGGCAAACAATAAACCGATTGAACTTCCTGCCTATTTAGATACAAACACAACATCAGGTAAAAATTATGAATATGCCGTAAGCTCTATAGATGCTTGGGGAAATCAAAGTATTCTTTCTCCTTTTGTAGGTGTTTCATCTAATACTAAAGAATATTTGAATCCTCCTGCTAATATTTCACTTAGAAACTTAAAAGCTGGGATAGAGATTTCATGGGCAAAACCTTATGATGCTGGTACACGACAATACGTTATTTACCGAAGCACCATAAATAAGGATCGTTTTGATAAAGTAGCAACCGTAAATCCATCTACACCTTATATTGACAAAAACGTTCAAGGAAACATCCTTTACAAATATGTTGTTTCCGTTAAGAGCGATGATACAGAAGGCCCTAAAAGTAGCGAACAGCTAATAAGAAGGCAATAAAATTGTAAAAGAGAGAATTATTTTGAAGTTTTAGTGTAGTCAAAGTCTGGGCTTCACCAGATACATTTCACTTAATTCTCTCTTTTATCTTTTTCAATTTTTGTGAGTTTTAGTAATAAGGGCTATCAACGACATCAGCACCCTCCAGCTGAAAATGAAAATATCCAAAAAAACGCCTACTAAAGCAATCACTCTTACATGGTCTTTAAAACTATTCTTAATTAAGGTTGTCTATTAAAAACAACAAAATTTCCCTAAATACATAGCTCAAGATCTTATTCAGATCAAGCATCTAGCTAAAAACCATTTGGAAAACAATCCATTTGCTTAAGGAATGCGATTTGTACATTAAACGCTATAATTAAAGTGAAAGCGGCAAAGATTATTTCAATTAATTAAATTATTTTCGCCTAAATCCTGAAAAAATCAAGATTTATATAATCCAAGCTATTAATTATTAAATTAAAATCACTAACCCACATGAAACAAACTTTACAATTTAACATTAAAAAAATATGTTTTGCATTTGCCTTGACATTTTGTTCACTTCAAATAAGTGCTCAAATAGTATGTGGAATGCCAGACATTACGCCAGAAGAAGCTAGAATTCTTCAAGAGGACCTTGAATTACTCAGGCGTGCAGACGTCTCTCCAACAGGCTTAATTACTGTGGCTTTTCAAGCACATATTGTAAGAACCAATGCTGGAACTGGCGGACCAAATGCTACGACCGTTATGAATAACATTATTGCCGCAAGAAACAAATACTTACCTTATGGTATTACACTAGATATATTACCAATTAACTATATAGATAACACCGATTTAATGGTGCTAGGTACTAGTGGCTCTCCTGGATCTGGTTATGTGGAAGGAGACAACATCCTGCAATTAAATAATGTGCCAAATGTGGTGAATGCTTATTTTGTAAACACAGCTTATGGATCTAGCGGAAATCCGGTTGGAGGTTATGCAAGATTCCCTTGGGCGTTACCAAATGACTATTTTGTTGTAGTAAATAATAGTGTTGCTGAAAATGGAGCAACTGTTGCTCATGAAATGGGCCATTATTTTGGACTATTGCATACGTTTGAAACTGCTTTTGCAGCAGAATTAGTAAATGGCTCCAATTGTTCTGCCGCAGGCGATTTACTATGCGATACGCCAGCTGATGGCTTTGGAACTTTCGGTGATGTCAATGGAAGTTCTTGTGCCTATAGTTCAGGTACAGATTCTAATGGAGATCCTTATGCTGCAGATGAAACACAGATTATGTCTTATAATCAACCTTTTTCATGTGTGTCCAATTTTTCTCCAGAAGCTGAATCCAGAATGCGATTTTATATGGGGAAAGACGATCCATCAAATACAAGAGCTTACTTATTCCAACCAACCATGGTATGTAATACTTATAATGCCGTATTAGGAGCTGGTGGTGATGTAACCATTACCGCAGCTAATATTGATGGAGGCACAACAGACCCTAATGGCGATACGTTGACGTTTTTGGTAAGCCCAGCCTTTTTCACCTGTTCGGATACCGGGGACCAAATAGTTACCTTAACTGCTACGGATCCTAATGGATTTTCAAATTCTTGCATCACTACAGTAACAGTATTAGATAATGTAGCACTTTCTGCCATCTGTGCAAGTCCTACAATTTCGTTGGACAACTCTGGATTAGCAACTATTACTCCGGCCAATATAGATGGAGGTTCTGCAGTAGGAAGCTGTGGTTTAGCTTCTGAATACATGACAAATGGTTTCACCAATGTCTCTTTAAGTTTAGCTAACGCTGCTCAGGTTTATGGCCCTGGTTATATGTTTGATGTGAAAGCAAAAGACCCTATAACAGTCAATTCTTTTAGTATTCGACCATTTAACACAGCAAATGTTGGTGGAAACGCAACATATGAGGTCTATTACAAATTAGGTTCGTGGTCTGGTTCTCAATTTAATGCTGCTTCATGGACCCTGCTAGCAAGTAGCACATTATCTGTAAGTGATTTTACTGTAACACCACTAAACCTTACACTAGGCATAGCAGTTGCTGGAGGAGAAACAGTTTCCTTTTACATCACCTCTACAGATGCTTCAGGCATGCTTTTCCAACAAGGTAATTTATCAGGTGCTTTATGGACAAGCAATTCCAATCTAGAAATATATGAGGGCGCATATAGTGCTTATCCATTTGCTGGAATTTCTTCTAATCCCTACATGTTTAATGGCCATATAGATTATAGTACGCCTCTTTTATTTGATGGAAATTTTGATTGCGCCGATATTGGATCACATACCATTACCTTAAATAGAAAGGACTATGCCGGTAACATTGAAAGTTGTGAATCTACAGTTACTATCGAGGACAATGAAAATCCAACAGTGTCCTGCTTAGCAGATTTTACTGTAAATAGCTCAGGGAATTTTACACTTCCGGATTATTACGTAGAAGGTTCTGTAACCGCTTTAGATAATTGCAGTGTAACCAGTGTTGTTCAAACACCTTCGCCAGGGACAAGTTTGGCACATGGTGTGCATGAAATTAGTTATTTGGTTACTGATGGTGTTGGAAACACAAATACCTGCATGTTTAATTTGGATGTGAATGACAATACTTTAAGTATGGCTTCCTATGAGTTAGATTTAAATAACATCTTATTAACACCTAACCCAACAACAGGCATCATTACTTTGTCTATTGATAATGAAGTGAAACTAATCTCTGCTCAATTAATAGATATAAACGGGCGAGTTTTAAAAACGGTTAATTTAGAACAGATGCAATCCAATAAAGATATTAACTTATCCCAATATGCTAGTGGTATTTATTTAATGCGAATTACTTCAGAAAAAGGAAGTATTACTAAACGAATAATCAAATACTAAAAGCCATTGATTTTTAAAAAGAGAGCAACATTTTAAGTTGCTCTCTTTTTTATAATTCTAATTTCAATAAAATCTTGCTCATTTAAAACTTACACTATTTTTAAGGCTCTATCCCAAATTCTGTACTTAATTTCTATACATAGTGTGTTTTCCCTTGTATATTTTCTAAACAAATATGGACTAATAACTCCTCCAGATACAACTCAAACATGATAATTATTTTATGAAATCTTATCTAAAGTTTTATCAACTTTATATATAAACAAAAACATAGAAGTCTTACTTTTAATTACCAGCTTCCTCCTCCTCCACCGCCAAATCCGCCACCAGAAGAACCTCCTCCCCCGGACGAACTGCTAGAGGGTGAACTTATCATTGTAGATTTAGCAGAAGAGATAGAACTTGAAAATGAATTGGAAAAATTATTCATGGTCATCGCTCCAGTTGTAGAGCTATACCAATTAGGTGGCTGCAAATTGAGTGCTTCAAACTTCTTGGCCCATTGATTAAACAAACCAAAGGCCAGGGCATAACTCATGGTGTTTTCGAAATAAGAAGGGCTTTCCTGCAAGAGCATTTTTAATTTGTTTTCTTCAGCAACTTTTATAAACTGTTTAAAACCTTTCAGATCGGAAAGCGCTCTATTTCCCTTGGCGTTTTTCTTTATTAAATGTACGCTCATTGTCAAAAGAAAAATACTAGTTGGAATGATAGCCAATGCTGCAAAAAGTCCCCAAGTAACAAGAAAAAGACCAAAAAGAAGCAAACCGATAATTACTATCCCAACCATAGTTCGTGTCTGCATTTTCTTTGCAATAGGGTCATAATAAATCTGAGCTTCATTCTTTAAAAGTTCTTTTGCTGAAGCCATTTTAATGTAAAAGGAATCTTTTAAGCTGCTTATCAACACTTCCTTTTCCATCAATTCCGAATCACTTCCGAAAAGTCCGTTAAATATTTCCTGTTCGTAAGTTGGCGCCTCTTTAGGCAATAGATTTAATCTGGTAAGTTTTGTATCCGACTTTCCAAACCAGCCTTTTTTAGGGATTTCCTCCATTTTTATAATGCCTCGAGAACCCCAATCTGGAATGAGTGAAATAAGATCTTCGGTATCCCCACTATCGTCTATTAAAAACCCAGCCATAGCAGGATCGATACCTTTTGGCGGAAAATAACTTATAGCTGCTACCGCCTTATCGTCTTTACCAAATTTATTCCAAATCCAATAAAAAGTAACGAGCATGACACCTAAAATTAAGGTCCAACCATAATCAGTCCAAAAAGACCAAAGCGGTTTAATTTCCTTTATAGAGTTTATTGGAAGATTCACCAAAACAGTGACGCTTTGCCCGGGGATCGAAAGAAAATCAGGACGACTTTTTGCCGTAAAAACACCATTTTGATAATTTATGTCAAACTCGGTGCTCATAACGGTTTCTCCACTGTCTCCGGAGTAAACAAAGAAATCGTCCAAAACTGTCTCTGTGTTTTCGGGAAGATGCACAGTGAAGTGCAAACCCTGAAAAACAGCGTTCCAACCCTGGGGTTTTATATTCCAATAAAACCTAATTTGTTCGTTTTCAAAAAGAAACGCATTATAAACCCGATATTTAATTTCATAATGTTGTGGTCCACTAACTGTGATATCCTTATCTCCTATTTTGATTTCGAGATTATCACTTATTTTTTGCACAAAATCAGGATCCGATTTAAACTTATGGCCAGGAACTTCAATCTTTCTAATTTTAATTTTACGATTTTCCTGATTTCCCTCGGCGGTCAATAAATCGTATTTCGTTTGAATGTCTCTATAAATTCCATGTTTTGGTGCCGTAAAATTAAGCTCGTAATTTTCAACCACATCAAAATAACCTTTTTCGCTAATGTATATATCAACGCTTGCGCTATTCACCTCAAAATCCTGCGAATATCCTTTTAGAAAAAACAGAATCGCAAAGATACATAGGGCATATCTCCTATTAACTAAAGAGTTGAAGATCGGGTTTCTTTCAGAATTCATATAAGCCATTTTAAAAAATCCAAATAGGCGTTATTCACTAACGTCTTAATTTACAAATCACCAGCTTAATTGAAGCTTACTTTTACATTTTCACGTTCAGCTTGATCGGCTTCAAAAAAGTCGAAATGCTGATACCCAAACACACCGGCAAACAAAACGCCAGGAAAGCTTTCACCATAGATGTTGTTTTCGCGAACGGTTCCATTGTAATAACGACGACTGCGCTCTAGATTTTCTTCAATTTCATTCAGCTTATTCTGTAAGTCCAAAAAGTTCGTGTTAGCCTTTAAATCTGGATAGGCTTCACTAAGAGCGAAAATGCTACGCAAGGTTTGTTGAAGTTGATTTTCGGCTTTTATTTGTCCATTTATATCGCCAGAAGGAACAGACATAGCTGTATTTCTTGCGGTGATAACAGCTTCAAATGTCGTTTTTTCGTGAGCAGCATACCCTTTTACGGTTTCCACAAGATTGGGAATAAGATCATATCGACGTTTTAAAGCGACATCAATATTGCTCCAAGCGTCTTTAACAACATTTTTGTTTTTTACAAAACGATTGAAAATGCTTATTAGTAAAAACGCTAGCACCACTACGATTCCAAAAAGAATTAGTACAATACTCATAATTTATTCAGTTTTTTTTCGTTAATTATTGAAATATATTAGGTTAAAATCTTCATTTTTTGATGACCTATTTGGTATAAAAATGAACAACTAAGATAATATATTTTATTCTTTACTGATGAGAAAATAGAATTTATGTGTCCTATCATCTATTGAACTATTAGTAAATACCTCTTAAAACGAGCAACCATGATGAAGAATATCAAAATACTATCGCTAATCGTTCTAAGTCTTCTCTCTTGTACTGATGACGAGGTTGTAAACGTACCTACAAATCCAGGTCAAAATTTGACCTATTTTTATGATCGAAAAGAAAACGAAAATCTACAAATTTATTCCTTCGATGGCGTACGGGAAACCAATCTAACAAATGATAATAACTACGATTATTGGTGGGTTAGAGTAAGTCCGGACAAAACAAGGTTTTTATGTTATAGATCGCCAAAAAACGCTGGTGTAAACTCGTACGCAACCGCCGAATTAATGATTTTTAACATAGACGGCAGTCATGGGCAAGTTATACTTCCACGTCATTCGTATGAATGGGAAATACAGGCCCACGCCAAATGGTCGCCAGATGGAACAAAAATTATGGGGATTGCAAAGTGTAAGGATCCAGAAATAAATGATATGGTTTCCAGAGGTCGTATTGTAGTTTTCAATACAGATGGAAGCGATCCTGTAATTGTTTCCAAATTTACTCATGAAGTTGCAGATCCAGCGTGGTCTCCTGATGGTACTAAAATGGTTTATGTTGGGCCATCGGACCTTAATGATGAAGGAAATCCTGAAAAGGCAGAAATCTATCAAGCCACATTAAACAGGGAAACGATGCGTCTGGAAAACCCCATCCGACTTACTTTTGATGATACCTACTGCTACGATCCTGCTTGGTCTCCAGACGGAGAATGGATTGCCTATAGCAAAGGGGCTTTTGTGAATTTAATTATTACGGTTAATCATGACATCTATAAATGTCGCCCAGACGGCACGGAAGACGTTTTAGTGCTTCATGATGGGAAAGTAAACGGTGTACCAAATTGGACCCCAGATGGCCAAAGATTGCTATTTCATGTCTTGGGATATTTTGACCCACCTCCATTCAGCCTTTTTAGTTGTAGTGCCAATGGTGGCGACAAACAACCCATTTTATCTAATCATGGAATTGAACGATCGACCGTAACAGCTGTTGCACTTTGAAATGAAAATTAGGTTTTATTTCCAAGTAATGGTTTCCATAATTTGCTTAATATCTTTTTCTAGATATTTTGCAGCTGGGTAAATGGAATCGTAATTAGGTTTGGTGTAAAAATATAAGGATCCTGTTAAAAAGTGTTTGATGCTATCGGTTACATAGAACTGGGATTGCGAGGCTGCATTACCACCAATTTCATATAACATACCGTAAACCTGTCTGTCCTCGTTAATATAAGGTTGCTCGATAATCTCATCGGCTTTTCTAGTATGTTCCTGAGTGAATTTCTGTGCATCGCGCAAAAAAGCCATTAAATTTTCTTGATTATTGTCGATGCTTTTATAGGTTAGATAAATAGATCCTTTTAGCCCCGAATATTGTAAGGTTACGCCGTAACTCTCAGTTGGTCCAGGCATGATTTTAGTTTCAACCTTACTAACTAAGTCGTTTTTCTTGAAAGTAAATGGAAGGTCTGCTTGAAGATATTTATAGCTTGCTTGAGGAAATTCCAATCTTAAATAAGCTTGAGGCTTTGGCACAGGATCTTGGCCACAAGACAGACATATTAAAAGAATACAGATAACTAAAAAACTATTTTTCATTTACTAAATATTATTACCAATAAGCATTCCATATCCAAAAGACTTATGGCAAGGTTACCTTAAGCCGTTTTATGCGTTTATTGTCTAAAGCTTCCACTGTAAACAAGTAGTTATCAAATGCTATTTTACTACCTGTTTTTGGGAAACCTCCAGAAATCTCCAAAACAAAACCAGCTAAGGTTTCGGCTTCTCCTTTTCCACTTTCAAAAAGCATTTCGTTCTCCAATCTAATAATTTTATAGAAATCCTTTAAGGGTGTTTTACCTTCAAATACATAATTTTTTTCGTCCAATATGGAATACACCAAATCTTCATCATCATATTCATCGCTAATATCGCCAACTATTTCCTCGATAATATCTTCCAACGAAATTAATCCAGAAGTCCCACCATATTCATCTACCACAACTGCAAGATGCACTTTTCTTTCTTGAAATGCCGCCATTAAGTCATCCAGCTTTTTATTTTCTGGAACAAAAAATGGTTCTCTTAATAAGGTTGTCCAATCAAATTGTTTTCTATCAATATAAGGCAAAAGGTCTTTAACATAAAGAATTCCTTTTATCTTATCTATGTTGTCTTCATATACAGGAATTCTAGAATAACCATGACTTATAACCTCTGGAATAATATCCATATATTTTTGATTGATATTTAAAGCAAAAATATCTATTCTAGGGCGCATGACCTGTTTGGTGTCGGTATTACCAAAAGACACAATTCCTTTCAGTATTTTTTGTTCTTCTCGTGTGGTATCCTGGTCGCTAGTTAATTCTAAGGCTTGAGAGAGTTGACCTACGCTTAAGTTGGATTTTTGTTTCCCCAATTTTCCATGGATTCCTAGGGTTATGCTGCGCATAGGCAAACTAATAGGTGAAAAAACAACATCTAAAACCCTTAACGGATAAGCCATTAGATTAGAAAATTTGATTTTATTTCTACTGGCATAAATTTTAGGTAAAATTTCGCCAAAAAGCAAAATTAGGAAGGTAATTATCACCACTTCCACAACAAATCTCAATATAGGGTTAAGAATGCCTACAAATAAAAAGTTGCCCATGTAGGCAAACAAGATCACAATTCCAATATTTATAAAATTATTGGCTACCAAGATAGTTGCCAGCAACTTTTTAGGCCTTTCCAATAAGCTGGAAATAATTTTAAATTTATTGGGATTATCCTTTAGTCCGTTTTCTATATCGGTTCTGTTTAAAGAAAAAAGAGCTACTTCTGCTCCAGAAATTAGTGCCGAGCACATAAGTAATATTATAAGCAATACAAAGCCAAAAACAATCGTAAAATCGATTGTTAACATGACTGCGTATAAACTCGTGGGTTCAGGGTCCAATGGTTATGTCTTTAATTATACAATAAATACTTAAAATGGAAGATCGTCTGGATCTTCTCTTTCTTGCTCTATTTGATTTTTGTTAGTGTCCGCAGGTTTTTGGGCTGGTTGATCGGCTCCTTGTTGACTTTCGCTTTCTTTTTTAGTGGTTAAAAAGGTAAAATCCGTACAATGAATTTCTGTAGAATATCTATCGTTACCCGAATCATCTTGCCATTTTCTGGTTTTTATTCTGCCTTCAATATACACCTTATCCCCTTTGGACAAGTATTTTTCGCAAATTTCCGCAGCTTTATTTCTTACTACAATATTATGCCATTCGGTATTGCTAATGCGTTCATTGGTTTGCTTGCTTACATAGGTTTCATTTGTTGCCAAAGGAAAACGTCCGACACAATTTCCGCCATCAAAATAATGCATTTTTACCTCATCTCCTAAGTGACCAATTAGCATCACTTTATTTAATGTTCCAGACATACTCTATTTATATGTTTATAAGCAGCAAAATTACGTAAATGCTTTTCATTTCCTTAAAATTAATAAAAAATTATGAGTTGGATTCATAAAGTATTAAAAATTGAAGGCTTCTATAAAGTTTTCAATTAAAACCGGGACAGCAAAATCTCTAATTTTCTCTATAGGAATTCCAGCATCAGGCAGTTGCTTAACGGTAATAACCCAAAATTTGGTATATAAGTGCTGATGCGATAATTTATGGATAATATTGGTTTCATTATATAAATACAACTTATAATCCAAGTCTTCTATAAGCGCATGATTTTCTAGTTCGATAAGAAAACTCTTTTCATCCTGGTCTTTTTTGGTTTCAATAAGGGGAAACTGATACAGGTTTTCCCAAATACCATTTCCTTCGCGTTTTTCAATTATGGTTTCACCAAAATCGGACACAAAAACCAAGAAATTGAAATACTTTTTGGCTGGCTTTTTAGCCTTTAATTTTACAGGTAAGCTAGCTACTGTGCCCTCCTTAAATGCAACGCAAGTGCTATTAAAAGGACAAACCGTGCAATCTGGACTTGATGGCGAACATTGGCTAGAGCCAAAATCCATTATGGCCTGGTTGTGCTCTGCAGGATTTTTTTTATCTAAAATATCTTGCGCCAAGGCTTTAAAGGTTTTAAATCCTGTTGTTGTATTAATTGGTGTGGCTATTCCAAAATATCTAGCTAGAAACCTATAGACATTCCCATCTAAAACAGCTGTGTTTTCGTTAAAACATATAGACGCAATGGCGCTTGCCGTATAATCTCCAATACCTTTTAATTTTAACAGCTCTTTATAAGTTTTAGGAAAAACACCATCTAATTCGGCTACAATGTATTTTGCCGTAGCATGTAAATTTCTGGCTCTAGAATAATAACCTAAACCTTGCCATAATTTTAAAATGGCGCTTTCGTTGGCATTTGCCAAGTGAAAAACAGTTGGATAATTGGACACAAAAGCCTCATAATAAGGCCATCCCTGTTTAATTTGAGTCTGTTGTAAAATTATTTCTGATAACCAGATATAATAAGGGTTTGTGGTGTTTCTCCAAGGGAAATCGCGCTTGTTATTTGAGTACCACGATATTAAAGTTTTTGTTATAGTCATTAATTATGTAACTTGAAAGCAAAAATAAAGGTTTATAACATTAAATTTAAATGAATTAGGTTTGAAATATTGAATTTTAAATTCCTATATTTGCATCCCTTTAAATAATTAATAGTAACTTAAATAGATTAAAAATGACTAAAGCTGATTTAGTAGCGAAAATTTCTGAAAAATTAGGAATCGAAAAAGGTGATGTTCAGGCAACTGTTGAAACATTTAT
>NZ_DATGNO010000074.1:0-85553 GCF_035306705.1 Xanthomarina sp.
TTTTTTTCATATTTTTCACTTTTAATTAGTCATAAGGTTCTGTTAAATTAATTATAATTTTCAAGAATAATTATCAGCCTGACTTATATTCGATTAACCGTTGATAATCACCGATGTAATATGAATTATTCAAAATATATAAATTATTTACTCCTTATAATTGGCTCTATGGTAGCTGTTTATGCGCAAGCTGGAGAAGAACAGGATGTGGTTGTTTTAATTCTGGGAATTGTTATTTTAATGTTCGGTTTGTTTCGGATATCCAGTAGCATTCCAAGTAAAAGCGATAAAAATCGGGAGTCACAAATAAACCAAGAAGACGATGTTTAAGATAGGAGATAAAGTGTCGGTTTTAGATGAAAACCTCACAGGATTCGTTATTAAAATTGATGGAGATACCATTACCATGGAAGATGAAAATGGTTTTGACATGGAGTTCCATAAAAAAGAACTGGTCCAAATTAAAAATGAAGCTGTTTTAAAATCGAAATCCTTTATGGATGTGTCCTTAGACGAGATTTTAAGTGAAAAAGAAACGAGTAAAAGAAAGCCCACGATAAAAAAGAAGGTCAAAGAACGTTTCCAGCCAACTATGGAAGTGGATCTTCACATTCACCAACTAACCAATAAAACCAACATGAGCAATCACGACATGCTCACCTTGCAATTGGATACGGCTAGAAGGCAATTGGACTTTGCCATAAGACAACGCATCCAAAAGGTGGTGTTTATCCATGGTGTAGGCCAAGGGGTTTTAAAAACCGAATTGGAATATATGTTTGGGAGATATGACAATGTAAAATGCTATGACGCCAATTTCCAGAAATACGGTTTGGGCGCCACAGAAGTCTATATTTATCAAAATGTTGCGGCCGACTAAAACTCTGGCGTAACTGTTCTGGTGCTTGTTGTTTTAGGGTTTTGCAAGAACCCGAAATCGAATCGGTCTTGATTAAGCGTTGGAAACGCAATATTTTCAACAACAATTTTAACTTTAAAGGTCTGTTTAATCGTATGGATTCTATACGCTGTGGCAGGAACCGTTGTTGCAACAGCTGGATTTAAGTAATCTGGAATGTTTTGATCTGTATAGTCGTTCGCCGGATTTTGGTCCTGACTTATGTTTTCTTCATTGATGGTTAAAACCCCGTCATTATCATCGTCTGGATCTAGGTAATTTGGTATGCCATCGCCATCCGTGTCTTTTGGGTTGGTTAAAGGATCGCCATCGTCATCGGTATTGTCGTAATCAAGAAGTTCTGTTTTGGTCAATACATTGTCTCCATCGTCGTCTTCATCCAAAAAATTAGGAATCCCATCACCATCGGTATCATCATCAAATAAATTTCCATTGCCATTAATATCTTCCATTTCAGCAGGAATTCCATCATCATCATCTTCAAAATAAATGGTCGTAATGGTGTAAGTTCCGTCATAACTTGATAAATCTTGTATTATTTGCAAATTGGAAGGAGGCACATCGTTACAAAATAAATTACTTGTTAAGGTGCCATAACTTCTATAGTTAAATAGATTGGTGGTACCGTTAACAGTTCCAGTAAGTATGGGGTTGACAAGTTCTACCAAATAAGAACCAGGTGCCGTAGGAACTACTTTTAAAATGTCGTTCAGGGTTAGGGGAGGCGAGCTTATTTGCAACGAAATGGATTCGGCCGGACTTTCCTTCACATTAAAAAACACCAATTCGCCACAAGCTTCAAACGTGTCGTCGAAATCTAATTCTACCAAGATGACATCGCCATCGTCGCAAGCGGATAAAACCAATAAGAAGGATAAAAGTACCAGTAAGTTTTTCATAATATATATATTATCGTACAAAAATAAAAGAATTGTTAAATATACAACGTGCCTTCTTGGAAATAATTATAAATGCCGTATTTTTGCACCTTGCAATTTTGAAGCGAAATCATGTCGGAATTTCACGATGAAACCTCCAAGATCACTCTTTATTCCATTGGAAAACGGGTTGTTTTGGACGCAACATGTGACCATCTAATAATAAATTTAAGCAAATGACCCCTGTATATTTTGATAGCGCTGCTACCACCCAAGTTAGAAAAGAAGTAATTACTGTTATGCAAGATGTTTTAGAACATCACTATGGAAACCCATCTTCCATTCATGCTTTTGGAAGAGCTTCCAAGTCGATTATTGAAACCGCACGAAAAACCATTGCTAAAGAGCTGAATGCTTTTCCGCAGGAAATTATATTTACTTCTGGAGGTACCGAAGCCGATAATATGATTTTACGCTGTGCCGTTAGAGATGCCGATATTACTACCATTATTACATCGCCTATCGAGCACCATGCCGTGTTACATACGGTTGAAGAGCTACGAAACGAATATGATGTAACCGTAGAATATGTGAAACTTCAGGCTTGTGGCACACCAGATTATGAAGATTTAGAACGTTTGTTAACTGCCAACGACGAAAGAAAATTGGTGAGCTTAATGCATGTTAATAATGAAGTGGGGAACCTATTGGATGTTTATAAAGTTTCTGCCCTTTGCAAAGAAAACAATGCCTTGTTTCATAGTGATACCGTACAGTCTATCGGACATTATACATGGGATGTAAAAGATATTCCTATCGATTTTATGACGGCAGCTGCCCATAAATTCCATGGCCCAAAAGGGATTGGTTTTGCTTATATAAGAAAGAACAATACCTTAAAACCTTTTATTTTTGGAGGTGCGCAAGAACGCGGGTTTAGAGCTGGAACAGAACCTGTTCACAACATAAAAGGTTTGGAAACTGCTTTTGTGATGGCTTACGAAAATTTAGACGAAGAACGCGCTCATGTAGAAGGCTTAAAAAATTATTTTAAAGCTGAAATTAAAAAAGCCATTCCAACTGTCGCTTTTAATGGCAATTGCTCCGATAATTCCAAAAGCACCTATACCTTATTGAATGTGCGCTTGCCTATGTCGTCAGAAAAAGCCTTGACCCTACAATTTCAATTGGATTTAAAAGGCATTGCTTGCTCAAAAGGAAGTGCTTGCCAAAGTGGAAGTGGAAAGGGATCTCATGTTCTAGAGCATATTTTATGCGAAGAAGACCAACAAAAACCATCTGTTAGATTTTCGTTTTGTAAATACAATACCAAGAAAGAGATTGATTATGTGATTGGGGTTTTGAAGGATTTGGTTTAATTGATTGACGATTGTTGATTTATGATTTAAAAATTTACTTATAAAAAAACCTTCAGGCTTTTAAATTCCTGAAGGCTTTTTATTGCAACACAATTAACACTTATGCTGCTTCTGCTTTTGTAATAAGTCTGCTTTTAATTTTTGCTTCCCATTTTTCAAGTAACGCCATTTCGTTGCTCATTTGAAAATTAACATCTATGTTATAAAACTCTAAAATGTCTTTTGCTTTTGATTTATAAGTAATTAACAAGTCAATTTTATCTGTTTCAGTTTTAAACGTGGTTTTGTTTTTAACCGATCTGTGGGTTTTGGCTATTTCGCAGGATGCCACCTGACTTAAATCGACAATGGTTATTTGGTGTTCTGCATCAATTATTTTAGAATAAATAAGTTTATTTGCAGCTTCGTCGATAGCAATGGAATAGTAGGTTCCCCAGAATTCGGCTTCCGTAATTTTTAAATGGTGTTTTAAGGCTTCCTCTTTAAAACCTTTCATGGCTTTCTTCTTCTGTTTTTTTTGTGAGGTTTGTATTAAAATAAGAGGTAGTAAAATAATGACAATAATGGCAATGCCAATGTAGATGCTATATGCTTCCATGAGTTTATTTTTTATTTGTTATAAGTGAAAATGATCTTGAATTTTTTCAAGATGAAATGAAACAGCTACTAATCGCTTGGATTATTAGTTGTATGACTTAATAAAAAATAAACTATTATGAAAAGGTATGAAAGGGGTAGAGTAGTGCATCCAAATCCAAACCTGGCTGAATGTTTTTACTTTCGTAAATATATTGATTGTCTTTTGTTACAATAAAGGGCTCTACATATCTAAAAAGCTTAAACTGCGCTTTTAAATCGGTTGTTTGAAAATTAAGAACAAGTTGGTTTGATGTGTTTCCAAGAGGTTCTAAGTCGGGAAAGATAGATAATTCCGGAGCTTTAAATTCGGATATATAACTTGAAACATGATGGTTTTTATCTGTTTTTGAAACAGCATCAATTAAATAATTCTGTACAGAAATACTTAAGCTTAAGGTATAAGCAAACAAAAGGCTAAACGCCATGATATTTCTAATCCATGTTTTCACTGGTACAAATGTATAACTGTTTGAGATTTGAAAACAAAAAAATATGTTAAATTGTTTCTTGTTGGATTATAAAAGCAGGTAGGTGTGGTTTTGTTTGTGGTAATTTCAGGATATGTGTTCTATATATCGTCTCCTTAACTAAAAACACGCATAGCTTCGTACACCTTATTTTATAAAATTATATTTATTTGGAATTCTATATATGCCCAATTAACGAATTGTTTTTTAGAAACGAACAGATCGTTTTATTCAATAGAACATGGATTATTTGTTCTTGTTTATGCTTGTAAATTTTACGAGAATTTTTATGGGTCTATAAAACCAAATTCTAATTGAAAACGGACAATTACTAACCCAATACCCTCAGATACTAATTGACTGCAGTTAAGTATGTTGAAAACTCTTACATTTGCCTGATTTATGAAAAATCAGTTTAAAATAAATTATTATGAAAAAACATTTAAAAGTAACTAGACTTTTTGCCTCAACGGTGTTGTTGGCTTTTATATTTTTAATGTCTTGCTCCAAAGACGATAGCCCAGATCCTATTGCTGAAATGGATACTTTGCTAATAACGGCGTCCAGCACGTCTATTGAAGAAGGAGAAGCCGTACAATTTGCTGTAACAGTTAACAATGTTACGGTTAGTGATGCTGTTATTTATGTGGAAGGCGCAACCATTGCCAACTACGAGCATGCCTTTGTCCAAGCAGGTACCTATAGAGTGATGGCTAAAAAAGAAGGCTATCAGGATAGTGCAGAGGTTACTATTACTGTCATCGAAGAACAGATAGACATTTATGTGGCAGGTTACGAAACTATCAATGGAAAACAAGTAGCCACTTATTGGAAAAATGGAGTGCCTCAACCTCTTAGTGATGGTACATCTAATTCAGAATCTACTGCTTTAGTGGTTCACAACTCTGATGTTTATGTTTTAGTAGAAGATGGTTACGCTCTTAAATACTGGAAAAATGATCAAGAAAATATCATTTATAATCAGCTAGGTACCTATGGCAATGCGAGAGATATGATGGTTACCGAAAATGGCGATGTCTATATAGCAGGAAGTCGTCCTGTTGGTGGGGCTGCTGTTGCAACCTATTGGAAAAATGGTGTCGCCACATCACTAATCCATGATAATTATTCGTATGCTACAGGAATTGCTATAAGCGGTAACGATGTGTATGTATCAGGATTTAGTACGGAAACAAACACAGGGAGCTCAAAACCTATTGCTTTGTATTGGAAAAACGGAGTGCCTGTTACATTGACTGATGGTAGTTTGTATGGTTATGCAACCAAGTTAGCTGTTGTGGGTAACGATGTGCACGTGGTTGGATATGAACATGATGAAGTTGGAAACTGGTCTGCAAGATATTGGAAAAATGGTGTTGTTATACCTTTGCCAAATGGCGTTGATGCGTCCGATATTTTTATGGTTGGAGATGATGCGTATGTTGTAGGGAGAGCAGGTCAAACAGTGAAATATTGGAAAAATGGCGTACATGTAGAAGTAGGACCAGGACATTTTGTATATGGTATTACTGTATTTAATAACAATGTGTATACTGCAGGTAGTTTTGGAACTGAAGATAGCAATAATCAACGTGCCGTTTATTGGAAAAACTCTACAATGACCATACTTTCTGATGACACAGCAAGTGCAAGTGCTCATGCTATTGTGGTTGTTGGGCGTTAAGAATAAGAAGTTTATATAAAAAAGTCTCAGTGGATTTAGTCCTAACAAATTAAAATCCATTAGTTACTTTCAATGATTAAAAAAAGCAGGAGCGCTACGTTGTAGTTTGCTCCTGCTTTATTTATGTGGATAGCGCCATTAAATATTAGGTTCTTTTTTAACCAGATTTCATTAGTTAAAACTTCATGGTAGTTCGCACATTGAACACTCGTGGCGTTAAGTAATTTGGAATGGCATATTGTCTTTTGCTATACACATCTCTTACCCAAGTATTTGTTATGGAGTTTTGAGAATCGAAAATATTGAAAATCTCCAATCCAATCGATAAATATTTAAAAGGTTTTCTCCAACCTTGGTTGGTTTCATTTAAATCTACAATCACATATTGTAAACCTATATCGGCACGTTTGTAATCTGGCAAACGGTTTTGGTACACATAAGGATCGGCATAACTAGGCGAGCCTCCTGGAAGACCTGTATTGTAAACCAGATTTAAATACATTTTCATTTTTGGCAAATTAGGTACATAGTCTTGAAAAAGCGCAGCAAATTTTAAACGTTGGTCCGTTGGTCTCGCAATATAGCCTCTGTCGTCTATGTTCTCTTGGGTTTTTAAATAACCAAAACTAAACCAAGATTCTGTTCCTGGCACAAATTCACCATTCAATCTTAAATCCAAACCGTAGGCATAAGCTGTGGCATTGTTGTTGGCTGCGTAGCGAATTCGCACATTTTCTAAGGTGTACGGATTCACATCAGTTAGATTTTTGTAGTAGGCTTCGGTGGTTAATTTAAAAGGTCTTTCCCACATTTTAAAGCTGTATTCGTTTCCTATAACCACCTGAAAGGATTTTTGTGCTTTCACATCTGGATTTACCGTTCCCGAAGAATCGCGTAATTCTCTATAAAAGGGAGGTTGGTAATAAATACCTCCTCCAATTCTAAATAGCATGTCTTTTTTCCAATCTGGTTTGATGGCAAATTGTGCTCTTGGACTAACAACTGTTTGGGTGGTTTTTTCAATGCCCTCGCCGCTTACCGTCCAGTTATGTACTCTAGCGCCTGCATTAAACCAAACTTCATGATCGCCAAGCGTGGTTCTTTTGCTCCATTGCAAGTAAGCTTGAAGTCTTTGGATGGTTGTATGGTTTTTGGCTCGAACATTTTGAAAGGCAACCAAAGGTCCTTCATAAGGCGTATACGGTTGGTTGTTAAAACCGCCTAAATACGGTGGGTTGATTGAAAACCCTGCCGAGTCGATTACTTCCCATTCCACCAAACGATCTCTAATATCTTCATTGGTATATTTTACAGACCATTCAAAGTCGTTGTCGTTTAAAGTATATTTTCCACTGTGCTCTATGTTTGTAATAAGCGCATCCAAATCGTTTCTTCCATGGTCCAATTGGCCTCCAATGCCTTCGCTATATTCCACTTCACCTAGATCTTCATCTCCAATATTGGTGTTTACTTCGCCCAATCTATATTGCGCTAAAATGTCGAAATACTCTTCTTCGGTGGTGTGGTAGGTTGAAGCTATTAAATTAAGCGTGACTTGATCGTTTAACAAATACGTTCCTTTTAAAGCCCCAAAAAGGGTTTGATATTGATCTTTTTCCTGGCCTTCATAAAAAACCAATAAGGCCAACGGATTTTCTATAGTTCCAAAATTGGTTTGTCTGGTTTTAGGCTGATAGCTGTATTTATTTAAAGAGGCATTTCCTAAGAAACTTAAACTAAACTTATCTGAAAAATTATAATTTATTTGCGACTGAATGTCTAAAAAGGTCGGATTGTAGTTGGTCTCGGTTTCTTGAGCATCTACAAGTAAACTGTTGTCTCTATAACGAATGCCTACAATTCCTGAAAGTTTAGAATCTTTACTTACGGCTTCTACGGCCAAGCTTCCACCGAGCAAACTTAAATCGGCACTTACGCCAAAACCAAGTGGTTTTCTGTAAGTAATATCTAAAACGGATGCTAGTTTATCGCCAAACTTCGCTTGAAAGCCCCCAGCTGAAAAATCCACATTTTGAACCATATCCGGATTTACAAAACTCAATCCTTCCTGTTGTCCAGAACGAATTAAAAAAGGTCTGTAAATTTCAATCCCATTTACATAGACTAGGTTTTCGTCGTAATTACCACCTCGAACAGAATATTGGGTACTCAATTCGTTGTTACTGCTTACACCCGGAAGGGTTTTTAATAGGTTTTCCACGCCAGCATTCGCTCCAGGGATTTGTCTGATAGCTTCTGGATCCAGCGTAATAATTCCTTCTACTGCTTTTCGTTGTTTACTTGAAATAACTACGGTTGAAATTTGTTCTATGGATTCCTTCATAACGGGATGGAACTCGTACTCCTCGCCATTTTTTAAATTAAAAGTCACCACAATATCTTTAAAAGCAAGATGCGAGAAAGACACGGTAACCTCTTGATCGGAAGGGATTTTTAAAATAAAAAAACCATTGTCGTTGGTAGTTGTTCCTTTATTTTCGGCCTTAATATTTACATTTGCAATCGGGTTATTGGCATCGTCCAAGACCACACCTTTAAGCGTTCCACTTTGCGAAAAACCTAAATAGGGCATCGAAAAAAGGACGAGAATGGAGAGATAAAATTTAATGTTCAAAGGGTTAAATATTTATTTTCTATAAAATGTAGTTTCAAATGTAGAATTATTTCCAACATTATCCGTAACAATTACTTTTAAATTATTTTTTGTGTCGTTAATAACATCATCGTTAAAATCGTGGGTCAAGGTTTTTGTTTTGTACTCGTACTCCATAAGAATCCACTTGCCATTAACAGTTGCTCGATAACTTGAAATACCCGATCCCACGTCGTCAATTTTCAATTTTAAAAAATGGTATTTGCTTAGCCACTGCCCATCTTTAAAGTTAATAGGTCGAATGGTTGGATTTGTAATATCTGTTACCAGCGCGTAAGTTCCTAAAGTGTTGGTTAGCGAATAAAGGAGCCCTTTTTCTCTAATCGTATTGGAATACACGGGATATTTTCTATAGCCTACCAATCTTGCAATATAAAGTTTTTCGGCATCGGCAGCATTAAAATTACTAATATCGTAGCTTATTTTAAAGTGTTTTTTCACAGGAACAGAATCGTCATGAAGTTTGATGGTATCATTCGAGATAGAGAAATCCATATAGAAATCTTCGTAAAAAGTATCTTGATAAAATTCTACCGAAACATTTTTATGCAATAGCTCATTGGCTTTATCGGCATAGATATAATAAGATGAAACAAAAGAATCTTTTTGCTTAAATTGCGCTTCTTTTTTGCCCGTAATGTTTATGGTAAGCCAAGCGGTATTGTTCATAAAGTCTTTTACAGCCACTTTATAAACAGAAGCGGTACTATCTTCCACATTTATAATTCCACGGTTATCAACGTTTTGATACAAGCTTAACGGGTTATTAGAGTCGATAAATAATTTTTGCAGTCGCTCTTTTTTCGAAATATAATGTGCGTAATCTATAAATCGGTTCAGATGTCTGCTTTCATCAAAAGAAAAACGCTTAAAATCGATATCTATTTTCTGATTGCCATTAAAAAAAGACTGAATGTTATAAACACCATTCGTGTTATAGGCTAAATCTTGTCTGTCGTTAGCTTCAATTGCAAAACCAATATTACCGTAAGCTTGCATGTTTTCAACGGTATAATCGCCATTTGGAAGTGGAATTAAACGTAACTTCTGTTTTTCGTTCGATTTATTTACATGGGAATTTGGATCCATCGGATATGCATAAACCTCCTTGATTACTGGCAAAGTGGTATCTTTGATATCAATACCAAAAAGTAGGGGATTGATAGGTCTTTCGGTGTTGTCCCTAATTTCAAAATGAAGGTGTGGGCCTCCAGAACCTCCGGTATTTCCACTATATGCAACCAATTCGCCTTTTTCGACAATTAAATCCTCGGTTTTAGGAAATAGTTCAATTTCGAAGCTTTCCTGTTCATATTGCAGTTTTTTAATGACAGTTTCAATTTCGGGTGAAAACTTGCTTAAATGTGCATACACCGTTGTATACCCATTTGGGTGGGTAATGTATAGCGCTTTTCCGTAGCCAAAATGAGAGATTTTTATTCTACTTACATAGCCACTAGCTGCAGCATAGACCTTTAAACCTTCACGTTGTTGGGTTTTTATGTCTAAACCGGAATGAAAGTGATTGGGACGCAATTCGGCAAAGGTACCGGACAGGACCAAGCTAACATCCAAAGGACTTCCAAAGTAATCTTTAGGATAATAATCTTGTGCAAAAACACTGGCGCCTATAAAAAGGAAAAAAGCAAAAGTAATTCTCATAAAATCTATAATTGGCGCTAAATTATCACTTTGATTTATATCTACAAAACATATATGACGCTCTTAATTTGTAATAATATCAAGCAATTACAATATTTTATAAATTTTATGTAAAAACAATTGTAATTTATACGAAGGTATCTTAACTTTGTCTGATAAGTATTGCATATTGTACATGAGTAAAATTGAAGAAATTGTTGATGCTCTTGAAGTTAAAGTAAGTAAAGTTTTACAGCAATTGGAAACTGTAAAACAAACGAACTTGAAACTGGAAAAAGAGTTGCAGATTTCTAGACAAGAGTTTCTTGACCAACAACAAGTTATCGTTTCTTGGGAAGAAAAATACGAGGCGCTCAAATTTGCAAATGCGATGCTTGGTAGTGACGAAAACAAAAGAGAAACAAAGCTTAAAATAAACACATTAATTAGAGAAATTGATCATTGTATTGCGCAACTATCCGATTGATGTAAAGAAAATTTTCCATGTCAGATCAACTTAAAATAAAGTTATCTATAGCAAATAGGGTATATCCGTTAACCATCTTGCCCAACCAAGAAGAAGGATTGCGTAAGGCTGCTAAAAACATTGAAGCAATGATTAATCAATTTGAGCAAAGTTATTCTGTGAGAGATAAACAAGATGTTTTGGCCATGTGTGCATTACAATTTGCATCTCAAGTAGAACAAAAATCGATAGATAAAGATAGTGTCAGTGAACACGTTGAAGACAAGCTTAACGCCTTAAACAATTTGTTACAAGTACATTTAAACTCTTAACGTTCTTTAAAATAAATAAGGTTACTGCCTACATTAGTTATTATTTGGAAAACTCAACATTAATTCTTTAAAAAGGGTGAGTTTAAACTGTAAAAGCGAGCTGCTAACGCCAATTTATTTTGGTTGTTAAAGCAGATTTTTGATCAGTTTGTTAGCCCTAAACTTGTTATAAGGAGTTTATTACAAAACAAACTAGTGTAGGCTTTTTTTTTATATAAATAAACTAACATGGAAATTTCAATTATATCAATAATAGGGGGCATACTGCTTGGAATTATAATCGGCTTTATTGTCGCCAAAGTTTTGGAGCGAAACAATGCTTCTAAGCTTATAAAAAATGCTAAAAAATCGGCGGGTGCTATTCTAAAGGAAGCTAATAGCGAAGGTGAAAGCATTAAAAAAGACAAAATCCTTCAAGCCAAAGAAAAATTTATCGAATTAAAATCGGAGCATGAGAAAGTTATCTTGTCTCGAGATAAAAAAATGGCAGATGCCGAAAAACGCATCAGGGATAAAGAGTCTCAGCTATCTAGCGAACTTTCTAAGAATACCAAACAAAATCAACAATTAGACGAAAAGATTAAAGATTATGATTTTAGAGTGGACGTTCTTGAAAAAAGACAAGATGAAATAGATAAACTTCGTAAAAGCCAAATCGAACAACTTGAGGTTATCTCTAGTTTATCGGCCGAAGAAGCTAAAGCACAACTGGTAGAATCTTTAAAAGGAGAGGCTAAAAGCGATGCTATGGCTTATATTCAGAGCACACTCGAGGAAGCAAAACTTACAGCACAACAAGATGCTAAAAAAATTATCATCAATACCATTCAACGTATAGGAACCGAGGAAGCAGTAGACAACTGTGTGTCTGTTTTTAATATTGAATCCGATGACGTGAAAGGGCGAATTATTGGACGTGAAGGAAGAAACATCCGTGCCATAGAAGCTGCTACAGGAGTAGAGATTATTGTGGATGACACCCCTGAAGCGATTATCTTATCTTGTTTCGACTCTGTAAGACGTGAGATTGCTAGGTTGTCTTTACACAAATTGGTAACAGATGGTAGAATACATCCTGCTAGAATTGAAGAAGTTGTTCAAAAAACAACCAAACAAATAGAACAGGAAATTATAGAAGTTGGTAAGCGAACCGTCATCGACTTAGGAATCCATAATTTACACCCAGAACTTGTTAAGGTAGTAGGAAGAATGAAATATCGTTCATCATACGGACAAAACCTGCTACAACACTCCAGAGAAGTTGCAAAACTTTGTGGAATTATGGCAGCGGAATTAGGTTTAAACCCAAAAATGGCAAAACGTGCCGGACTGTTACACGATATTGGAAAAGTGCCAGATGCTGAAGCAGATATGGAAACCCCACACGCTATTCTTGGAATGCAATGGGCTGAAAAGTATGGTGAAAAAGAAGATGTTTGCAATGCCATTGGCGCGCATCACGACGAAATAGAAATGACCTCGCTTTTAGCGCCTATAGTTCAGGTTTGTGATGCTATTTCTGGAGCTCGTCCTGGAGCTAGACGTCAGGTATTGGATAGTTATATTCAACGTTTAAAAGACCTGGAGGATATTGCTTTTGGTTTTGGCGGTGTTAAAAAAGCCTATGCCATTCAAGCAGGTAGAGAATTACGTGTTATTGTTGAAAGTGAAAAAGTTTCCGATCAAAACGCGGCGGATTTATCTTTTAATATTTCACAAAAAATACAAACGGATATGACTTATCCTGGGCAAGTTAAGGTAACTGTTATTAGAGAAACGAGAGCGGTTAATATTGCAAAGTAAATACTAGTTGCCTTACGGCACAAATTAATATATAGATTGGAAGGAAACGTCAGAAATGGCGTTTTTTTGTTTTTATGACTTGCTGAAAAACAGATAAGAGAAAAAAGATAATAGACTAGCTTATTTTGATAATTTCAAACAATTAACCCATGTTAAATATCACAAATACGCGTTTAGCAAAAGAAGAAATAGTCCGTCATTGCTACTTTGTTATGCCTTTTAAAAAAGTTTCTAATAGATTGCTGGGACGTTTTATTAGCTACGGCTACAATGCATTGGTATTGCTTTAATTCTTCTAAATAATTAAAGCCGAAGAGTTCTTGATTGTAAATATGTTTTCCTATTTTCTTTGGGTTGTTGCAAATCCAGATAAAATCCACTTGTCTTTCAATCAGTGATTTTGCAACGGATTTTCCTTTAAAACCAGCTCCCCAAACAACTAATGGTCGAGAAGGATCGCGATCCAATTCCAAAAAATATCTCAGTTTTATTTTCAAAAAATAGTTTTCTGCATAATGTTCGTGGGTTCTGGAAGTTCTGCTGCTATAATCTCGCCAGAGATGCAATACGTGATCACACGGTATCACTTTTAAGTGATGTTTGTAGAATCTGAAGGCTAAATCGTAGTCTTCGGGATAATCCTTCGGATTAAAAGCCTCACAAACCAATAAATCGTCTTTATGAACCATCCAACAAGGAGAAGGAATGACACATTCTTTATAAATTTCAGAATAATTACTACCTGTTTGTGTAAGCGTATTTAACCAAGCTTCGTAGCTTTTATACCCATCACCGATGCCTTCTTCACTAAAATAGGATACCAAACCGGTTGCTAGATGGTTTTTTCCGTGTTGTAATAAATTATTCAGAAGAATTTCTAATTTTTGTGAAGTCATCACATCATCACTATCCATTCTGGTTATATAGGTACCAGTACTTTTTTTTAAGGCAAATTGTAGTGCAGGAAGAATACCTTCCCCAGGATTTTTAAACAATTTGATGCGTTTGTCTTGTTCTGCAAAGTCGGTTACAAGTTGGTAGCTTTTATCGGTAGAACCATCGTCTATTATAAGTAATTCCCAATGGCTATAAGTCTGATTTTGAATAGACTCTAGGCATTCCGCTAAAAATTCAGTCGTATTTTTAAAAGGCGTTAGGATGCTTATTAATGGGTTTTGCATGACACGAAGATAGTTTTTTAACTTGAGACACTTAAAACTTTATACACTTCAAGTACTTATAACTTTTGGCACTTTAAGTACTTAAAACTTTAGACACTTCAAGTACCTATAACTTTAGGCACTGCCAATTCATGTTATTTTAACAAAAACTTAAGCCAAATAAGTGTAACAGATTGTATTTTTGAACGTCATATCTGACAATTATTAAAAAAACCATTCAAATGAAGAAATTATTAACCATTTTTAGCATCAGTTTTTTACTTGTTGCCTGTGGACCATCCACAAAAACGTCTGCAGATTTAGCTGTAAGTACGCCAATTGTAACGACTATTGATTTAACAAAAGTAATTAACGATCAAGTTCCTGTAACCATTAATCCTGGAAGATTTACCGAAGAAACCGTTATTTACAGATTGCCAAGAGTTGTTCAAGGCACCTATTCTGTAAGCGATTTCGGAAAGTATATTGAAGATATAAAAGCTATCGATTACAACGGAAATGAGCTTACAATAAATAAAATTGACACCAACTCTTGGACTATTAGCAATGCAAAGGCTTTGGACTATATTACCTATATGGTTAACGATACTTTCGACGTGGAAGAAACTGGTGGTATCGGTGGAGACACACCTTTTTCTCCTGCAGGAACCAATATTGAACCAGATAATTACTTATTGAATTTACATGGATTTATTGGGTATTTCGATTCCTTGAAAAATAACCAATATACTTTGGATGTTACGGCACCTGCAGATTTTGTTCGTGTTTCTTCCTTACAGGATGTTGCTGAAAAAACAAGTGAAGATGGTACTTCTGTGACCACAAGTTATTTTGCTCAAAGATATTTTGATATTACCGATAACCCGATGATGTATGGAAACTTGGATGTGGAAGAGTTTCAAGTGGGTGACATAAAAATAGTTTTAAGTGTATATTCTCCTAATCAGGTGCACACAGCTAAAGCTTTAAGTGAAACCATGAAAACTATGATGGAAGCACAAAAAACATATTTGGGAGACATCAATAGCACGCCTCGTTATGATATATATCTGTATTTATCTCGTGGAGATGACGAGTCGCCAAAAGGATTTGGAGCTTTAGAACATCATACTTCTACAACGGTTGTGATGCCAGAAGCCATTCCTTTTGAAGCTTTGGCAGAAAGTATGATCGATGTGGTTTCGCATGAGTTTTTTCATATAGTAACACCATTAAGTGTACATTCTGAAGATGTGCATTATTTCGATTATAACAAACCAACCTTCTCTAAGCATTTATGGATGTATGAAGGGGTGACCGAGTATTTTGCTACCTTATTCCAAGTGGATCAGAATTTAATTTCTGAAGAGCAGTTTTATGCCAAAATCATGGAGAAAATCCAAACGGCATCAGGAATGAATGATGCCATGAGTTTCACCATCATGAGTGAAAATGTTTTGGACGAACCTTATGCCAGTCAGTATTACAACGTCTATCAAAAAGGAGCCTTAATTGGTATGTGTATCGATATTTTAATGCGTGAAGAAAGTAACGGAAACCGTGGAATTCTTTCTTTAATGAAACAACTTTCTCAAAAATATGGTGAAAATAAACCTTTTAAAGACGATGAGCTTTTTGGTGAAATTACCGAAATGACCTATCCTTCTATAGATGCATTTTTACAAACACATGTGGCAGGCGATTTACCAATTAACTATAAAGAGTTTTTTGCGAAAGTGGGCCTTGAAATGGGAGAGAGTAGGGTAGAAACCAATCTGCTACAAAACAGTGGTGCTTTAATTTTTGGAGCCAATCAAGCCGATGGAAGTATTTATTTTAACAGCTTGGTAAGTGATAATAGTTTTTGGCATGACAATGGGGTAGAACCTAACGATGTGATTAGATCTATTAATGGGGAAGAAGTTAATTTAATGACTGCTAATTCTATTTTCCAACAAGTATTTATGTGGGAGCCAGGAAAAGAAATTGAATTAAAATTAGAGAGAGATGGTAAAGAAGTTGTTATTAACGCCACTGTTGCAAAATCTTATACTCTAGGAAAAACTTTAGTTGAAAACCCGAATGCTACTGAAGCTCAAAAAGCTTTGCGCAAAGCTTGGTTAAAAGGATAAAAATTTAAGAATTGATATAAAAAAAACCTGACGATTTGTTTCATCAGGTTTTTTTATGTTTAATACTTTGCGGCCTTTCCTTTAGACTCGGAGTCCTTAATAAATTGTCTGATATCCTCTGTAGCAGCTTTTAAATCGTCTTTTCTTAAATACATCATGTGGCCACTTCTATAGGCCTTAAAAGAAAAGCGATCTTTCATAATGCCACTCGGATCCAGTTGTCCAACCGTGTATTTTGCAGCAAAATAAGTGGTTGCCCCATCGTAATAACCAGATTGGACCAAAACTTTTAAGTACGGATTTTGAGCCATGGCCTGACGTAAACCATCTCTCGTGTTATCATTTTCTCTATCCCAAGGATGGACATCGCCAAACATGTTGTATTTGATGTCTGTTTTAAATTTCAGTTCTTCACGGATGTAGTAATTAATGGCTGGCGTAAACGAGTGTAACCAAGATGTTAATTCCGCACTGTAATCTGGAGTATTTCCAGCGGTCATTTTATCGATTCCTAAATAACGGGAATCCAATCTCCCAATCGTATAGCCTTTATCTCGCAACAACTCTTTCCAAAAGAAACTGGTTGGCACATTTAAATTATGATCCAAAATGGCTTTTTTGTCCAATCCTGAATACAAACTCATTTTTTCAGCTACCTGATTTTTTTCTTCAGCAGAAATAAAACCACCTTTTGCAATGGCAGGCATTAAATTATTAATGGCATAAGTTTCTACTTCAGGTAAAATATCCAATAAATCCTTTTGTTGTAAAGAGGCCGGTAAAGCTTTTTGATGCCAGGCGGCCGCTGTAAAATAAGGTAAATTTAATGCGGAGTAAATAGGTTGATTGGTTGAATAAATTTTATAATCGGCAGGAGACACCAAAATAACGCCATTTAAATACATCCATTGGC
The DNA here is from genome assembly GCF_035306705.1 of Xanthomarina sp. Lineage (GTDB taxonomy): Bacteria > Bacteroidota > Bacteroidia > Flavobacteriales > Flavobacteriaceae > Xanthomarina. Next base: position 17,088 of record NZ_DATGNO010000074.1, read on the forward strand.
TGTTTTGCAATTCTCTAGATAAACCCATAACTCTTGGGCCTCCATAACTTTCACCAATTAAGTATTTTGGCGATTCCCAACGGTTATTTCTAGTTACAAACGTATTCATCCATTCGGCTAAATATGTGATATCTGCATTAATCCCGAAAAATATTTTTCTATCTGGCAATTTTCCTTCTTTATCTGCAACCATTCTGGAATACCCTGTGTTTACAGGATCGATAAAAACAATATCTGCCACATCCAAGATGGAGTGTGGATTGTCTTTAACACCATAAGGTTGTACGGGATACCCTTCGTCATCAATATTCAAAATTACAGGTCCCGTGTAAGCTATGTGCATCCAAGCAGAAGCCGAACCTGGTCCGCCATTAAAAGAAAAAATGATGGGACGTTTTTCTTTTTCACTATTGCTTTTTTTATAATAGGTATAAAATAAAGTAGCAATAGGTTCCCCTTTATTATTCCAAACAGGTTGGGTTCCAGCTGTTGCCTGATAAGATAAGTTTTGCCCATTAATTGTTATGGCATGATTGGTAACAACCATGGTGTCCACTGGAATTTTTAGGACTTGCGAAAACAGCAAGCTTGTAGAAATTGTGGCTAAAAGTAAAAAGAGATTTCTCATAAGTTATAAAATATTTTTATAAGGTATAATTTAAAAACCTTAAAGATAATTGGTTTTATTTAAAGCCATTTTTTAAAACTGTTAAAATCCTTCAAAAACACCTAGACCAAACAACGCAAAATCATATTTTACGGGATCTTTTGGGTCTAATTTTCGTAAGGCAGTATCTAATTCCAAAAGCGCTTTGGCATCGTTTTGTTTTCTGGTTAAGATACCAAGTTTTCGAGCTACATTTCCAGAATGCACATCTAATGGACAGGATAAATACGAAGGTGATATACTTTTCCAAATCCCAAAATCCACTCCAGTTTGGTCATTTCTAACCATCCACCTTAAATACATATTGATTCTTTTTGCCGCCGAATTTTTTAACGGATCGCTCACATGTTTTTGGGTTCTTGGTAGGTGTTCAATTTCGAAAAACACCCTTTTAAACTGATGAATGGCCCCTTGTAAAGAATTATGGTTGTTTATATTAGAGAAAACAGCTTCCAAACCCTGATGGTTTTTATAGATATGTTGTAATGCCTTAATAAAAGTGATGAAATCGGTACCATTAAAAGTTCTATGAACAAATGGGAGCAAAGCTTCCAAGTCTTGCTCTTGATGATTTAAAACAAAATCGTATGGAGCATGTTCTAATAAGTCCATCATTTTATTGGCATTGTTGATAATGCTTTTTCTATTTCCCCAAGCAATTGTTGCTGTAAGGAATCCAGCAATTTCTATGTCTTCTTTTTTACTGAAAAGATGTGGAATTTGAATGGGATCGCTTGTTATAAAATCTGGCCGATTGTATTGGATCACTTTAGCGTCTAAAAATTCCTTTAATTCTGTTTTGTTCAATGTTTTTGCTATTTGAATCCCTAAAAATATGGATCTATTTTTAAAAATAGGAGGTTTCCCATTCGAATTATTCATTTAAAAAAAACTAACTTCGTTTATCTTATTTTCAATTCAAAAAACAACTCATGTCTGCTGATTATTCACATATAAAAATTCGTCCAGAACAAGCTCAAGAAATTGCAAAAAGCCTTTATAATCTTGAGGGAGAAATAAAAATTTTACCCGGAGAACTGGATTTCAACTTTAGGATTAAAACGAAGTCGGAAAGCTATATTCTAAAAATAAGCAGACCCAATGAGGATTTAGAATATTTAGAATTTCAAAAGGACATTCTTCAATATCTATCTGAAAGCGATTTGATGGCTCCCAAAATTTTTCCGGATATTCATGGAAAATACATCAGCTCAATTAATGATGCTCAAGGAAATAAAAGGTTTGTTAGATTGCTATCATGGATAGACGGCAGACTGTGGGCTTCGGTAAATCCTATAAAAGACGATTTGCTTTATAGTTTAGGCACAGAAGCTGGAAAAATAACCAATGCTTTGGAAGGTTTTGAGCATAAAAAAATCCATAGAGAATTTGATTGGGATATAGCCCAAGCCGAATGGACGTTTAAACATTTGGAGTTGTTTTCTGCTGAAAACCAAATCTGTGTCTCTTATTTTCAAAAGCAGTTTGAAACGTTTCAAAACGCCTATGGAAACCTTAGAAAAACAGTCGTTCATAATGATGCCAACGATAACAACATTCTTGTTTCAACCCACTTAATAGATCCAGAAGTTACAGCCATTATCGATTATGGCGATGCTATTTATACGCAATCCATCAACGATTTGGCCGTTGCCATGGCGTATGCTATTATGGATAAACCAGATTTATTGGCGGCTGCTTTGCCAATTGTTTCTGGCTATCACAACCAATATTCCTTGCAGGAAGAGGAGCTTCAATTCTTGTATAATTTGGTTGCCATGCGCTTGGTTATTAGCGTCACTAAATCTGCTTTAAACAAACAAAAAGAACCAGATAACAGCTATTTACTGATTAGTGAGAAGCCGGCTTTAGATGTTTTGAAAAGATGGAAAGATCTTGATGAGAACTTGGTTCATTACAGTTTCAGGTCCGCTTGTGGTTTCAGCGCTCATCCCAATGAAAAGGATTTTTTAAGATGGACAAAAACGCAAGAAACATCTTTAAATACAATCTTTCCAACGCTTGATTTCAATAGCATTCACAGCATAGATATGAGTATTGCCAGTAAGTGGTTGGGGACTGAAAATGAATACAACGATTTAGAACTGACAAGTTTTAAAATAAATAGATTACAAGCCGAAAAACCTAAAGTTCTGCTGGCTGGTGGCTATTTGGAAGTGCGCCCATTTTACAGCACAAAGGCTTATCAAAAAGAAGGTAACTCAGGACCAGAATACCGAACCACACATTTAGGAGTTGATTTCTGGGTTAAAGCAAACACAGCCATTCACGCACCTTTTCAAGGGGAAGTTTTTAGTATGTATAACAATGGAAACAATAAGGATTATGGCCCTACTTTAATTTTAAAACATGAAACAGACTCTGGAATTCCGTTTTATACCTTGTATGGGCATTTATCTGAAAGTAGTTTCAAGCTTGTTAAAAAAGGACAGAAAATAAATAAGAACGATTTGATTGCTTATGTTGGAGATGTCAATGAAAATGGCGATTGGGCATCACATTTGCACTTTCAAATTATGTTGGATATGTTGAACTATACACATGACTTTCCAGGGGTTGCTTTCCCAAATAATTTATCTGTTTGGAGCAGTTTATGTCCAAACCCAAACCTGTTGTTTAAAGATGAAGGTTTAGATTCGCATCAAAAGAATTCTAAGAAGGATCTTCTAGATTTCAGAAAGGAACATCTTGGAAAAAGTTTAAGTTTATCCTATAAAAAACCACTTAAAATGGAACGTGGTTCAGGTGTGTATTTAATAGACGATACAGGTAGAAAATATCTGGATACCGTAAATAATGTGGCTCATGTGGGGCACGAACATCCTCGAGTAGTAAAAGCAGGTCAAGAGCAAATGGCTGTTTTAAATACCAACTCCCGTTATTTACATGAAAACATCAATGCCTTTGCCAAGGAGTTATTAGAAACTTTTCCTAAAGAGTTATCGGTTGTTCACTTTGTAAACTCAGGCAGTGAAGCCAACGAATTAGCCTTGCGGATGACGAAAGCTTCTACCCAAGCCAAAGACATGATTGCGGTTGAAATAGGCTATCATGGAAACACCAATGCCTGTATTGATATCAGCTCCTATAAATTTGATGGAAAGGGAGGCCAAGGAGCGCCAGAACACACCCATATTGTTCCGCTTCCTGATACCTTTAGAGGTTTGTATCAAGGGGAACATACGGCGGAAAAGTATGCTAAACATATAGAAGAACAAATTGAAAATATTCATGCAAAAGGTAGACAAGTAGCCGGTTTTATTTGTGAAAGCATCATTAGTTGCGGCGGACAAGTAGAACTTCCTGAAAACTATTTAAAACTGGCTTACCAAGCCGTTAGAAATGCTGGAGGCCTTTGCATTGCAGACGAAGTACAAACGGGTTGTGGACGGATTGGTCATGCCTTTTGGGGATTTCGGTTGCACGATGTTATTCCAGATATTGTTACCATTGGAAAACCTATTGGAAATGGGCATCCACTGGCCGCAGTAGTTTGTACGCAAGAAGTTGCCAATGCCTTTGCCAATGGGATGGAATATTTTAACACGTTTGGAGGTAATCCGGTTTCTTGTGCTATTGGAAAAGAGGTTTTACAAGTGATAAAAGATGAAAAACTTCAGGAAAACGCACTAAAAGTAGGAATGTATTTAAAAGACGAATTGATAAAACTACAAAAGGAATTTCCAATACTTAGGGATGTTCGCGGACAAGGTTTGTTTTTAGGTTTTGAACTGACAGATGAAAGCAAAGCACCTTTAGCTGAAAAAGCAGCTTATTTAGCGAATAGAATGAAGGATTTTGGAATTTTAATGAGTACCGATGGCAAAGATAACAATGCCTTAAAAATAAAGCCACCTATGGTTTTCTCTATAGAAAACGCCAATGAATTATTAGAGAGATTAAAACAAATATTTCAGGAAGATTTTATGAAGTTTTAAAGACATACTTTAAGTTTTTAATAGATAATCTTCCCGTCGACCATGGTGAGTTTTCTGTCAGCCATATCAGCTAATTCTTGGTTATGCGTAACAATCACAAAGGTTTGTCCGAATTCATTACGAAGTTTAAAAAATAATTGATGCAGGTTTTCAGCAGATTCACTGTCTAAATTTCCTGAAGGTTCATCGGCAAAAATAAGTTCTGGATTATTTATTAAAGCTCTCGCTACGGCTACACGTTGTTGCTCACCACCAGACAATTCGTTTGGTTTGTGGTGATATCTATCTGATAAACCTAAAAAATCCAGTAATTCTTTCGCACGTTTTTCAGCCTCCGATTTTTTAGTTCTTTTAATATATGCGGGAATACAAACATTTTCTAATGCAGTAAACTCCGGTAAAAGCTGATGAAATTGAAAAATAAATCCAATATGCTCATTTCTAAATTTAGCCAAAGCTTTATCGTTTAATGAACTAATACTAGTGCCATTAATAATAAATTCGCTTTTTTCTTTAGACGAAGGCTTATCCAAAGTACCAAGAATTTGGAGCAAGGTGGTTTTTCCGGCACCCGAAGCACCAACTACCGAAACTATTTCACCTTTTTTAATATCTAAATCCACACCTTTTAAAACGTGTAAATCGTTAAAGTACTTATGGATGTTTTTTGCTTGAATCATATAAAACCTATAGAAGTGGTGAATTTAATACAATAAGACCTGATGTACAATTATCAGCTGTGTTTCTTGGTAAATATATTTTTCATTTGGTTGTAATCGATGTAATAAACCAGTCTTATTGAGAAATTATGGTCTATAGGCTGTTTAAACAGATGGTTCACACTATTAAAATAACTATCTCTGGATGCATTGGAAAAATCGAACAAACTGTTTCTGTATAAAGCTGTTAACGTACTGCCAGGAGCAAATTGCCAAGAGTAACCAAAATCCAGATTCCACGTATTGAAATTAACATCTGGGTTGTTTATATCATCTAAAGTATAGCCATTTTCTGTACTTAGACGTCCATTAGCTTCCAAGGTGTATAATTGGTTGTTGTAGGTAACTACGCTCCAATAATTTCTAAAGGATAAGGACAGGGCATGAAACACGTTAAAATTGTAATTTCCTGTAATGGTATTTACAAGCGTATTTTGGTCTCGTTGCCCAAAAATAATATCACTTCCTAAGTTTTGAATAAATCCTCTGTCTCCTTTAGCTTGGATATAATCTGCTCGATAAATCAAGGTAAATCTGTCGTTAAATCTGATTCTAGGACTAATTCCTAATTCAACATTAAAAACATCACGATCTGTTTCAAATAAGGTTTCAAAACCAAGTTCCGCATCTAATGCAAAGGTTTTGTTGTAGTTTGATGAAATCCATCCGCTGGAACTTAAGAAGTTTTCGTAAATAAAATAACGACCTTCTGTTCTTGCTTCGTAATAATCGTATTGTTTGCCTATTTCATAATTTATTCTCCCACCATAACTAAGTAAATTTTTATTTTCTAAAGTGATTCTACTTCCAACGTTGTTTCCGGTATAGGTACTTGGATTATATAGCATGCTGTAGTTGTACCAAAATCCATAATAGAGGTTTATTAAGTTGCCAACAGGTTCAAATATTTGATAGGAAAAATCGGCGCTAAAATTGCTATAGTTGTTTTTAAAATTAATTCCGAAATCGTTTATATCATAATTTTTATCGGCGAGTTCATGACCAAAACTATATTGATAATTTCCACTTATTTTACCAATTTCAAATTGGGTGTTAAAACCACTTTCGTTATCATTTTCTAAATTTAGGAAACTGTGTTTTACGGCAGCGCCAACGCCAAGGGTGTTTTTTTTGTTTGCATAATCCAATAATAAAGCGGTTACGTTGGCATCTCTAAAATGCCCGTTTCTAGTTACGTTGGTATTAATTAAACTTACAGAGGAGTTGCCGTTAAACTGCTGATCTACAACAAAAATATTGTAGTTTGCTAAGGGTTCGACCAATTCTTTTCTGGAATTATTGGTTATTGTGTCTTTAATTGTGGCATAGGTTTTTTGTGTAATGGCATTAAACACTCCAATTCCTAAGCCGTCCTTTGTTCTTCCAGAAACTTTAAAGGCGTTTAGCATTTTCACTTTATCCGGATAGCTGTCGAGAATTTCATCTGGGCCCAAAGTAACATCTCCGGTTGGTGCATTTCCAACACGTCTGGAATAAAACAAATCACCTTTGGTGAATAAATCGACGCCTTCGGTAAAGAATTGGCGTTGTTCCGAAAATTGTTGTTCAAAAGGAGTTAAATTTAGTTGCACATCGTCAAAACCTACTTGGCTAAAGTCGGGAATTAAGGTGGCGTCTAAGGTGAAGTTTTCTGTAATTCCATATTTCAAATCCATTCCAACATGGTATTCGTCTGTAATATTGCCGTCTCCTTCCTTACTAATTACGGTTGAAGCATATGGATACAGCATAAGTCGGGTAGGAGGTTGGATGTCTTTTATTCCCAGAACTTGTCCATGATATAAACTAATGCTTCCTACTTCGGGATTTATAGGATTCCATGTGTATTGCGATTTATCTGATCGGAATTGTCTATGAAATTGCAAGCCCCAAATATGTTCTTTTTTGTTGGAAAAGCGCAAGGCGGAATAAGGGATTTTCATTTCGACAATCCATCCGTCATCAACAATTTTTACAGCACTTTCCCAAACGGCATTCCATCCAAAATCTTCTCCGATATTTGGTGAGCTTATCGCGTCTGCTTGGTTTCCTGTTGGGAAAACAAAAAACTCTGTATCGTTTTGTGAATCGTTGTTAGGATTTAAAACTATTGCAAAAAAATCGTTGAGTCCAAAATTATCACGACTTTGAAATTGTTTTGTTATTTCCTCTGGATTATCGTAAAGATAAGCCCCAAAATAAATGGCATCATCATCGTAAGTAACTCTCACTTGAGTTTTTTGATAAGGCTTTTCTTGTACTCCTACATCTGGTCTAAATTGGATGAAATCTTCAGCTAATTCAGCATTTTCCCATATTAAATCGTCTAGAATGCCATCAATTTTTGGTGCGATATCCGCTCGTTTTATATGAATGGATTTTTTATCTTGAGCAAAGAAAGAACTAGAAAATAAAATAAAAACAATTAAAAATAAAGACAGCTTCATTACAATAATATAATTGGTTGATGACTTAAAGAGTACAAATTTTGGAAATTGTTACATCTTAACCTAACAAATCTAATCTTGTACATTTTAAAAGATATAAAGTAAAAGTTAAAAATATCTTAAAACAGCTAATTTACTAATATGCCAAGCTACTAAATGGTTCTAAACATAAATTTTGTCATAAACTTTAATTTTGGAATGTTTTTTGGTAAGATGTTAGTAATTAATACTATATATGACTGTAGAAAATCGTTCTAAAATTAAAAAACTCCTATTGGGAATCCTGTTTGATTTAATGGGGTATATCTCTTATGTATTTCCACCCTTCGATTTTGTTTGGGCACCTTTATCGGCATATTTAATGACCAGATTGTATCCTGGTAGAAAAGGAAAAATAGCAGCCGTTATTTCATTTGTTGAAGAGGCCTTACCTATGATAGATATTATTCCCACGTTTACACTAATGTGGTTGTACACCTTTGTATTTTCTAGGAAAAAAGCAAGTGTTCCAGTAAATGCAAAATAATATAAACTTAAAAACGCTCTCAAAATAATAACTATTTTAAGAGCGTTTTAATTGGGCTTTTTTTTTAAATCTCTTACAAGCTATAAGAAAGTGAGACACTAATATTTCTTCCTATATTATAAATACCTTCATCCTTTAATCGAGATAAGTGGTTGATATAGGTTTTATTTGTCAGGTTCGTTCCAGAAACAGCAATATTCAAGTTGTTTTTAAACAGACTTACATTTCCACCAATACCAGCGCTTAATAAATTATAACCTGGGGTATTTGTTTCGAAGTCATTGCTGTGGTTTTGTGCAAAAGTCGATTGTAGTTTAACAAAACTATAGAGTTTATCCACCCATTTGGTATTAAATTCCACTCGAAGCGTATTGCTCAAACTGTTTGCAGGAATCATTGGCAAATAGCTATCGTTATCTTGTTTTCCGGTAACCGATTCAAAACTACTCTCTACATGCAACCAATCTAAAGGATGTGGATGAAAATGAAATCCAATTTCACCACCATATAATTTGGCATCTTCTTGCACATAATTATAAACAGGCGTTCCATCGATAAAGGTGCCTTCTGGCTGAAGAAAAATATAATCGTTTACTAAGTTATAGAATCCATTTACATAAAACTCCACATGGTCACTTTTAAATTCAAATGACAAATCGGTTTGGAAATTTTGTTCACTCGTCAGATTTTCATCTCCAATTTCAAATCTATTTGTGCCTTCATGTGTTCCGTAAGACGTTAATTCCGCCAAATTTGGTGCTCTAAAACCAGAAGCCAAGTTTAATCTAGCCGTAATAACTTCAAATAATTTGGTTTTAACACCTAAGGCGCCATTAAAACTATTGAAGTTTTTAGTGAACCCGTTTACCACCTCTATTTGTCTGGTGTCGAAACGCGCACCAACTTGTACATCTGCCTTATTAAAATGAATGTGAGCCATCCCAAAAAGACCAAAGTCGTTTGTGGTGGCATCAGGGATTAATATCTCTTCACCATAATTACCGTTTGTTTGGTGCATTCCTTGGGTACCAACAATAGTTTCAAATTTCCCATAAACCGGTAATTGATATTTTATATCGTAATTAAAGGTTTTTAGTTTCATTTGAAGGGCTGCTTCCAATCCGTCATGTTCATCTTCGTGGTCATGATCGTCGTGATCGTCATGATCGTGTGGTTCTTCAAATTCATTTCTATCGTTATAAATATATCCTAAATTGATGTCTAAACTGGAATTTTCAAAATAGATGTTAGACTTGGAGCTAAACACGTGATTGGTGATGTCCTGATAAGCCAACTCCGGATTTTTGCTGGTAGTTTGCTCACCAATTTCATCAGGAATTCCTAATTTAGAATGGTTCATATTGTACCTGAATTCTGTTTTAAATTGCTTGTCCTGAAATCCGATGCCTGCCTTAAAATCTTGTTCTTCAAAACGGGAATTGGTTACTCTATAATCGGCTGTTTTATAATCTGAATGTTCGCTCATGCTTCCTCTAACAAGAAACTTCAGTTTTTCGGCAGATTCTTTATAGCCTACATTTGCCGAGTAACCCAAGGTATTTCCAAAATAAGTGCCTTCAAAGTCGGCTGCATTTGAGTTTTGTGGAGCAAATCTCTCTGGGTTTATATATAAAACGCCACCAAGTGCATCGCTACCATAGAGTAGGGAAGCAGGACCTTTTATAACTTCCACACTTTCCACTCCCGAATTATTTAGACCCAACCCATGTTCATCACCAAACTGCTGATTTTCCAGCCTGACACCTTGAGTATAAACCAAAACACGATTGGAACTAAGCCCACGAATAACGGGTTTTCCAATTCCAATTCCTGTGCTAATACTTTCTACTCCAGCAATATTTGTTAATCCGTCAGCTAGGGTTAGAGCGCCTTTCGCTTTGAGGTCTGAAATTTTTGCTTGCTCGACTTTCATCACATTTTCACTTTGTAATTTATGAAAAGGGGTAGAAATAATTATTTCGCTCATTTCTATAGCTGAAGGATTTAAAGCTATTTCAAGTTTTCGATTTAATGGAATCGAAATAGTTTTGGAATAGGACTCATAACCCATAAATGAACAAACTATTTTATAATTTCCAGAAGGTAAATTGTTTAATATAAAATAACCAGATTCGTTGGTAGTCGTTCCTTTTTCCAACTGTGGAAAATAGATGTTGGCAAAAGCAATAGGCTTGTTTGTATGATGTTCGACTAGGGTTCCTTCAACAGTATTTTGCGCAAACATAGTTGGCGTAAACCATAGAAGAAACAAGTATGTTATTTGTTTCATGTGTTTTAATTATAATAGTTAAAAAGAGTGATGACCGAAGTAGTTTCAGCATCAAAAAATTAGTTTAAAAAATTAACTATTATAAGAAGGTGGTCCACGGAGGGAGAAATGAAGGGCTTGAAATTCACTAATAAAAAAATACTGTGAATTTATTACTTGATGATTTTCTTGTTTTAAAAGAAGTTTATAAGCATTTTCTTCAAGGGTAAATGCGGTGTTTATTTGAAATTTATGAAACTCGCAATCCACATCCAAAGTGTGTAAATGCGTTTGAGGCTCGCCTATACAAACTTCGTGCTTATGATGGCTATGACCAAAAGTATGTGATAATTTAACAACAGAAGGGGTTAGAACCAACACTATCAAAAGTATTGAAAGTCCTTTAAAAATAATATGTTGTTTGATGTGTTGCACTAATCTAAAAAGCGTTTTAGGCCAAACCTACGGAGCATTTTCTTTTCAAATTCCCAAAAGAATTTAAATTGACCAAAAAGCCAACCGGTGGTTACCAATAGTATTTGATAAAAGATAAGTCCAATGATAATGTATAAAATCCAATAGACGGTAATATTTAAGTTTTCTTTAGTAATTCCCAAAAGTTTAATAATGGGCCTGCCAACAAATAAGGAAGAGGTTCCGGTAATGGCAAAAACAATAAAAATACGAATCAGTTCCCATTTATATTCCACAACCCATCTATCTTCCAGTTTTTTGAATAGGAATAAAATGAACTTGAGTAAAGCAAAAAACAAAACAGCTGTAACTCCAATTTTAACAAGCAAATGATATTCTTTTAAAAGGGCATCTGCCAATTTAAAGGAACTATAAACCAAAGCTAAAATCCCAAGTACAGGAAAGAGAAGTTGCCAATTTTTTTGTATTTCCCAGTTTTTTTTGAAGGTCTCCATTAGGGGGGTATTTAAAACTGCAAAGATACTCTAAATTCTAGGAATAAAACTAGTTAATTGTTGCTTATAGGTTAATTGAAAGTAGATGAAATAGTTGTACAATTTGTAGTTTACTTCGTAGCCATAATTGACCGTTGGATCGTAATAAATTCTAGATTCGTACAAACCGGAAGGATACTCCAAAGGATGCATGGCTCTGTCATTCCAAGCATCGACATAACGTAAATTTCTAGTTTCCATAAAGTCTTGTTCGTAATACCCTCTAGGTCTCGCTTTGGTTTCTAACCAAAAATTAAACCCAGGTTCTATAATGATCAGTTCGTATTCTAAATCGTTGTTAGCAATAGAGACAGTGTCGTTTTTAGTTAATTGTACCTCTTCTTGCTTAGAAGATGCATCTGTAGACTGAGAGGATTTACAACTGTATAAAAAACCAGTAATTAAAAAGATATATAGAAAGGATTTCATGGCGTTTTGTTTCATTTAAAGATACAAAAATCATGCCTTGGTTCGTTGATTTTGTATGGTTTTAACAAAAAAAGCCAAACCTAAGTTTGACTTTTTAATATTTTGGTTTGAACTTCTTATTTTCCAAAAAGTCCTCCTAGCAAACCTCCCAGGCCACCTTTCTTTTTACTTCCTCCTAAAATCATTCCAGCCACATCGTCTATAATACTTCCGTCGCCATCCGCATCTAAGATAGACTCTAAAAAGCTTTGTTCGTTTTTAGAAGAACTACCACTTAATAAACCGCCTAACATACCTTCTAAACCTGAAGGGCTACTCACACTTTTTTCTTTAGTTTGTTTGGCTAGCATTCCCATTAATAGGGGGGCAGCCACTTTTAAAATATTGGCAACAGATTCTGCATCCACTCCTGCACGTGCGCCAATTGCATTTTCAACATGCTGTTGTTTTCCACCTAAAACATGACCTAAAATCTTACTTCCGTCGGTTAATACATCGGCATTAACACCTCCAGAAAAAAGACCACCTAAATTATCAAGAATATTGCCTTCTTGTTTGCTGTTTAAAGCGCTTAAAAGGCCTTCGGCACCTTGAGGTGTTGCAGCGTTGCGTTTCATAGCTTGCATTAATACGGGTAGTGCCATGGTTAAAACCTGACTTGTTTTGTCTTCCGATTGTTTGGTTTGCCCAGCCACTCCATTAATGATGGTTTTACCCATATCGCTATTTAATAAATCTAAAATTCCTGCCATTTATTTATATTTTTTTATTGAAGTTGTTAAAGTACAAAAAAGCCTGTAAAAAATAAAATTTATAGGCTTTTAAAATGTTGTTTGTTAGCAGACTTAGGCTTTTTCTGTTTTTAAAAGACTTATAATTTGTTCGGCTAATTCAACGCCTATTCTTTCTTGGGCTTCGTTGGTGGAAGCGCCAATATGCGGGGTTAATGAAATTCTACCATTCATTAATACTTGGATAGCCGGAGTTGGCTCTTCTTCAAAAGTATCTAGACCTGCAAAAGCTACTTTTCCACTTTCCAAAGCGTCTACTAAAGCCACTTCATTAATAACACCTCCACGTGCGGCATTGATAATTCCAACACCATTTTTCATCATGGCGAAATGTCTTTCTTCAATAACATATTCGTCTTGGATAGGAACATGTAAGGTGATGAAATCCGCGCTTTTTAAGATGTCTTCCATAGACTCGGTTTTAATTTCAACATTGATAAACTGTCCGTTGTAAAACTCCACCTTAATATCAGCCTTTCCAACAAACTTATCGCTGGCAATTACGCGCATTCCAATTCCTAAGGCAATCTTGGCAACCTCTCTTCCTATACGTCCAAAACCAATAATACCCAGCGTTTTACCTCTTAATTCTACACCTTTAGCATAGTTCTTTTTTAAGGATTTAAATTGAGTATCGCCATCTAAAGGCATGCATCTGTTACTATCGTGTAAAAAACGAACCCCTCCAAATAAATGGGCAAAAACCAATTCGGCAACCGAATGTGAAGAAGCTGTTGGAGTGTTTATAACGTGAATATTTTTACTTCTGGCATAATCCACATCTATATTGTCCATTCCAACGCCTCCACGTCCAATAACTTTTAAACTAGGGCAGGCATCTATTAAATCTTTGCGCACTTGAGTGGCGCTTCGTACCAGCAAAACATCTATGTCGTTTTTATTGATATAGTTTATTAACTGTTCCTGTGCTACTGTGGTTGTGATAACCTCAAAATTATCTTTTTCTAAGGCTTCTATACCACTTTTTGAAATTCCGTCGTTTGCTAGTATTTTCATTCTTAAATTATAACTTATATTAATTTTATTTTTGAGGATGTAAGACTGATCACTACGCTTTAGTCTCCAATTCGCTCATAACTTCCACCAAAGCTTTCACGCTATCCAAAGGCATTGCGTTGTACATGGATGCTCTATAGCCTCCAATACTTCTATGTCCGTTAACGCCACTAATACCTGCTTCTTTAAGCATGGCCTCGAAAGTTTCCTTTAAATTATCATTAACTAAAGTAAAAGTTGCGTTCATGTAAGAGCGGTCTTCTTTTGCAGCATAGCCTTTAAATAGGGGATTTAAATCAATTTCAGAGTACATTACGCGCGCTTTCATTTCGTTTTGTTTTTCTACAGCTTTAATTCCTCCTAGATTTTTCAACCATTCTAAAGTCAACATAGAGGTATAAACGGCAAAAACAGGAGGCGTGTTATACATGCTGCCTTTTTCTATATGCAATTTATAATCCATCATGGATGGAATTTTTCTCGAAACCTTCCCTAAAATATCTTCTTTAACCACTACTAAAGTTGTACCTGCAGCTCCCAAGTTTTTTTGGGCGCCGGCATAAATCAAATCAAATTGGGTATAGTCCAAATTACGTGATAAAATATCGCTACTCATATCGCATACCATTGGGATGTCGCACTTTGGAAAGGATTTCATTTGTGTACCATAAATGGTATTGTTGGAAGTACAGTGAAAATAATCGTATTCTGAAGGAATCTCATAACCTTTAGGAATGTAGTTGTATTTAGCGCTTTTAGAGGAAGCCACTTCAAATACATCATCATAAATACGTGCTTCTTTGATGGCTTTATCGCTCCAGGTACCCGCGTTTAAATATCCAGCTCTTTTTTCTAATAAATTAAGGGCTACCATCAAAAATTGGGTACTTGCACCTCCTTGTAAAAACAGGGCTTTATAACCTTTCCCTTCTAGACCTAAAAGTTCTAAAGCTAAAGATCTGGCCTTTTCCATAACATCAACAAAAGCTTTGCTTCTATGTGAAATTTCCAGAATGGATAAGCCTTCGTTATTGAAATCCATAACGGCTTCCGAAGCTTTTAATAAGACTTCTTGAGGAAGAATAGATGGTCCTGCACTAAAATTATGTTTTTTCATAAGTGTTTTCCAAGCAATTGGAACGGGTATTTAGTTAAACATCTATTTCCTTGTTACTTTTTATAAAGATAAGGAGATAGATAAAAAAGTCTTAAATTTTAACGGCAAAGGTGCTAAATTCTTAAAGAAATTGAAATGTATTTTAAATTAATTATCAACTAAATTTTCAACAAAAAGTTTAATGTGTCAACCCCATCTGCAAAATCCCAAAGTTTTGGGTTTTGAGTATCTCCAAATGCTATATCCTTGTTAGACAGATTGTTTGAGACAACACATTGTATGTTTTCAGAATTTTTTTCTAAGGTATTTCTCAAGGTTTCCAAAGAATCAAAATGTTCATAAAATACCGTAGCAATCGGTGAGGCATAGCTAGCATCTTCTTTGATCATTAAAAACCCATTTTCCAACATATCAAATTCACTCATTAAATATACGGCTTTATTATAGTCGTAATTATTGGCGTATTTGGCTTCGTTTATTATGGGATGCCACGCATACATGGCTTTAAAAAAACCTTCAAAATTATAGTCTTTTGGTACAAATAACTTAGACACGTTTCTACAGCCCAAACCGTAATATCTGAAAATATCGTGAGAAAGTTGTGTTAATTGTTCTTCGGTTTCCTTTCCGGTTAAAATGGCTACAGAATTTCTGTTTTTCCTAATAATAGAAGGTCTATCCTTAAAATAATATTCAAAATATCTGGCAGTATTGTCGCTTCCCGTGGCAATAACAGCATCAAAATTCTCTAATTTTCCTTCAGTAAAAGTTATTCTTCCTTTAAAACTTGGAGCGATATATTCTAAATATTTAGCCAAAAAAGGCAAGAGATGTTTGTCGTTAGACGATTGTTTCACCACAACTTCATGTCCAGAAAGCAAAACACAAAAGAAGTCGTGAAAACCAACCAAGGGAATGTTCCCAGCCATAATAATGGCTACTTTTTTAGGTTCTATAGAACGGAACTGATAGTTTTTGGTAAATTGTTTGATATTGCTTTCAACCAAAGCTTTAGACCAATTACTTAAAGAAAAAAGAATGTTCTCGTCCGTAAACCAACCGTTGTGTTCTTTAGCTAGTTTTATTTGATGTTTAAAGCCATCAAAAAACAGGTCGTTATGTAGAATATCTTCCTTTTTAACGATGCCTTTTGTTGAAAACTGACTTAAAAAATCGCCTAATTTTACAAAGGCTTGGATTCTTTCTTCTAAATTCATTATAAGGTTTGGTTATGAATTGTTTTGGCTTTATTTTTGCAGCAGCAAATTTACATAAAGCAAATGAGCAATAAAAGGTTTTAAATCTGATTGTAAATTTTATTTCCTCAAGAATATAACAAGACCTTTTTATAACTTAAATCGTAGAGATTAAAAAATATAGATTGTTATGGCAATAATAATAACAGATGAATGTATAAACTGTGGCGCTTGCGAACCAGAATGTCCAAACAATGCCATTTATGAAGGTGCAGATGATTGGAGATATAAAGATGGTACCAGTTTAAATGGTAAAGTGGTACTGCCAAATGGGAAAGAAGTAGATGCAGACGAAACCCAGGAACCAATTAGTGACGAGATTTACTACATAGTTCCTGATAAATGTACCGAATGTATAGGCTTTCACGATGAACCGCAGTGTGCTGCCGTTTGTCCAGTGGACTGCTGTGTTCCAGACGACTCGCATGTGGAAACAAAAGAGGAGCTTTTAGGAAAGCAACGTTTTATGCATCCGGATGCTTAATTAAGAATGAATAATTTTAAATAAACAATAAACCCCAAGTGAATGCTTGGGGTTTATTGTTTTAAGGTTTTTAGTGAATTTATAGAGAAAGCCGTTTTTTTATTTACTGCACATCTATTTTAGTTAGTATTTCTCATGAAAATACTCATTGGCACGAATTTCTTTTTTTTGTTTACTGAGTGCTTCTTGAGCACGAAGTTCCACGCGTCTTATTTTTCCAGAAATTGTTTTAGGCAGTGTTTCGGTAAACTCGATAATTCTTGGAATCTTATATCGCGACAGGTGTTCTTCAGAATAAGCGAATAATTCTTTTGCCAATGCCTCCGAAGCTTTTGCGCCACTAGCTAAAACCACAAAAGCCTTTACGGCATTACTTCGTAAGTCGTGCGGACTAGCTACTACAGCAGTTTCCAACACTTTTGGATGCTCTAGAAGGATGCTTTCCACTTCAAACGGACCAACCCTAAAGTCGGAAGCTTTTATAACATCATCATCACGTCCAACAAACCAAAAATAGCCTTCTTCGTCTTTATAGGCTTTGTCTCCTGTATAATATAAACCATGTTTAAAAACCAAATCATTGCGTTTTCTATCAATTAAATAGGTTTTAAAAACGCCGGTTACCCTATTGATGTCGTGTTTTAAACAAATATTTCCTTCTTCTGAAGTTTCAACTTCTTGGCCATCATCATCTGCAATCACCACATCATACATAAATGTGGGTTTGCCCATAGAGCCAAATTTCACTTTCTTGCCTGGTAAGTTACCCACCAAAGCAGTAGCTTCTGTCTGCCCATAACCATCGCGAATAAGAATGCCTGTAGCTTTTTTCCAAACTTCAATAATTTCGGGGTTCAAGGGTTCTCCGGCAGCCACACATTCGCGTAGAGAAAAATTATAAGAGGCCAAATCTTCCTGAATTAACATACGAAGTGAAGTAGGTGGCGAGCAAAAGGTATTCACCTTAAAATCTTGAAGGGTTTGTAATTGCTCTTTGGCTACAAATCGATCGATATGATAACCCAGAATGGTGGCTCCCACATTCCAAGGGCCAAAAAAACTACTCCAGGAAAATTTTGCCCAACCTGGTTGTGATATGTTATAATGTATGTCGCCACGCTGCAGGCCAATCCAAGAGCTCGTTGTTAAATGTCCAGTTGGATATCCAAAATGGGTGTGTACTACCACTTTGGGCATGCCTGTAGTGCCAGAGGTGAAAAAGTAAAACAAATCGTCATCAGAACGTGTTTTGGCACCTTCAGACTCTGTGGATTCCAAAAGAATTTGATTTAGAGAAACCCAGCCTTCTCTATGGCCTTCCGTAATAATTTTAAGATTGATGTTTTGACCGATATTTTTTTCGGCCGCATCGATTTTCTCAGCATTTTCAGGGTCGGCTACAGCTACTTGAGGCAAAACCGAATCAAAACGAAACTCCAAATCGCGAACTTCCAAACTCGTAGCTGCCGGAATGATTACAATTCCAGCTTTGATGCAGGCTAAATAACTATACCAGTTAGGAGCCAAAAGCGGTAATTGTATAAACATTTTATCGCCTTGTCCAATCCCATGTTTTCGCATTAAATTCAAAAACTGATTGCTACGTGCTGAGATTTCGGCAAAAGTAAAATCTTCCCGTTGTTCTTTGTACTTCCATATCAAAGCTTTGTCGTTGGGGTGTTGTTTGACATTTAGAGGTTCAAAAACATCAGTAACCCAATTAAAATACTCTGGTTTTACAGGTTTTAAAAGGTGTAAACCATCAAAATCATTTTCTTTTATAGCTTGAGCTACGCGTTGGTATAATTCTAAAATCTTCATGTTTGTTTACTTTGGATTTCTAAAATTATACATATAAATTATATATGCCAAGCTAGAAGGTTAAAAAAGCGGACAGATTGTTGGAAAGAAGAAATACAGCGGATAAAACTTGACTTAAAATGAGATTCGAAGTGAAATAGATGGAAAATAGAAATATTTAGGACATGTAAAATTCCAATCCAACCAAAAGTGAATCGCACAAAGACCTTATCAATTTTTTGGCTATATATAAATTAATTAAAAAGGTAAACTAATGGATTCCGGATCGATAAATTCTTTGGTATAGGGGTTTTCAAGAAAGCTAAGTGTCGGTTTTTGACGTTGAAAGATCTCATCTTTTTCAATCCCGTAAACCTGCCAATAATTTGCGAGCAATTGGGCAAATATATCCTCGTCCCAAAACCCGAAAACGGGTGGCTTATCATCTGTTTTAATTTCTATGGTCATGCCATGGTTTTGGCTTTCAATTTTATATTCTGGTTTGTACTGTAATATGTAATCTGAATAATGAAACCTAGCGTACAATTCTTCAAACTGAACGGGATGTAACACATGACCTTCCATTTTATCGAGTATCTCCTTTTGTTTTTCTCCAATTACGCCATTATCTTGTAAACAGGCTATAAAACCAAAGCCATTGACTCCAAACTGGAACATTAAATTTATAGCATCGTCTCGATAACTAAAAATATCGGCAGAATATTTAAGAGGAAATACAGCAATGCTCCAAGGTTTCTTTCCAACAAAAGAAATTGGTTCTATAATGGATTGTAACATGAAGTGGAAGTGACCAAAACGCTCCTTTAAAGGGGCCGAAAGTTCAAATTCCTCACCTCGTTTTAGTAATCTATCTCTTTCATAAAGCATTTCGTAGTATAAGAGTCCATAGACCATTCTACCTGTCCATTGAAAAAGTAATTCTTGATCGAGTGACGCCATACCTTCAAAACCATCTTTATATGCCGCTTGAATTTTCAAATCCAGCTCATTAAATGCTTTTTTTACCTCAGGAGAACATGGTAATTTAAGATCTGCATAATGATAGGACTTGGCTTTATCCATCATCTCAACTTTTTCATCGCCAAATTTAAAGTGTTTCATTAGCCATTCTGGGAAAACGCTCATGGTTTCGGTGGTTAAGCCTCCAGAAAGGAAGCAAAAATGTTCGTCAAAAATCAAATCCTTAAACGGATTAAAAAGTAGTTGGGTCATAAAGATTACGTTTTTTCGATTTTTTTTACAAATATAGCCATAAACAATGGTTTGCTTTGCCCACTTTCTATAGAAATTGTTTTAGGATGGGCCTGTTTTGTTATAAACTAAATCACAGGGCATTTTGTAACAGATATTGGAAGTTTGCGTCAGATAGATTCATCAATCAATCAAAAAATGAAAATTATTTATCTTCTAGTATTCATTGCGTTCTTTTGTTTCCATGTAAACGCACAAAGCAATCCTTTTCAACCAGATCAAATAAACGACGGTTGGCAAACTGAAAATCCATTTGAAAACAATTCAAACCTCCAAGAAATGGATAGTCTTATTAAAATTGGTGGTTTCAAACAAATTTCCAGTGTGGTTATCGCTCATCGGGGAAAAGTTGTTTTTGAAAATTACTACAATGGCAATCAACCAGACACCAAACACAACACCCGCTCGGCAACAAAAACCATTACAGGAACCCTTATTGGTTGCCTCATTCAAGATGGTTCTTTAAAATCGGTAGACGAAAAAGCTTCTAAATATTCTAAAGCTACAGCTGTTTTATACCCAGATACTAGAAAAAACAGCGTGACTATTGAAGATTTGCTCACGATGTCTTCCCTTTTGGAATGCGATGATTGGGACCAAAACTCTCGTGGAAACGAAGAGAAAATGTACCTTATTGAAGATTGGGTTCAGTTTTATTGGGACTTGCCCATAAAAGGCTTTCCGGAATGGAAACCCAAACCACAAGACTCAAAATATGGTAGAAGCTTTAGCTATTGCACGGCAGGCGTGGTGGTTTTGGGCGATGTTATTAATACCCTTTCTGGTTCTTTGGAAAATTATGCCGACAAAGCTCTTTTCTCTAAACTGGGAATCATCGATTACCATTGGCAGAAGACGCCCAAAGGGTTGCCAATGACGGGTGGGGGATTGGGTTTAAAAACCAGGGATTTGTTAAAAATAGGGCAGCTGTACTTAAACCAAGGTCAATGGAATAATCAGCAAATTATCTCATCCGATTTCGTTTTAAAATCGATGAAACCTCAAGCAGAAGTAGGTATGTTCGATTATGAATACGGATACTTATGGTGGCTCTCCGAGTTTGGCAAGCCAGATGAAAAAGTAAAAGCCAACTTTATGACTGGAACTGGAGGCAATAAAGTGGCTGTTTTTCCAGACTTGGATTTAGTGGTTGTTTTAACCAGCACGTATTTTAATGGAGGAATGGAATCTCACAATCAAACAACCAATTTGTTGAATGACTATATAGTTCCCGAAATTAAGAAACTAAAATAATACAACGTTCTTAAGGATTTATAACATTAGTTATTTTATAGCTGTCGCCCAAGTATTTTGCTAAGATTGAGAAATTTTAATCTTTAAAAGCGCAGTTTTTAAAAAGCATATTAAATTAGGACGAAATAACTTCAAAAGAGGCAGAAATGAGTAATCGGTTGAGCTGACTGAGTAAATACTCTTTATGAGTTAGTATTTGGTTAATATATAAGTTTTATAGAGGGGTGGAGGGAAACATGCTGTTTATCCTATATAAATTTTTTGCATAAAATCTTATTAATAATTGTCCCTCTTCTTGTTGACATCTAGTTAGTTGTTAGTCAATTATTTAGTTTAATTTTATTGTTTTTAAAAGTCATAAATACAAATTTTAAACCTCCAAATAGTTTGGGTCATCGACCAATATTTGTAAAATTATCTTATGTTTATCCGAGAAATAAAGGGTTTGTTTAGCTCTTAAAATTAAAAAAAAAGTAACACATATGAGAAATTTTATTGTTTTAATCATTGGATTTGTATTTATGTCCTGTAATCCGAAATTTTATACTCCAAATACTCAAAACGTTCCTCTAATTTCAGAAAAAGGAGAAACAGATCTAACAATTTCAGGAAATGGAAACCAAGTTGAATTTCAAGGAGCTTATGGAATTACGAATCATTTTGCTGTAAAATTAAATGGGGGATTATTTATTCCTACAGATGGCACTAATGGCAATGGAGGTTCGGGTAAGTTTGCCGAAGTAGCTGGAGGATATTTCAAACCTATAGGTGATAATTGGGTTTTTGAAGCGTATGGACTTATTGGTTATGGTAGTTTTGAGAATCACCTCCCATCTACTATACAGGCTAATCCAGCTACCGAAGGAGATATTTCCGCCAATATTATAAGGCTAGGAATTCAACCAAATTTCGGCTATAAAACAAAACATTTTTCAGCTGCGGTTTCTTCACGATTTGTGAACCTTTCGTTTAACAATATAAAAGGTGATTTGATTTATGCAGGAACCGACCAAACCGCCTACTTAAAAGATAATTCCTCTAATTTTTTAGTGGAACCCGCTCTAACCCTAAAAGCTGGATTTGAAAAAATTAAGCTACAAATGCAATATGGATATAGTTATAATTTATCTAATAGTGCTTTCAGACAAGATAACGTGTTCGTGACAATTGGACTTAACTATAAATTTAATTTGTAATGATTCCATAATTTGAATCCAATAATTATAAACTAATTTACCTCAAGTAGAAGCTGGTTTAAAAACCGGCATGCTTGAGGTTCTTTGTTTGGTTTTGCTTGTTTAAATTATATAGGAGTTATTATTATTATTATTATTATTGACAGACTTATTTTAAAAATACCTTAAAAAATAGTATCTAATTAAGGTCCATGTTTTACTGGTTTGAAAAATATTACATTTGCAGGGTTTATATAAATAAGTAGATTATACAGGATATATAAAATATTGAGGTTAATTAATAGAATGAATGAAACAGAGCTTAACATACTATATAACTTTAGGAATAATTAAGCTAAAAGGTTTAAAACAAGACTTTAATAAAGACCCAATAAATTTCAATAAAATTAGAAAAGATGATGTGCATCAGCCCAAGCGAGCGTTTTTCAGGAAGAAACACCATAGAGTTTTTCAAGTTTTAGACTCCTTAATTACGGAAGTAAGTGTAAATGAAAATTCGAAGAATCTACTGATGTTTATTCACGGAGGCGCTTTTATTTCTGGTCCCGCCAAACATCATTGGGATGCTGTTAAAAATATTGCTCAAAACACAAAGTGTCAGGTTTGGATGTGCAATTACCCTAAAGCACCCGAAAATAAGATTGTAAAAATATCTGAGAATATAGATGCCATATACCAAGTTGCACTCAAGAATTACAAGACGAATCAAATTTTTTTAATGGGAGATTCAGTAGGAGGAACTTTAGTAACAAGTTTAATTCAACGTCTTATTATAAAACAAATAAAGTTGCCACGTAAAATAATTCTTGTTTCTCCTGTTATGGATGCAAGTATGTCTAATCTTGAGATTTTAGATTTAGAAAAAAGAGACCCGATGTTATCTAAAAAAGGCGTGTTAAGTGCAAAAAAAATGTGTGCAGAGAATATGGATTTGACCAATGAAATGATTTCACCGTTATATGGGAGTTTTAAAAATTTTCCGCCAACAGTTTTATTTCTTGCAGAAAATGATATTACTTATCCGGACCAGAGGCTGGCAGTCAAAAAACTAATTGAAGCTAAAATTAATCTTGAAATAATTGAAGGAAAAAATATGCCACATATTTGGCCTTTACTACCAATAATGAAAGAAGCTAAAACATCCATGAATGAAATAATTAGAATTATAAATAGCTAAGTATTTTGTATGGAAAATGTTAGAGCCAATTCTAAGCTCATCATCAAATGAGTGTAAAATAATTTAGAAGTGAAAAAGATGGAAAGTAAAGCAGCAAATTGGACTATTTGCAAAGAATGTTATGGTAGTGGTAAAAAAAGACAGCGTCTCCGTAAGAAAGAGCGACTTCGTTACCAGTTAGCACTCGATCAATTTAAAAAAGACAACAAAAAAGCATCGGCTCCCATTCGCCCTAAAGGTCATCTGTATTCTTGCTTAAACTGTAGCGGATCTGGGCTCATTTCTTCAGCCAGTCATCCGATACCAGATATAAAAAACTATCCGCATATTGCTATTATTGGTGGCGGAATAGGTGGTGTGGCTTTAGCTGTGGCCTGTTTGCACCGTGGAATTCCTTTTACTCTTTATGAGCGCGATAATGGTTTTGATGTTCGTTCACAAGGTTATGGTCTTACTTTACAACAAGCGAGTAAAGCCATTGAAGGGTTGGGGATTTTTTCTTTAGCAAAAGGAGTTGTTTCCAAAAAACATGTGGTTCATAATACAGATGGAAAAGTAATTGGCGAATGGGGCATGAAAAAATGGTTGGATACAGATACAAAAAAAACTCCCAAACGTACAAATGTGCATATTGCAAGGCAGTCTTTACGTTTAGCTTTGCTTGAACAACTTGGCGGACATGATGCCGTGCATTGGGGACATCAGTTAATAGACTTTAAAAACTGTGAGAATGACGCGGTGGATTTAAGCTTTCAGGCAGACGGAGAAGTAAAGCATGTTAAGGCAGATCTTGTGGTTGGTGCCGATGGAATTCGCAGTTCTGTGCGCAAGTTGCTAATTGGCGAGGAAGCAACCCCTTTACATTACTTAGATTGTATGGTAATTTTGGGTGTGTGTCCATTAAAAGCTATCGAAGGTCTTGATAGTCCTTTACTAGATTCGGCCACGGTATTTCAAACGGCTAATGGCAATGAGCGGATTTATATTATGCCTTTTGAGACCGACTCCGTCATGTGGCAATTGAGTTTTCCCATGTCTGAAATTGAGGCAAAGAACTTGAGTGTTTTAGGCCCTCAGGCACTTAAGGAAGAAGCGTGTCGTAGAACGCATTGGCACGATCCAATTCCTCAAATTTTAGCAGCAACTTTACAAACTCAAGTTTCAGGCTATCCGGTGTACGATCGAGAAATACTTCCTCCAGAATTGTTAGATAAAGGAGGTTCAGTAACTCTTATTGGAGATGCAGCACACCCTATGAGTCCGTTTAAAGGTCAAGGAGCCAACCAGGCACTGTTGGATGCGTTGGCACTGGCCAGAAGCATTTCAAGAGAATGTCATCCCTTATCAAAATGGAAAGAAGTTGGATTGAGAGAAAGTGTTTTAAAAGCGTTTGAATTGGAAATGTTAAAACGTAGTGCTTCCAAAGTGAAAGATTCGGCAGCCGCTGCACAATTTTTACATTCTGAAATTGTCCTTGAGGAGGCGAATGCACCTAGAGGGCGGTGTTTAAAGGAAAAAGAAGCATAAGAATCGGAATCGTTACAAAATTTCATGAAAATAATAATCACAATTTTATTAGAATCTAGATTCTATTGAGTTGGGAAAAAAAATAGGTTCGTGGAACATGTACACTAGAGATACCGGTAAATTTAATAATAAAATTAATAATGAATTTTAGAAAAGCGACAAAAAAAGATCTTTCATCCATTGTTGAAATGATGGCTGACGATATGCTCGGGAAAAAAAGAGAAAACTTCCAAAACCCATTACCAATAGAATATCTAAACGCGTTTAATAAAATAGATTCTGACGAAAATCAAGAATTAATTGTTGTCGAAAATGAAAATTTTGAAATTATTGGAACTTTACAATTATCATTTATTCAGTATCTAAATTATTGTGGCGGAATTAGAGCTCAAATAGAATCTGTAATAATTAGAAAAGATAAAAGAGGTCTCGGAATTGGAAAAAAAATGTTTGAATGGGCTATAATTAGAGCGAAAGAGAAGAATGCCCATATGTTGCAGTTAACCTCTGATAAAAAAAGACCAAGAGCAATTAAATTTTATGAAGAATTAGGGTTTAAAGCAACTCATGAAGGAATGAAAATGCACTTCGATTAAAAAAACCTACTGCCAAATACCTATTATAAAACATAGCTCATTTTAATGAAACAATTTCAGTAACAACTAGCAACAAACCTCATAATATGAATAAAATATTAACCCTATTCTGCCTATTCATAATTTCATTTTCAGATGCATATAGTCAACAAACATCCAGTAATAAAGCTTCCAAAACAAAAACAAGTATTTTATTTATAGGCAACAGCCTGACCTATACTAATAACTTGCCAGAACTCGTAAAGAAAACAGCCAAGCAGCAAGGAATTAAAATAGATTATAAAATGATTGCATTTCCTGATTATTCCATATTAGATCATTGGAATGAAGGCGAAATCCAAAAATTGATTGCAACTAAAAATTATGATTTTGTTATTATTCAACAAGGACCTTCTTCTCAAATTAATGGCAGGGATATGCTTTTTGAATATGGAAAAAAGTATAGTAGCATCTGTAAAGTAAATAACGCTAAACTTTGTTACTTTACGGTTTGGCCGTCATTAAACTACTACCAGTCTTTTGATAATGTTATAAAAAATTATAAAGATGCCGCACTATTCAATAACGCCATTTTGCTTCCAGTAGGACACGTATGGAAAGATTATTTTGAAAGTACAGGCAATTTTCAATATTATGGCTCCGATGGGTTTCATCCATCATTAGAAGGTAGTAAAATAGCAGCAAAAACAATCGTTGAGTATTTATTTAAATAATAAAAAAATGTATAAAATTTCAATTCTAAAAAAAATCAGGTTAGTAATTTTCTTAATTTTTATTTCAAATGTATTAGTAGCCCAAAATCAATCAGAGGTAGTACAATTTGATAAAACACTCAATCAATTTGTCAATGTGCGTGATTTTTGTCTTTCAAAAGATGGAAATGAAGCGTTTTTCACCATTCAAAGTCCGAACCAAGAAATTTCGCAACTAGCATACATTAAAAAGAAGAATAATGAATGGTCTCAGCCAGAATTGTTACCCTTCAATGATAAGTATATGTATTTAGAACCTTTTTTGTCGTATGATAATAACCGATTGTTTTTTGCTTCCGATAGGCCCTTAAATGATACCACAATTGAAAAAAAGGACTTTGATATTTGGTATGTGGATAGAAATAATAAGAACGATAAATGGTCTGAGCCAAAGAATATGGGGAAGCCAGTAAATTCAGAATTGGACGAGTTTTACCCTTCCGTTAGTAAAAACAACAACCTATATTTTACGATGGTATCTCCCGATGGCTTTGGAAAAGATGATATTTATTTTTGTAAATGGGAAGGTGACAAATATTCAAATCCCATTTTATTAGATGAAAATATCAACGGTGCAGGGTATGAGTTTAATGCTTTTATCTCAGAGAATGAAGACTTTATAATCTATTCAAAATACAACGAAGAAGATGGTCAAGGAAGTGGCGATTTATACATTTCAAAAAAAGACGCCAACGGACATTGGAAAAAAGCAACAAACTTAGGCGTTCCAATAAATACAAAATATATGGAATATTGCCCGTTTTATGATGAGCAAAACCACATATTGTATTTTACAAGCAAGCGAAATAATATGAAGCCAAGAAAATTCACTACCATGTCCGATTTAACAACATATATTCATCAAAGTGATAATGGTTTGAGTAAAATTTATATGACGGCAATAAAAATAGAATAAACATTAAGTTTAACACCAAGAAAACTAGTTTCTTAACACGTTTAAACACTGTTTAATCAATCTGTTGCCATAATTTAAGGATTTAGATAAACAAAAAACAAGAGATTATTTAATGGGTATCTAAATCCTATAGCTTTTAAATTAAAAAGGGGCTTTACAAATTTCAGAAAGATCCTTATTTATTTCAAAAACTTTGCCTTGAATATTTGAATATCCAAAACTCTCAAGCCTTTTGGTGTGCATTTTTAGATAATTTTCCGCATGCTCTCGCGTATCAAATAGATAAATACCTCCAGCAACATTTTCTTTCTGATCTTCAGTCCAAAATTTCCAAATACATCCAGGCTCTTGCATGATGCTTTTAGCAAGCTCTGTCATTTGATTTGCCATATCTTTTCCCCATAGGTCTTTATGTGGAAATTCTACATACATAATTACTGCCATAAAATTTATTTTTTAAAATGATAAGGCAAAGATATAGGAACATGTTGAACTGAACTATGAGGATAATCAGGGAAACTGTATCGTAGATATAAAACTTAGGCAAAATCAAGATGATATTGACGTAGAATTATCCCAAAGTAATATACTGAACCATCAATCTAAAAAAGCTCTATTTGATTTTTCTTCCTATTTTCGCTCAAAATTTTAATCAAAACGAACTAACACGATTTAGTACATACTACCAGATACTAGAAATTAAAAAACATTTAAAACAAAATCAATGAATAAACTAATTACAATTTTAGCCAATAACCAATTAAATTATATCAATCTGTTAAGAATATCCATATTTATAGTAATGGCCTGGATTGGTGGACTCAAAGTCTTTCAATATGAAGCTGACGGCATTGTGCCATTTGTAGCAAATAGTCCGTTAATGGCTTTCTTTTATAACAAGGAAGCACCAGAATACAAGGATTTTAAAAATCCAGAAGGAAAAACGGTTCAAAAAAATATAGATTGGCATAAAGAAAATAGAACCTACATTTTCGCCTATGGTTTGGGAACTGTTATATTGATTATTGGCTTATTGACCATTCTTGGTATTTGGTATGCTAAAATCGGACTTATAGGCGGACTGTTAACCTTCGGTATGTCGTTAGTCACCCTTACTTTTTTAATTACAACACCAGAAGTGTATGTGCCAAATCTTGGAGGAGATTTTCCCACACCACAGTTTGGATTTCCATATTTATCAGGTGCCGGTAGATTGGTATTAAAAGATGTTATAATGATGGCTGCAGGACTAATTTGTGCATCAGACGCCGCTAGGCGACTTTTAGGCCAAGCTAAATAAGAGCCTCTATATTTCAGGTACCTGTTTGTTTAAACCCATATCATGAAAAAAACTTGAATTTTTTTAAGCCCTTTTTTAAGGGCTTTTTTGTAGGGTTAATTAGTCGTTTTCCATTGGAGTGAAAGGGTAAACTAGAGGAAACACCAAAAAACACATTCTATTGAAGGATTTCTGTATCTGCAATTTTTAAAAACATTTTAACATTAAATGTCCTCTCTTTTTTGGAATAGGATTATATTTATGGTTAAAAAAAAAAGATATTAATCATCTGAAAAAAGAACCTTATGGAAATGACTAAATATTCTAAAACGTATCGAATAATGCATTGGGCCATTGCTATAACGTTTGTACTTTTATTAATTACAATCTTTTTAAGATTAACCTGGATGAACAAGTACAATGTGGCAGCTATTATTCAAAATTACTTGATAGATACTGGTCAAGTCCTTACGGAAGATCAGCTCATTGTTTTAGCAAAAAAGATAAGACAACCTATGTGGGATTGGCATATTTATTTTGGATACCTATTGACCGGATTATTCAGTTTGCGTTTGATGCTTCCTTTTTTTGGAAAAATGAAACTTCAAAACCCCCTTGTTAAAAATCTTTCCATGAAGGAGAAGTTTCAAAAATGGACCTATATAGTTTTTTATATCTGCGTTATGGTGTCGTTAACAACTGGACTTATAATAGAATTGGGACCCAAAGAACTTAAAAAACCTATGGAAAGCATCCATGTACTTGGAATCTATTATTTAGTTGGATTTATTGCCCTTCATATATCCGGCGTATTAATTGCAGAATTTACAGATCAAAAAGGAATTGTTTCGAGGATAGTAAGCGGCTCGAAAAAGGAAAATTAAAAACACGGCTGTACAACAAGACCAGTTTTTACACAACATATTGAAATTTAAAAACCCAACTTTAATAAAGGTTTAAAATACTTTTTACATAGCGGGTTTATTTATAGATAATATTAAAATGGTTTTAATTGGCTCGATATTCTTACTATATTTGAGAATATGGCTATAATTAGATATAATATAGCGAGTTATTTACCAGCTATCGCAACCTTACAAACACTAAACAAACACTACTATGAGACAAATTATTTTCATGTTATTCACCTTTGGACTTTTTTCCTGCAATCAACAAACAGACAACACAAAAATATTGCAAAACCGTATAGATAGTTTGGAAATAAAACTAGCAGACACTTACAAGCCTGGCTTCGGAGATTTTATGAGTAGCATACAAGCACATCATCTAAAGCTCTGGTTTGCCGGGAAAAATGAAAACTGGAAACTGGCAGATTTTGAAGTGCACGAGCTTATGGAAGCCGTTGAGGACATTCAGAAATATCAAGCAGGACGAAAGGAAAGCGAAATGATAGGAATAATAATTCCTCCCTTAGATAGTATTAGCAAGGCCATTAAGCAGAGAAATTCCGTTTTATTCGAAAGTAGTTACACCTTGCTTACAAATACGTGCAACCAATGTCATAGCGAGGTAGATTTTGAATTTAATGTAGTAAAAATACCAGATAGTTCTCCTTTCAGTAATCAGGAATTTAAACCAATAAATTAAAAACGAATCTTTTTCTAATAGTTATTAATTTATAAAAACTGAAATATAAAACAAATAAAAAATGAATAAAGTTAAAATCGTACTATGGGCATTTATAGGATTGACCATGTCTTGCTCAAATAGTACTGAAGAAATAAATGAAACAACTGTAACTATTTCAGATATAACAATAACTATAAACGAAAACCCTACTAACAACCAATTACTTGGAACTGTTGAAGCAACAACCAACCAAGGAAATTTAACGTTTTCAATTACGGAACAATCACCCAATGATGCTTTAGTAATTAATCCTTCAACAGGAGAAATAAGAGTTTTGGATCAGACACTTTTTGATTTTGACACCAATCCAATTATTATTGGGGTTATTAAGGCAGAAAATGGAGAAGTTTTTGATACAGCTAACATAACAATCAACCTCAATGACTCTAATGAAATAACTGCTTTTGATTTTAACGCAACCCTTGAAGCTATGCCGTTAGTCAATCAGTCTCTAGGGATAGTAGAGGCCACCACAAGTCATGGGAGTTTAACGTTTTCAATTATAGAACAAACCCCAAATAACACATTAAAAATAGACCAACTAACAGGAGAATTAAAAGCACAATATGTTACAGGTTTTATTGGAAATCCTATAATTGTTGCTACGGCCAGAATCCAAAATGAAGTTACTTTTAAAAATATAAATATTCGTATTACTTTGGTGTCTCCTTGCAATACCAATACATCTCCAGTGTTAAACGCATATTATCCAATGAACTCCAATGTTATGGATGAAAGTGGTTTTAATAATCATGGAACTGTTTTTGGAGCCGTATTAACAACTAATAGATTTTCAGAGTCTGAATCGGCATATTCTTTTGACGGAATAGACGATAGCATCCAAATTGAAGACAACAACCAGTTATTTTTAAATAATGAATTTACCATTTCGGCGTGGATATATCCAGAAGAAATAAAAACGCAAGAAATCCTTAGAAAAGGGAGCCATGTAAATGGTAATTCTTCTTGGCCATTTGGATTGGCTTTGAGTAATTCAAACGATATTATTTTTTCCA
The DNA here is from genome assembly GCF_035306705.1 of Xanthomarina sp. Taxonomy (GTDB): domain Bacteria; phylum Bacteroidota; class Bacteroidia; order Flavobacteriales; family Flavobacteriaceae; genus Xanthomarina. The sequence continues at coordinate 48,172 of NZ_DATGNO010000074.1, forward strand.
TAACCGCCGGTGGAGTGCTTTATCAGGCAAGAAAACAAGGATATCAAACCAATAACTGGTATCTTATAACAGGTGTACTTAAAAACCAAAAAATGTATTTATATGTTAATGAGGACCTTGTGGCCATTAAGGCAATTGAAGGAGATATTTTTAACGACAACTTACCACTTGTAATTGGGACGAGATTAAATATGCCATCTAACACATTTAAAGGAAAAATTGACGATGTTAGAATATATAGTTCCGCCCTTTGTCAGTTAGATATTGCAGAGTTATTTAATAATTAAATTGGTACCCATAAAAAACAAAAGTAAAAACGACGCTTCCCTTCATCAGTTTTAAAAAAAATCCTGTAAAACAAGGAGGAGAGTTATAAAAACAACAGCATCCCACACAAATTCGCAGCGCAAAAACATTTCCACACTTCCTCATTCAAACTTTTCAAGGAATTAACTACCTTTGCAGCTTGAAAAAATAAATTCAATTTAAAGAGATTTCTGCCTTTGCAGGAATTACGTATAATTAAAACAGCCCAATAGCTCTCTTTCCCTAGGAAAGGAGTAGGGATAGGAAATATGAAAGCAGGCATCGTAGGATTACCAAACGTCGGAAAATCGACCCTTTTTAATTGTTTATCTAATGCCAAAGCGCAAAGTGCCAACTTTCCGTTTTGTACCATAGAGCCTAATATCGGGATCGTAAACGTTCCTGATCCTAGATTGGAAAAACTGGAAGAACTTGTACAGCCTGTACGCGTGCAACCAGCAACCGTAGAGATTGTAGATATTGCAGGTTTGGTAAAAGGCGCGAGTAAAGGCGAAGGACTGGGAAATCAGTTCTTGGCAAATATTCGTGAAACAGATGCCATTCTTCACGTGTTGCGTTGTTTTGATAACGACAATATTGTCCATGTAGATGGAAAAATAGATCCCATTCGCGATAAAGAAACCATCGATATGGAGTTGCAGTTAAAAGACTTGGAAACAGTCGATAAAAAACTGGAGAAAGTAAAACGTGCAGCTAAAACAGGAAATAAAGAGGCCCAAAAAGAAGAAGCTGTTTTATTAAAAATCAAAACGAGTTTAGAGGCTGGAATTTCTGTAAGAGCTTTAGAGTTTTCGGAAGAAGATTATGAAGATTTTGTAAAACCAAGCCAGTTAATTACAGACAAACCGGTAATGTATGTATGTAATGTGGACGAAGGAGCCGCTGTTTCTGGAAACGCCTATGTAGATTTAGTAAGAGAAGCCGTAAAAGACGAAAATGCTGAGGTATTGGTATTGGCAGTTGGTACAGAAGCAGATATTAACGAATTGGACGATTATGAAGAACGTCAGATGTTTTTATCAGATATCGGTCTGGACGAACCAGGATCCTCAAAATTAATCCGTTCGGCTTATAAGTTGTTAAACTTGCAAACCTATTTCACGGCTGGAGTTAAAGAAGTCCGTGCTTGGACAGTAGATGTTGGAGCTACGGCACCACAAGCTGCAGGAGTTATTCACACCGATTTTGAAAAAGGTTTTATTAGAGCTGAAGTCATTGCTTACGAGGATTTTGCTACGCTTGGTAGTGAAGCCAAAGTAAAAGAAGCTGGAAAAATGCGCGTGGAAGGAAAGAACTACATTGTTAAAGATGGCGATGTCATGCATTTCTTGTTTAATGTGTAACAAGTTGATTAACTGTTTAATTTAAAGTTGTATGCAGTAACGTTATTTATCAAGAATTAGAGGCAGATATCTCCTAGGATAAACGTGGAGGTGATGACCAATGGCGCTCCTTTGCAACAGAACTTTGTAACTAATTAAATATGTTGTAACTTGCTTTATTCTAGAGCATATACAAGACCCCAATTAACTAAAAAATCAAGTGTAAATTCCTAAGTTATCCTAGGTTCACCCGTAGATACTTAATGGTTAGTCCATATCAACCCTATGGATACGCCATATACACCTTAATAATAGTCGCTGTCAACCAGTATAAGCGGATTAAAAGCCAATGTTCTCAACAACAAGGGCTTTTTATTGTTAATTACTTTGTAGCTCTGGTATTTTATATTTTAACACGAAACCTTATATTAGCAACGTACCAAAATGTTGCGCCAAATTATGTCTGAACAATCCAATTATACCGAAGATAACATCCGCTCCCTAGACTGGAAAGAACACATTAGAATGCGTCCTGGAATGTATATTGGGAAACTAGGCGATGGATCATCTCCAGACGATGGTATTTACATACTTTTAAAAGAGGTATTGGACAACTCCATAGACGAGTATGTTATGGGAGCTGGAAAAACCATCGATGTATCCATTCAAGGCAATAAAGTAATTGTTCGCGATTATGGACGGGGTATTCCCTTGGGTAAAGTGGTAGACGTGGTTTCTAAAATGAATACCGGTGGAAAATACGACTCCAAAGCGTTCAAAAAGTCGGTGGGCTTAAATGGGGTTGGTACTAAGGCTGTAAACGCCTTGTCCTCCTTTTTTAGAGTAGAATCCACTCGAGATAATAAATCGGCTTCGGCTGAATTTGAACAGGGAAATCTTACCAACCAAGATCTATTGGATGATACTTCCAGAAGAAAAGGAACAAAGGTCTCTTTTATTCCGGACGATGTCATCTTCAAAAATTATAAGTACAGAAGCGAGTATGTGGTTAAAATGCTTAAAAACTATGTATATCTAAACACTGGGTTGACCATTATTTTTAATGGTGAAAAATATTATAGTGAAAATGGTTTAAAAGATCTTTTATCCGAAAACATTAAGGATACAGACAGATTATACCCCATTATCCATTTAAAGGGCGAAGATATTGAAGTAGCTATTACACATAGTAAAACCCAATATAGTGAAGAATATCATTCCTTCGTAAACGGACAGAACACCACACAAGGAGGGACGCATTTAGCTGCTTTTAGGGAAGCTTTAGTAAAAACCATTAGAGAGTTTTATGGAAAAAACTATGAGGCTTCAGACGTTAGAAAATCGATAGTTTCGGCTGTTTCCATTAAAGTGATGGAGCCTATTTTTGAAAGTCAGACCAAAACAAAACTGGGTTCTACAGATATGGGAGGGAAGCTGCCAACGGTTAGAACCTTTATTAACGATTTCCTAAAAACACATTTAGATAATTATTTACATAAAAATCCGGAGGCTGCCGAAAAGATTCAACGTAAAATCCTTCAAGCAGAACGCGAACGTAAAGAACTTTCTGGAATTAGAAAGTTAGCTAAAGACCGAGCGAAAAAATCAAATCTTCACAATAAAAAGTTGCGGGATTGTCGTGTGCATTTTGGCGATATCAAAAATGAAAAATATTTAGAAAGCACTCTGTTTATTACGGAGGGAGATTCGGCTTCCGGAAGTATTACCAAATCTAGGGATGTGAATACCCAAGCCGTTTTTAGCTTAAAAGGTAAACCCCTAAACTCCTATGGTTTAAGCAAGAAAATTGTTTATGAAAACGAAGAATTCAACCTCCTTCAAGCCGCTTTAAATATCGAGGAATCTTTAGAGGATCTGCGATATAACAACGTAGTAATAGCTACAGATGCCGATGTGGATGGCATGCATATTAGACTGTTATTGATTACTTTCTTCTTACAATTCTTTCCGGAAATTATTAAAGAAGGACATTTATATATTTTGCAAACGCCTTTATTTAGGGTGAGAAATAAAAAGGAAACCATTTATTGTTATTCCGAAGAAGAGCGTCGCAATGCTATTGAAAAACTAAAACCTAAACCAGAAATCACCCGATTTAAAGGTTTGGGTGAGATTTCTCCAGACGAGTTTGTGCATTTTATTGGTGAAAATATTCGTCTAGATCCTGTGATGTTGGATAAGGACATGTCTATTGAAGAATTGCTTTCTTTCTATATGGGTAAAAATACGCCAGACAGACAGGAATTTATTATAGACAACTTAAAAGTAGAGTTGGATTTAGTTGAGGAAAAAATATGAGAACCAATAATTCTAAAGTAAGAAATGTTATTATTTCCGTCTATTTTGTGCTGATTGTTTTGGCTGTACTATTGGCAATTATCTTTAGAGTATTTAACGAATTGACCCCAAACCCACTCATAACTATTTTTGTACTAGTGTTTGGTTTTGGTGCGCTGTTCTTTATCGTTCATTTTATTTCAAAATACTTTGAATACGATAGCGACGGCTTAAAAGTGGTAGTTACCAATAAAGGGTTATTGCTCTCAGACCATTTTAATTACAGAGAACATTCGGTAGAATTTCACAAAGACAAACTTATAGGCTTTAAATTCAATAATTACTTAGTGTATAAGGAGTTGGTGCTGTTTATTAAAAGTTCGAACGGACATACCAAAAAAGAACGTTTTAATGTGACTTTGGTTTCTAGAAAAAAAAGAAAATATATTAGACAATCATTAAGTAAAATGATAAAGGAAAACAGAAAATCTAAGGATTAATGAGCGAAGAGAACAACAATTTGTTAAATGATCAAGAGGAAAATCAAGAAACCATTACCAAGGTTTCTGGCATGTTTAAAGACTGGTTTTTAGATTATGCATCTTATGTAATCTTAGAACGCGCCGTACCTGCCATAGAAGATGGCTTTAAGCCCGTACAACGTCGTATCATGCATTCCATGAAGGATTTGGATGATGGGCGTTATAATAAAGTGGCCAATATTGTTGGACATACCATGCAGTATCACCCACATGGAGATGCTAGTATTGCAGATGCCATGGTGCAAATTGGACAAAAAGATTTATTGATAGATACCCAAGGAAACTGGGGAAACATCCTTACAGGAGATAGCGCTGCAGCTTCCCGTTATATAGAAGCACGTTTGTCTAAATTTGCTTTAGATGTTGTTTATAATCCAAAAATAACCGAATGGCAGGCGTCTTACGATGGAAGAAGAAAGGAACCTGTAAACCTTCCGGTAATGTTTCCGTTGCTTTTGGCGCAAGGAGGGGAAGGAATTGCCGTAGGACTTTCAACAAAAATATTACCTCATAACTTTATTGAACTGATTGATGCTTCGATAAAACATTTAAAAGGGAAAGGCTTTACTATTTATCCAGATTTTCCTACAGCAGGAATAGCCGATATTACCAATTATAACGATGGTTTACGTGGTGGAAAAGTTCGTGTTAGAGCCAAAATTTCCCAATGGGATAAAAACACGTTGGCTATTACCGAAATTCCTTTTGGATCCAATACCTCGTCTTTAATAGAAACCATTTTAAAGGCCAACGAAAAAGGGAAGATCAAAATCAAAAAAATAGAAGATAATACAGCTGCAAAAGTTGAAATCTTAGTGCATTTGCCTCCAGGAATTTCTCCAGATAAAACCATTGATGCTTTATATGCGTTTACGGGTTGCGAGACGTCCATTTCACCATTAGGTTGTGTTATTGAAGACAATAAACCTTTGTTTGTAGGTGTATCCGAAATGCTGCGTCATTCTACAGATAATACGGTAAAACTCCTAAAAAGTGAATTGGAAATTCAGTTGGGCGAATTTGAAGAACAATGGCATTTTGCTTCTTTGGAACGTATTTTTATTGAAAATAGAATCTATCGCGATATTGAAGAAGAAGAAACTTGGGAAGGCGTTATTCAAGCTATTGATACTGGATTAAAACCTCATACTACTCATTTAAAACGCGCTGTTTTAGAAGAGGATATTGTTAGGTTAACAGAAATTCGAATCAAACGTATTTCTAAATTCGATATCGATAAAGCCCAACAAAAAATAGATGCGCTTGAAGATGAAATAGCGAAAGTAAAACACCATTTGGCAAACTTGATTGATTATGCCATTGCTTTTTTTGAAAGACTTAAAAAGGACTACGGAAAAGGAAGAGAAAGACAAACGGAAATCAGACTTTTTGAAGATGTAGATGCTGCCAAAGTGGTTATTAGAAACACCAAACTTTATGTAAATAGAGCTGAAGGTTTTATTGGAACCTCTCTTAAAAAAGATGAATATGTTTGCGATTGTAGCGACATAGACGATATTATTGTGTTTACCAAAGAAGGGAAAATGATGGTGAGCAAAGTGGATGCAAAAATCTTTGTAGGTAAAGATATCATCCATGTGGCCGTCTTCAAGAAAAAGGATAAACGCACCATTTATAACTTGATTTATAGAGATGGGAGCAAAGGCCCATCATACGTAAAGCGTTTTTCCGTAACTTCTACAACCAGAGATAGAGAATACGATTTAACCAATGGCACCAAAGGTTCCATGCTTTGGTATTTTTCAGCAAATCCAAATGGCGAAGCCGAAATGGTAACCATTAATTTGCGACAAGTAGGAAGCATTAAAAAACTGAAATGGGATTTAGATTTTGCCGAGGTTTTAATTAAAGGTCGCGCATCTAAAGGAAATGTGGTAACTAAACATGCCATTAAAAAAGTTGAGTTAAAGGAAAAAGGAGTATCCACCTTAAAACCTCGTAAAATATGGTTCGACGACACGGTGCAACGTTTAAATGTAGACGAGCGCGGTGAATTGGTTGGAGAATTTAGAGGGGAAGACCGTATTTTAATTATTACCCAATCGGGTAACGTGAGAACTATTATTCCAGAAATCACAACGCATTTTGAGGACGATATGATAGTCATGGAAAAATGGATTCCTAAAAAACCTATTTCTGCTATTTATTTCGATGGGGAAAAAGAACGTTATTATGTGAAGCGTTTTGTAGTTGAAAACGAAGCTAGGGAAGAAAGTTTTATTTCCGATCACCCGAATTCGAAACTTGAAATTGTTTCAACAGATTGGCGTCCAATAGCAGATGTGGAGTTTACTAAAGAGCGAGGCAAGGACCGAAAAGAAAATATGCAAGTAAATTTTGAAGAATTTATTTCGGTAAAAGGAATTACAGCTCTTGGCAACCAGTTAACTCGAGATAAAATCAATTTGGTAAGCTTATTGGACTCCTTGCCTTATGAAGCTCCTGAAGAAATAGCAGCTGAAGATATTGAGGTGGTTGATGAAGAAAATGTATCACATTTAGATAGCGAGCCCTCTGAAGATAATGATAGCAATTTGGATGGCGAAGGACAGATAACATTGTTCTAATAAATCATGAACTCTAGTCATACTTATTTATTTTCTATGGAGGTAAATGTTTCGTAATTGGTTGGTTATATGTGACTTATTTAAAAAAAAGGATTGATAAAATAATTTAGTTTTGTAAATTTAGATATTAATCAATCCTTTTTTTATGAAAAACACCATACTTAAAACGTTGTTTTCCTTTGCATTTTTATTGATTTTAACGTCGGTGAATGCACAAACAACTAGAGAATCCCAAATCCCTACTGCAGTAAGAGACGTATTACACAAGCTACAATCTGTTGATAATTTGGCTTTAAGGGAACCAGCTGGTTTACTTAACGATGTAGAGAAACAAATTCTGAAAGAGTATTATCAACCTTCAAAACTGTCTAATAACACATTCCGGGCCACTGGAGATGTTTACGCTTTAGATGTTAGAAATGATGGAATTTATGGAAGTTTTCCATTAACTGGACCTTTTAATATCAATCAAGTTGCCTTAATCCCAAATGATATTTATGCTTCCGATTTTGATGTGACAGGTACTTTGTATGCATTGGAAACCACCAATGCCAATTTACTGTCAATAGATCCAGACACAGGTTCTCTAACAGTTGTAGCCCCTCTTACAGGAGCAGCTGCGGGAGTTTCTTATTCCGGATTGTCATGGAATCCAGTGAACTCTACCATGTATGCGCTTACTACGGATGGAGCTACATCTACCTTGTTCACCTTAAATCTAAGCACAGGTGTTTTAACTACTATTGGAAATACAGGTACCCCTTTGGCTATTTGGATCGCTATTGATAATGCGGGTATTATATATATGGCGGATATTTCTACCGATAATTTATATACCCTAAGCCCAACCACAGGTGCTGCTACCTTAGTTGGACCTTTGGGTGTGGATATATCCTTTGCCCAAGAAGCAGATGTAGATCCAGTAACCAATACCTTATATATGGCTGGTTATATTGGAGGAGGTGTGAATAATATTTACACCTTAGATGTCACTACGGGAACAGCAACAGCCATTGGGACCGTAAATAGCAATGCTGCCGAATTGGGAATGTTTGTCATTGATGGCCCTATTGTTATTGATAATAATTTTATTTGCGACGATGCTATAACCATTGGATTAGGTGTTATTAATTCCAATGGACCTTCCAATAGTGCTGGAGGCGCATCCAATGTGTGCCTAGCAGGCGCCACAAATGCCGAATGGTATGCTTATACGGCAACGCATTCAGGGAGTCTGACCATTACTTCCGACTTGACTTCCAATACAGGAATAGATACCAGAGTGTCTGTTTATAACAACAATTGTACAAGCTTAGCTTGTATGGCTTCCGATGATAATTCTGGAGCAAATAACACATCGACGCTAGTTGTTCCTGTAGTAAGTGGAACCACGTATTTAATAGAATGGGACGATGCTAATAATGCCAATGCCTTCGATTTTGAATTATCTCTAGATATTTCATGTCCAGATCCTACAAATTTTATGGTTGGAACGGTCACGTATGATTCGGCGACTTTTAGCTGGAATGCTGTAACTGGAGCAACAAATGGCTATGTGTTAAATGTCTTCACTTCGGGTTCCGATCCTGATGTAGATTCACCTGTTTATACTGAAAATATTCCTTCGGGAACATTGACGGCGACAGCTAGTCCATTGGCTCCTCAAACCATTTACGATGCGTATATAAGTGCAGATTGCGATGATGATGGGATGTCTAATGCCATTAAGAAGAGTTTCGAAACAGAGGTAGCACCTCCAGTTTGTGGTGGAACCTATGCAGATGCTGGTGGTGCTTCAGGACCTTACTTGCCAAATGAAAATACCGTAACAACTATTACACCTGATGTTTCTGGAGATGTGGTAACGGTAACTTTTACCTACGTAGATATTGAAAGTTCGACTGGTAGTGGAAACCAAGGAGGATGTTGGGATTTTTTAACAGTTTATAACGGACCAAATACAACTTCTCCTGTTTTGGCCCAAACACTTTGTAGTGAAGAAAGTGGAGGAGGAACCATACCTTCGGTGCCAGGTAGTGTCCTTTCAGTTGGTATGTCTTTTACCTCTACAGATGTTTCAGGAGCTTTAACCTTTGTATTTACGTCAGATGATATTGTTCAAAAAACGGGATGGTTAGCAGATGTTACTTGCGGTCCGCCACCAACTTGTGTGACTCCTGGGGCATTCACAAATACAATTAATACAGATACCACTGCAACTTACACTTGGGGCCCAATTGCAAATGCTAGTAATGGGTATGTATTTAGTGTGTTCAATAATGGAGACGATCCTGGAACAGGAACTCCTGTATATACTGAAAATGTCGCTTTTGGAACAAATACGGCTACGGCAACGGGTTTATTATCCGACACTATTTATAACGCATATATTATTGCAGATTGTGATGCCGATGGGATGTCGTCGGCTAGTTCTAACACCTTTACTACCGAAATAACACCACCTACCTGTGGAGGTGTTTTTGTAGATTCAGGTGGGGTTTCTGGAAATTATTCAGCGAATGAAAGTACAACAACTACGATTGCACCCGATGTTTCTGGAGAAGCCGTTACTGTAACGTTTACATATGTAGATATAGAAACTTCTACTGGAAACGGAGCTCAAGATGGCTGCTGGGATTACTTAACCATTTACAATGGTCCAAATACAGGTTCTCCAGTATTGGCTCAAACCCTTTGTGGAGAAGAAAGCGGCGATGGTAGCGCACCATCCGTTCCAGGTAGTTTGCTCTCCATTGGGATGTCTTTTACCTCTACGGATGCTTCTGGAGCTTTAACTTTTGTATTTACATCCGATGGTAGTTTTAATCAAACAGGTTGGGCAGCAGATGTTACGTGCGGACCTTTATCTGTGGATGAATTTGCTTTAAGTCAGTTCAATTATTATCCAAATCCAACAACCGGTTTGTTGTATATCAATGCCAAACAAGTTATAGATTCGGTAAAAATAATCAACTTGCTCGGGCAGGAGGTATTGAATTTAAAACCTGGAACCATGAATGCCACTTTGGATTTTTCAAATTTAAGTCCAGGTGCCTATGTGTTACAAGCCACTGTAAGTGGGAATTTGAAGTCTTTTAAAATTATTAAGAAATAAGACTTTTGGCTTTTAATAATGGATAATTAAAAAGAAGAGTGCTGCAAAAGGCTGCCTTCCTTTTCATAAATTTATTTTTATAAAAAAGATTGAAATGTTAAAAGGAATAAATTATTTAACTATATTTATAACGACAATTAAATACCTTAATTAATTAATTAATTAATCAATAGACTATGAAAAAAATGTTTTTATTTGCTGCAATAGCAGTTTTCGGATTAACCTCAATGAATGCTCAAAACGATTTTGCAGATAAAGCCAAAAATGGTGGCTTTTATGTGGGAGCGAATATTGGATTGCCATTAAGTACTGCAAGTGATATTGCTGCCTTTAACTTCGGTTTTGATGGCGCTTATTTGTTTGAAGTTATAGACAATTTAGAAATTGGGGGCTTAGTTGGTTACACGCATTTTATTGCAGATGGCGATTATACCTACTATAATTATGGCAATGGTAATTATCTTGTTAGAAATTATAAAGATGCTTCTTTTATTCCTATTGCTGCTTCTGCGAGATATTACTTTGCAGACCATAAGTTTTTTGGAGGCTTAGATCTTGGTGTTGGTGTTAATGTATCAGGTGATGCAAAATCAGGTTTTTATGCCAGACCAAAATTTGGTTTCGATTTAGGAGTTGTTTCATTAATTGCATCTTTCCAAAGTATTTCAGGAGGTGTTGATTATGGAGACTCATACTATGGAGGAACATATGTAACTGGAAATGGTTTTAACTCATTCAATTTTGGAGTTGAATTTGGATTCTAAAAAATCAGATATAATTACTATTAAAATATTTAAAAACCGAAGTTTGACTTCGGTTTTTTTCTGAACACACATTTTCGAAATAAATTTAATTGAATAAAAAATCAAACCTTATGAAGAAACGAGTTTTAACACTATTGGTAGCTACCTTGTTCAGTGCGTTTACTTATGCTCAAGCTGGTTTTAATATTGGAGGAAGTATCGGATTTCCTTATGAAAATTATGATGGCTATGATTTCTCTTTTGCTTATTCGATAGATGCTAATTATTTATTTGAAGTAAACCAGGCCTTTAATATAGGCTTAGCCACAGGATATGGACAGGCTTTTGGAGACAGTTATTATGTTGGTCCTATTTATGGGAATTTTAATACTCCAGACTTTCAATATGTGCCTGCAGCAGTAGCAGCCAGATTTAATGTTAACAGACGGTTGGTATTTGGTGCTAATATAGGTTATGCCTTTTCTGTAACAAGTGCAAAAGATAATTTTAATAACAATTATTACGATGGTGGTTTTTACTGGAGACCGATGTTTGGTTTTAATTTAAATGATCAATTCCAATTGAACGTTAATTATATTGGAATTAGCGATTATTATTTTTATTACTCGGCATTTAACCTAGGCTTTACAGTAAATCTAAACTAAATGTTTTCCATATTAGAATGAAAACCGAAGCTACTAACTTCGGTTTTTTTATTATAATATCTTGTTAAATGTGCTTGCTTTCTTGTTAAATACTGTTAACAGCACGTCTGTATTGGAAATTCATGACGTAAATAGTATGTTAACCTTAAAAACAAGAAACATGAAAAAAATAGTTTTATTTACAGGATTAGTCATTTTTAGTATGAGCGGCATGTTTGCGCAAGCAGATTCCAAAGCTGTTCAATTTGGTGTTAAAGGAGGTGTCAACTCTGCTACAATTTCTGGAGACGATATTAACGATGCTAAATCACGAACCAGTTTTAATGTAGGGGTTTTAGCCGAAATCCCAATAACAGAAAGATTGTCAATCCAACCCGAAGTTATGTACTCTGGCCAAGGTTTTGATGTAAAGGAAATAGATCAAGATAATATTTTTGATACAAATGAAAACGTAGAATATCAACTAGATTATATTCAAGTACCAATTTTATTAAAAGCTTATTTGGTTAAGGGTTTGAGTGTAGAAGTAGGACCTCAATTTGGATTTAAAATTCACGAAGAACTTGATTTTCAACCTAACGCAGATGGAGGTGACATAGAAATTAATCCGGAAGATTCTTATATCAAGGATTTTGACACCAGTTTAGCCATTGGCGCTGGGTATAAGTTCGATAATGGCTTTTTTGTAAATGGTCGTTATAACTTGGGTTTAACAAACATCTTTAAGGAAGATACCATTTTGGAGAATATAGATGCAAAAAATGCCGTTTGGCAAGTTGGACTTGGATTTATGTTCTAATCCGTAACTCATAAAAATAAAAACCGAAGCTTTGTGTTTCGGTTTTTTTTATGCCTTAGTTTTTGATACCTTTACTATAAACCAAAATACAAATCTATAAGATGAAAAAAATCATCATCATTAACGGACCAAATTTAAACCTATTAGGAAAACGAGAACCCCAAATCTATGGGAGTCTGACATTTAATGAGTTTTTTGAAACCATTAAGGCAAAATACCCTCAAGTTAATTTGGAGCATTACCAGTCTAATATAGAAGGAGAAATTATCGATAAACTTCAAGAAGTTGGTTATTCGCACTATGGAATTATTTTAAATGCTGCAGCTTATACACATACGTCTGTTGGAATTGGAGATGCTGTAGCAGCTATTGAAACAGGGGTTGTAGAAGTGCATATTTCGAACACCTTTGAGCGTGAGGAATTTAGACATAAATCGTATGTGGCACCCTATGCCAAAGGAGTTATTGTTGGTTTTGGTTTGCAAAGTTATGAGTTAGCCATACAAAGCTTCTTGCTTTCATCTTAATCCTTCCCAAGGAACAGATTCTTTCCAAATTCTATACAACAAAAAAAGTTCCGAATATTCCGGAACTTTATTGTTTTTATTAGTGACTTTATTTACTACAAGTGAATCACTTCACCATACGCATCAGCAACAGCTTCCATAACCGCTTCACTCATGGTTGGATGTGGATGCACTGTTTTTAAAACTTCGTGTCCTGTGGTTTCTAGTTTTCTACCTAGAACGGCTTCGGCAATCATATCTGTTACTCCGGCTCCAATCATGTGGCAACCTAACCATTCGCCATATTTGGCATCGAAAATTACTTTTACAAAACCATCTTTTGCTCCAGAAGCACTTGCTTTTCCAGAAGCAGAGAATGGAAATTTACCAACTTTAATGTCGTAGCCTTTATCTTTTGCTTGTTGTTCGGTTAAACCAACACTGGCAATTTCAGGAGAAGCGTACGTACAACCAGGAATGTTTCCATAATCTAAGGCTTCTACATTTAGGCCTGCAATTTTTTCAACACATAAAATACCTTCAGCTGAAGCTACGTGAGCCAAAGCTTGACCAGGCGCAACATCTCCAATGGCATAATATCCTGGGATATTTGTTTGGTAATAATCGTTGACTAATATTTTATCTCTATCAACTGCAATTCCAACATCTTCTAAACCTATGTTTTCTATATTGGATTTAATTCCAACTGCAGATAAAATAATATCAGCTTCAAGAACTTCTTCGCCTTTAGCTGTTTTTACAGTTGCTTTTACGCCACTTCCAGACGTGTCTACTTTAGTAACTTCAGCAGAAGTCATGATCTTTATTCCACTTTTCTTAAAGCTCTTTTCTAATTGCTTAGAAACATCAATGTCTTCAACAGGAACTACATTTGGTAAAAATTCCACAATAGTAACATCTGTACCCATGGAATTGTAGAAATAAGCGAACTCCACACCAATGGCTCCAGAACCAACCACAATCATTTTTTTAGGAGGTTCGGTTAAAACCAAAGCCTCTCTATATCCAATAACTTTTTTACCATCTTGCGGTAAACTTGGAAGTTCTCTAGAACGAGCTCCAGTTGCTATAATTATATGATCTGCACTATATTCTTTTCCGTCAACATCGACTTTCTTTCCAGTTTTTAGTTTTCCATAACCTTCAATGATGTCAATTTTGTTCTTTTTCATTAAAAACTGAACACCTTTACTCATGCCTTCAGCAACATTACGACTGCGTTTTACAACGGCTCCAAAATCTTTATCGAATTCTTTTACAGACAAGCCATAATCGGCAGCATGTTTTAAATATTCGAAAACTTCGGCAGATTTTAAAAGGGCTTTTGTTGGAATACATCCCCAATTTAAACACACACCACCAAGGCTTTCTTTTTCAATTACAGCTGTTTTTAAACCTAACTGAGATGCTCTAATAGCAGCCACGTAGCCACCAGGGCCACTTCCAAGAACAATAATATCGTATTTACTCATCGTATATTTTTTAGTCGTTTTTTGAAGCTACGAAGGTACAAAAAGTAAATTTCATTTAACAAATGATGTTTGAGAAAATAGATGTGATGGCATAGAAAATATACTTTTTGGGTATGAGAGTTAAAATGGCTAGTTCTAAATTCCAGATTCCAAGTTTCAAATTCTAAACTTAATCAACAAACTGTTTACTGAACAATGAACACATCAATAAAAATCTATCATTTTGGAATAAACTTTAATGCTACGCCATTAATACAATGTCTTTTTCCAGTGGTTTCTTTTGGGCCATCGTCAAACTCATGACCTAAATGTCCACCACAAGTGGCACAATGTTCTTCTATGCCCATATACCCGTTTCCACCTTTAGAAAACGCCACATTTCCAGTAATGACTCTATCGAAGCTTGGCCATCCGGTGCCAGAATCAAATTTACTTTCACTTTTATATAAAGGAGTTTTACAGGCAGCGCACACATAAACACCTTCAGCCTCATTGTTATTTAATGGACTGGAAAAAGCTCTTTCGGTACCAGATTCCCTTAAAACATAATACGCCTTCGGACTTAATTCCTTTTTCCATTCAGCATTTGTTTTCGTTACTTCAAACGCGTTTTTATGGCTCGTTTTTTTATTTTCTTGACTCATGCAACTTTGCATGCTAATTACTAACAGAAGACTTATAAATAGTTTCATTTGGATTAAAATTATTTTGGATTGTTGCTCTTTCAGTCGTAAAACTATTGTTAACTTTACGAACATCATAACAAAATTGTTTAAAACAATGTTATGTCATATTTTAACTAAGGTATGATTTTTGTATTTTTGGAGTCTGATAAAACATATAAAATGAAATTAAGAAACATAACAGGTATATTGGTTTTCCTATTATTGGTAACGGCTTGTTCAACCAATCCGTTTACGGGTAAACAAACGATGGCTTTGGTACCAAATTCACAGTTATTCCCAACAGCTTTTCAGCAATACGATCAGGTACTTAAAGAGAGTAAGGTTGTAACTGGAACTTCTCAATCTGAAATGATAACTAGAGTTGGACAACGTATATCCATTGCTGCAGAACGTTGGCTAAATGCAAATGGCTATGCAGGTTATTTAAAAGATTATAAATGGGAATACAAACTAATAGACGATAAAACCGTGAATGCTTGGTGTATGCCAGGAGGTAAAATTGTTTTTTACACAGGAATTCTTCCAATTGCACAAAGTGAAACAGGGGTTGCTGCCATTATGGGGCATGAGGTTGCGCATGCACTTGCAAACCATGGACAACAACGTATGAGTGCCGATTATATTCAACAAGGAGTTGCCTTGGCTGGAAATATTGCTATTCAGAATGATAACGACAGGGCAGCTTTTAATCAATATTATGGAATAGGCTCTCAAGTAGGAGTCATGTTGCCTTTTAGTAGAAGCCATGAAACAGAAGCTGATAAAATTGGCTTAATTTTAATGGCAATTGCAGGTTATAATCCAAGTGAAGCAGCCGAATTATGGAAACGAATGAAAGCAAATAGTGGAGGAGGAGCACCGCCAGAAATTTTAAGTACGCATCCATCTAACGACACTAGAATTCAGGAAATTACCTCATTGGTTCCGATGGCTGTTGCTGAAGCTAAAAAGTTTGGAGTCACTTCATTTAGACCAATTACTAAATTTTAAGAAGGAATCTTTTAAAATATTTACTTACTTTCGAAGCTGTTCTATTTTACGAACAGCTTTTTTTATTTAAAAAAACTTTATGGCAAAACTTCAAAAAGGAAGTAAAAAACTACTGAATGCTTGGGCTTTTTACGATTGGGCAAATTCAGTATACACCCTAACTATTGCATCCTCAATTTTCCCTATATTTTATTCGGCGCTATTTTTAAGTGAAATTAAACAAGTCAACGCTTTTGGCTTTAACTTTAAAAGTACGGCATTAATAACTTTCGTTACCGCTTTTACTTTTTTGGTTGTTTCTTTTTTGTCACCACTATTGTCCGGAATTGCAGATTATATAGGAAACAAGAAAAGTTTCATGAAATTTTTCTGTTACGTAGGTGGTCTTGGATGTATAGGTTTGTATTGGTTTAGTCTAGATCATATTTATATAAGCTTGTTGTTTTACTTTATGGGTTTGATTGGATATTGGGGAAGTTTGGTTTTTTATAATTCGTATTTACCAGATATTGCTTTTCTAGAGCAACAGGACAGAGTAAGTGCTAAGGGATTTTCCTTAGGTTATGTTGGAAGTGTTATTTTACTACTTATCAATTTGGCTATGGTTATGAGCCAGGAAACAGGGGAAGCCAAAATGGAAATGATGCGTTGGTCTTTTGTTATGGTTGGTGTTTGGTGGATTTTATTTAGTCAATACACGTTTTATGTATTACCTAAAGGAGTTCAAAATGGTGAAAAAGTAACTAGGAATGTCATTCTTAACGGATTTAGGGAACTGCGTCAAGTTTGGCGACAGTTAAAGCAAAACTTAAGGCTAAAACGCTATTTATTAGCTTTTTTCGTGTTTAGTATGGCGGTTCAAACTATTATGTTAATAGCCGTTTATTTTGGAGAAGAGGAAATTGCTTGGGCAGACGATAGCGAAAAAACCTTGGGTTTAATTGTTAGTATTTTAGTCATTCAAGTAGTAGCTATTTTAGGAGCTATTTTAACTTCTAGAGCCTCTGAGAAATTTGGAAATATTAAAACGCTAATTGTGGTTAATATCATCTGGATGTCCTTGTGTATTGCTGCATACTTTGTAATTACACCGATTCATTTTTATATTACTGCAGGTTTTGTAGGCTTGGTTATGGGAGGTATTCAGGCTTTGGCTAGATCGACCTATTCCAAATTTTTACCAGAAACACAGGATACCACCTCTTTCTTTAGTTTTTATGATGTGGCCGAAAAAATAGGCATCGTTATCGGAATGATCATTTTTGCAACCATCGATCAAGTAACAGGAAGCATGCGAAATGCTATTTTAGTTTTATTTGTCTTCTTTTTAGCGGGCATTATTTTATTGTTTCGGGTGCCAAGACAAGAACAAAATTAAATAATAATACATACTAATTTAAATTTTATACCATGAAACAATACCTTAAATCTTTTACAATTTTATCGTTTTCAATCTTTTTTATCACGTTTACGGCTTGTGATAATGAACCAATTGATAGTGGAATAATAAATCAATCCAATAATTCAAATAATACGGGAGGTGGAGATAATTCATCCTTTGTTGGTGATTGGGAAACGATATCTTTTGAAACCCAAACAACAACAAACATGACATTTATGGGTGAAACAAGCATCTCAAATAATGAGATTGTAGGAGTAGACATGGATTATATTGTATCTTTTACCGAAAGTGCTTTTGTAACTTCTGGAAATTATTCTATGCATTTAATTACTTTATTTAATGGTGTTGAGATGCAAAATGTAACAGAAACATATTCGGATGTTTCGGGATCGGGCACATATACTACAAATGGAAATACGTTGACTACAGACGGTGCTTTTTTTGAATTTGATTTTGAAGGTGTAGATACATCTGAATACAGTGAGGGACAATCCATTCAATTTACTTTCAGTAATGGAGGACAAACATTGAAAATGGTACAATTTGAAGAAGTTACAATAAATCAATCTGGAGCAGAGACAACTACAATAATAAATTCGGTAACAATTATGAATAGACTTTAAAGGATATAAAAATAACTACATGATTTATGTGGTTATTTCAAGCTGAATTTCAAGTTTTTAACTTCTTAGTAATAGAAAGCTACGGTTTAAAGAAAAGGCGTCCATTTTTGGTCGCCTTTTACTATTAAATTTCTTTTCATTTAGTCTTTACTAATACTTCCAGAACCAGTCACTTTGGTATCTTTTTGCTCCGGATTTCCTTTATATTCAATATCTCCAGAACCACTAACTCTAGCTTTTAAAGAAAGCTTACTCACTACATCAGCATCTCCAGAACCAGTTAAGGACACATCTGTGTGGTTGGATTCTAATTTAGACGCATCAAAATCTCCCGATCCAGAAACACTCACTTCTAAATTATTTGTAGAACCTGTAAGAGTTAAATCTCCCGATCCAGACAAGCTGCTTTTTACGTTTTCTGCTTCAATATTTAGGGTTACATTTCCTGAACCTGCTAAAGACACTTCAAAATTGGAAGCAGAAATAACATTCTTATTCCTTAAATCTCCAGAACCAGCTAGAGACACATTCGTTATATCTTTAAATGGAATGGTTATTTTAATAGTTTCACCTTTACTCGGTCTAAGGTTTACTTTATTTTTTTGCTTAATAATCAAATTGTTTCCTTTTACTTCAGTAATAATGTATTCCAACAGGTTTTCTTCGCCTTCAAGTGTTATTGTGCCTTCGGTTCCAGATACCAGAATGTAATTAAAAGAACCTGAACACTCAATGCCATCATAGTCTCCAGTAGTTCGAGTAAGGGTTTTAATATTTCCATTTCCATTAATTTTTTGTGCGTATCCGTAAGAAGATAGGAGTACAGCTGCAATTAGAATGAGTTTTTTCATAAGTTATAGTTTTTATTGATTAGTTTTTATAAAATGAAACACTTCCATAATCTGATTCTATTTTAATCAAATTGCTCGAGTTAGAAGATCCATAATATCCAGAATAGTATTTCTCTCCAGATTCTTCACGTTTTTTATTGAATTGAAAGCCACTGTCGGTTAATGAGGCGTATTCCAAATGGATGTCAAAATTAAAATGATAATCTGATGCGTGACCAATTTTAATTCCTGTATAATCTGAATCTATAGTTACATTTCCAGCATTCTTGGTTAGATTTCCAATTTTTATGGAACCATAGTCTGCTTCTAGATTTACGTTCTTATAAACATCTCCAATAACAACGGTTAAATAATCGCCATTTCCAGTAATGTTATTTGCTCTATTAATTTTTACCGAGCCATAATCGCATTCATAATTAATGTCTTCCACAGTTTCAATAATAGACGAGGTATAATCTGCATTTAGTTTGATGTTTTTTGCTTTGGCAAGGGTAAATCCGCTATAATCGGCATTTATTTCTCCACTTTTAATGTATTCAAAATAGCAATTGGAGGTGTAGTCAAAACTTATTCTGTTGTTATCTGCCATAAGTTCTTTGGTTGTTATTTTTCCATAGTCGCAGCTTATAATGGCGCGACCTTCAAGTTTTCCTAAATTAATGCTGCCATAATCGTTGCTTAAATCGACCGAATTTGTAATAGGCATTTTAACCACATAATTTATAGACATGTTTACATTGTTGCTTGTGCCCCAGTTCCACCATGAGTTTGACTTGGTTTTGTTGAAAATGGTTTTTGCAGAAACCAGATTGTTTGTTGCGGTAAAATCGACAGAAATATCATCTAATTTGCGCTGTACTTTATCCTCGACGTTTCCTTTTGTAGTAATGGTAACAACAATTTCTATCCTGTTTTCATTCCAAGTAACTATGTCTAGGTTTCCATAACTATTATTGATTTTCAGCATGGCATTTGAAGCTACATGAAAAGATTTTTTAATAATTTTCTCTTTGGTATGCTTCTCTTTAATGCTTGAATCAACTTTAGGGTCGATGGTAGCAAAACCAATAATAGGAATCAGTAAAAAAAGCATAAGGAGTTTATATGTTTGTATTGTTTTCATGGTTAAATTGCTTTATGTTTTCTATATGTTTTAGCGTATTTTGTAAAATATCTATTCTGTTTTGAAAGTTTTTTATCATGGCAAAAATCACCCGATTATCATCACCACTTTTGGTTAAATCCACTTGTAGATTTTCATAGTTAACCTCTAGTTTTTTAATTTGAACTAAAGCATCGTTAATAATTTTTTTGGTTTCAGGATTCGATGCTTTTTCAAGCATTTTCAATTCTTCAGAAATAGTGTTGGTAAAAAAGCTTTGTGTTTTTTCCATTTCAGGAGATACATTTGCCAAATCCCGAACTTCATTATTGGATTTATTCGCTAAAACCAAGGTCATAACCAAAAGAAGAGCTGCTGCAATTCCAGACAAAGGTTTCCAAAGGCGTATTCTTTTAGAAGTTTTAGAGATTTCTACCAGATTGGATTGGTTATTTAATTTATCTAAAAAGCGTTTGCTGTGTCCAGAGTTTGGCGCTTCAACATCAAAGGTGTCTTTTAAATCATCAAACAGTTTGTTTATGTTATCTGTGTTCATAATTTTTGTTTTAATTCGATGTTAAGGGCATTAGTTTTTGTCTTAAACTTTCTTTAGCTCTCGAAATTGTGGTTCTGCAGTTAGAGTAACTCATGTTTAAAATGCTGCTAATTTCCTCGTAATCGTATCCTTCAATTAAATGTAGAGTTAGGGTAATTCTATAGTTTTCCTTTAAGGTATTTAAAGTTTCGAGTACTTGTTTTGCTTTTAAATTTGTAAATTCGTAATCGATTGGAATTCCTTGGTCCTCACTTTCAATTTTATATTTTACATCCTCAAAAGAGGCGGTTTCATATTTGTTGTTCTTTTTAAAATGATGTAAACTATTATTAATAACAATTCGTTTTAACCAAGCTCCAAAAGTGGAAACATCTTGTAGGCTTTCTAGTTTTGTAAATGCTAAAAGGAAAGCTTCCTGCATAACGTCTTCAGCTTCAAAACGGTCTTTTACAATTCTATAAGCTACATTAAACATCGCTTTGTAATATCTGTTGTAAATCTCCAACTGCGCAAGTTGGTTACCAGATTTGCAGAGCGAAATCAGTTGTTCAATATGTTGATGGGTTAGTGACAAATAAAACGGTTTGTTAGTATAAAGATGTAATTAAAGTTAAACTGTTACAGTTTGCATAAAATTATTTTATTTTTTTTAAAGAAATGATATGTTTTGTATATTATATAGAAAGAATTAAACTTTTTGGAGGGAATATGGAGTATGGCATATTAATTGAACTTTTAAATAGAGTTAAAATTCTTTTTATTAACTAATTGGTTAGTAATCAGAATTTTAACATATAGTTGAAATATATAAAATAAGATGGATATTTTGTTTTTAAGAATATTAATGACAGAATGACTTAATAATAAATATGAAGAAAAGAGATTTATTTAGTCTTGACAGTTTGTCATTTCAGGAGTTTGATGAAAATTCAGAATTAATTCCTTTAATGACACCTGAAGACGAAGAAAAAATATCAAACGAAAAATTACCAGATACCTTACCTATTCTATCCTTAAGAAATACGGTTTTATTTCCTGGAGTGGTTATTCCTATTACTGCTGGGAGAGATAAATCCATTAAGTTAATAGACGATGCCAATAAAGGGAGCAAGGTTATTGGCGTGGTAGCTCAAAAAGACGAAGATATAGAAGATCCAACGGCAGCAGACATCCATGAAACTGGAACTGTAGCTAGGATTTTACGTGTTTTAAAAATGCCAGATGGTAATACAACCGTAATTATTCAAGGGAAGAAAAGGTTTAAAGTAGATAAAGTAACTACTGAAAAACCTTATATGAAGGCTACTATTAGCGAAGTTCCTGAAGTAAGACCAGCCGTTAAAAACAAAGAGTTTGAGGCCATTATAGATTCTATTAAAGATCTAGCGCTTCAAATTATTAGAGACAGCCCTAATATTCCGAGTGAAGCTTCTTTTGCTATTAAAAATATTGAAAGCAATTCGTTTTTAATAAATTTTGTATCGTCTAACATGAATCTTTCGGTGCAAGAAAAACAATCTTTATTAGAAATAAACGACCTTAAGGAAAGAGCATTAGCCACCTTAAAGTATATGAATATTGAGTTTCAGAAATTAGCCTTAAGAAATGATATTCAGTTAAAGGTTCAAAGTGATATGAACCAACAGCAACGTGAGTATTTTCTTCATCAACAAATGAAAACCATTCAAGAGGAACTAGGTGGAGTTAGTCACGATGAAGAATTGGAGGAAATGAAAATCCGTGCCAAATCAAAAAAATGGGACGAGAAAGTGGCAGAGCATTTTAATAAGGAAATTGCTAAAATGCAACGTATGAATCCTCAGGTTGCAGAATATTCCATCCAACGTAATTACCTAGATTTATTCTTGGATTTACCTTGGAATCATTTCAGTAAGGATAAATTCGATTTAAAACGAGCAAAACGTATTTTAGATAGAGACCATTACGGTTTAGACGATGTAAAACAAAGAATTATAGAGCATTTAGCTGTTGTTAAATTGCGTAACGACATGAAATCGCCAATTCTTTGTCTTTATGGACCTCCAGGAGTGGGTAAAACTTCTTTAGGCAAATCGGTTGCCGAAGCTCTAGGTAGAGAATATGTACGTGTGTCTTTAGGAGGTTTACGAGATGAAGCTGAAATTAGAGGACATAGAAAAACCTATATTGGCGCTATGCCAGGACGTATTATTCAGAGTCTTAAAAAGGCAGGAACCTCTAATCCGGTTTTTGTTTTAGATGAAATAGATAAACTTTCAGTCTCACATCAAGGAGATCCGTCTTCGGCCATGTTGGAAGTGTTGGATCCGGAGCAAAATAGCGAGTTTCATGACAATTTCCTAGAAATGGGTTACGACCTGTCAAAAGTGATGTTTATTGCTACTTGTAATAGTTTATCAACCATTCAACCAGCCTTGTTGGACAGAATGGAAATAATTAATGTTACCGGTTATACTATTGAAGAGAAGGTGGAAATTGCCAAGCGCCATTTACTTCCAAAGCAATTAATAGAACACGGTTTAACAGATGAGCATTTAAAAATAGCAAAACCTCAATTGGAAAAAATAGTTGAAGGTTATACTAGAGAATCTGGAGTTCGTGGTTTGGAGAAGCAAATAGCAAAGATGGTTCGTTATGCTGCTAAAAGTATTGCCATGGAAGAAGAGTATAATATTAAAATTTCAAACGAAAATATTATTGAAGTTCTAGGTGGACCAAAATTAGAACGTGATAAATACGAAAACAATAATGTAGCAGGTGTTGTTACCGGATTGGCTTGGACTAGAGTAGGAGGAGATATTTTATTTATAGAATCTATTCTCTCCAAAGGAAAAGGCACCTTGACCATAACAGGAAATCTTGGAACGGTTATGAAGGAATCGGCAACTATTGCCATGGAATATATTAAATCCAATGCCACAGATTTGAATTTAGACCCAGATGTATTTGAAAAATACAACGTGCATATTCACGTGCCAGAAGGAGCAACTCCTAAAGACGGACCAAGTGCAGGGGTTGCTATGTTGACCTCTTTGGTATCTTTATTTACACAAAGAAAAGTAAAGAAGAGCCTTGCTATGACCGGAGAAATTACTTTAAGAGGAAAAGTGCTTCCTGTTGGTGGAATTAAAGAGAAAATCTTAGCTGCCAAACGCGCTAGAATTAAAGAAATACTACTTTGCGAAGACAATAGAAGAGATATAGAAGAAATTAAACCTGAATATTTAAAAGGTTTGACGTTTCATTATGTTTCAGAGATGAGCGAAGTTGTTAAAATAGCAATTACCAATCAAAAAGTAGTAAATGCGAAGAAACTTTAAGTCGGTTAGCCTTAAAATGAAACAAAACCTCGAATTTATATTCGAGGTTTTTTTTATCATTTAAAAATAAATTATACTTGCAACCGTTTAAAGATAGATCGCGTTACGTTATATGTATGTTTAAGAAAATTACGATAGTTTTTATAATGCTCATCAGCACTTTTGTTTCTGCTCAAGTTGGTGGTGAAACAACTTATCAGTTTCTTAATCTGGTTTCGTCTCCGCGACAAGCAGCCTTAGGAGGAAAAGTCTTTACCAATGTCGATTATGATGTAACTCAAGGTCTTACCAATCCGGCTACTATAAATCCAGAAATGGACAATCAATTAGCACTTAATTATACCAGTTATTTAGGAGGTATTAGTTACGGAACAGCTGCTTATGCATATACCTGGGATAGACGTACACAAACCTTCCACATGGGTGTGAATTACATTAACTATGGAAGTTTTGATGGTTACGACGAAGATGGAAACTCCACAGGCTCTTTTACTGGTAATGAAGCCGCACTTTCTTTTGGTTATGCTACACAATTAGGTTATTCCGACTTTTATGTAGGAGGAAACATTAAATTGATAACCTCCAAATTAGAACAATATAATTCCTTTGGAGCAGCCATAGACGCTGGACTTATTTATATAAACCAGGAGCTTGAATTTCAAGCTACTTTGGTTGTTAGAAATGCGGGAGTACAAATTACAACCTATGCAGGCTTGAACGAGCCTTTACCTTTAGAAATAGCTTTTGGTATGTCGCAAACCTTAGAACATGTTCCCATTCGTTGGCATTTAACTTTTGAGAATTTACAAAAATGGCCTATTTCTGTGTCAAATCCATCAAGGGCAGAAACCGATTTAGAAGGCAATCAAACTCAGGAAAAAGTAGGTTTCTTCGACAATGTATTAAACCATACCATTGTTGGTGCTGAAATTTTCCCAGAAGGTGCATTTAACATCCGATTGGGTTATAATTTTAGAAGAGGTCAAGAACTAAAAATAATTGATCAACGAAATTTCTCAGGAATCTCAGCGGGTTTCGGATTGAAACTTAATAAACTTCGTTTTAGTTTTACACATGCTAGATATACAAGTGCGGCCAATGCTAGCTTTTTTGGTTTGCAATTGGATTTGCGCTAAGTGTCTAGAGATAAAAGTACTTGGAGTGCCTAAAGTTATGAGTGGCTAGAGCTAAAAGTACTTGGAGTGTCTAAAGTGAGCTGCAGTTATAAGTACTTTATTTGATTAAATTTATGGGTTTCTAAGTTGTTTTTGAACCAATCCATATTTTTCTTTTACTACCTTGGAGATTTTAAGTAATTTTGCCACTTCAAATAATAAACATGAATAAAATTACCATAGCAATCGATGGGTTTTCCTCTACAGGAAAAAGTACCGTCGCCAAACAATTAGCCAAACATTTAGGATATATTTATGTGGACTCAGGCGCCATGTATCGCGCAGTTACTTGGTTTGCTATGCAAGAGGGATTTATAAATCAAGATCGGTTTTATAAAACAGCATTAATCCACCGTCTAAATGACGTTGAGGTCAGTTTTAAATTCAATCCAGATTTAGGTTTTTCAGAAGTGTATCTTAACGGAACCAATGTCGAGAAAGAGATCAGAACATTAGAAGTATCTAGCTTTGTTAGTCAGGTTGCCAAAGTATCTGAAGTGAGAAAACAACTTGTAAAGCAACAACATGAGCTTGGTATGAATAAAGGGATTGTTATGGATGGTAGAGATATTGGAACGGTTGTTTTCCCTAATGCCGAACTTAAAATATTTATGACGGCTTCGGCTGAAACCAGAGCAAATAGGAGGTATCAAGAGCTGATTTCAAAAGGTGAAAACGTCACTTTTGAAGAGGTACTACACAATGTTCAAGAACGCGATTATATGGATTCAAACAGAAAAGATTCTCCCTTATTTAAAGCAGAAGATGCTGTAGAAATAGATAATTCCCACATGACTTTAGATCAACAATTCAACAAAATACTACAACTTGTTGAAACTAAGTTGAAAGTAAACAACTAAAGCTTTAATTTTTAGAAAAATACATTAGGTTATTTTAATCAAAATCATTAATTTTGCACTCCTTTTAGCAGAGAGTCAGAAATTAAAAGGGAACAAAACAAATTTAAATTAACACTTCTGTGTGTTATTTGCTTAAATTTTCTGAAACATTACAGAATACAAAACATAATGTTATTACATATTCACAGAGTTAAAGCTCTTGTAAAAAGCATTATTAATCTTTATTAAATGGCTGAAAAAGCAAAACAAGCAGAGGTTGAAGCAACTGAAGCAAACACAGTTGAAGCAACTGAAGTGCAAACAGTAGAAGCTCCAGTAATATCTGAGGCTCAAGCAAACCCAGAAAAATTCTTAAAGGACTTTAATTGGCACAATTACGAAGAAGGAATTGATGAGGTTGGAGATTCTCAATTAAAAGAATTTGAAAAATTAGTAACAGAAAATTTCGTTGACACTTTAGATGATGAAGTTGTTGAAGGAATAGTTATTCATCTTACAGATCGTGATGCTATTATTGACATCAACGCAAAATCTGAAGGTGTTATTTCTTTAAACGAATTCCGTTACAATCCAAACTTAAAAGTAGGAGACAAAGTAGAAGTATTAATCGACGTTCGTGAAGACGCAACAGGACAATTAATATTATCTCACAGAAAAGCTCGTGTTATTAAAGCTTGGGATCGCGTTAACGCGGCACATGATAATGGTGAAATCGTTAATGGTTTCGTTAAATGCAGAACTAAAGGTGGTATGATTGTAGATGTTTTCGGAATTGAAGCATTCTTACCAGGTTCTCAAATTGACGTGAAACCAATTAGAGATTACGATCAGTATGTTAACAAAACAATGGAATTTAAAGTGGTTAAAATTAACCATGAATTTAAAAACGTTGTTGTTTCTCATAAAGCGCTTATCGAAGCTGATATTGAAGAACAAAAGAAAGAAATTATTGGTCAATTAGAAAAAGGACAAGTATTAGAAGGTGTTGTTAAAAACATTACTTCTTACGGAGTCTTTATCGACCTTGGTGGTGTCGATGGATTAATCCATATTACAGATCTTTCTTGGTCTAGAATCAACCATCCAAACGAGATTGTTGAGTTAGATCAAAAATTAAACGTAGTTATCCTTGATTTTGATGAAGATAAATCAAGAATCCAATTAGGTTTAAAGCAATTAAGCAAACATCCTTGGGATGCTCTTGGCGAAGACATTAAAGTTGGAGACAAAGTAAAAGGAAAAGTAGTTGTAATTGCAGATTACGGTGCATTTATTGAAGTAGCTGAAGGTGTTGAAGGATTAATTCACGTATCTGAAATGTCTTGGTCTACACATTTACGTTCTGCTCAAGATTTCGTATCAGTAGGAGACGAAGTGGAAGCTCAAATCTTAACTTTAGATAGAGAAGATCGTAAAATGTCTCTTGGAATTAAGCAATTAACTCCAGATCCATGGACTGATATTACTTCTAAATACCCTGTAGGCTCTAAGCATTCAGGTATTGTACGTAACTTTACAAACTTTGGTGTTTTTGTTGAATTAGAAGAAGGTATTGACGGATTAATTTATATTTCCGATTTATCTTGGACTAAGAAAATTAAGCATCCAAGTGAGTTCTGTAACGTAGGAGATACGTTAGACGTAGTAGTTCTAGAATTAGATGTAGAAGGACGTAAATTAAGTTTAGGTCACAAACAAACTACAGAAAATCCTTGGGATAAGTACGAAACTGAATTCGCTTTAAATACAGTTCATACAGCAGAAATTGCTGATGTTGTAGATAAAGGTGCTACTATTGAATTTAACGAAGATATCGTTGCTTTTGTTCCTTCTCGTCACCTTGAAAAAGAAGATGGAAAGAAACTAGGTAAAGGAGATTCTGCCGAATTCAAAATCATTGAATTTAATAAAGAGTTTAAACGTGTAGTTGCTTCTCATACTGCTATTTTTAGAGAAGAGGAAGCTGCAAACGTAAAAGCAGCTGTTAAGAAGCAAGAAGCTCAAGCAGCAGAAGCAAAACCAACTTTAGGTGATGCTAACGACGCTTTACAAGCTCTTAAAGATAAAATGGACGGAAAGATTTAATTCTCACATCCATTATATAAAACTAAAGCCTTCAATTTATTTTGAAGGCTTTTTTTATTCCAATAAGTCATTCTCATGGATGCAGGGATTCATATAAGATTCAAGAATGTTCTTTTGTGTTTCTATTTCTAATATTTTGCATTACCTTTGTTCATCAATTAAGTTGAGATTATATGAGTCAAAAAGTGTTACTTAATACCATAGAGGTAAACATCATTCTTCATAGACTGGCTTGTCAATTAATTGAAAAACATAAGGACTTCGCAAACACTGTTTTAATCGGGATTCAGCCAAGAGGTAAATATCTGGCAGAACGATTAACCAAAATATTAAAAGAAGATTACAACATTAAAAATGTGCAACTAGGTCTTCTGGACATCACATTTTTTAGAGATGATTTTCGAAGAGGAGAAAAACCTTTAGAAGCCAATACCACAGAAATTAACTTTATAGTCGAAGATAAAAACATTGTTTTTATAGACGACGTATTATATACAGGAAGAAGTATTCGTTCCGCATTAACTGCCATTCAATCTTTTGGAAGACCTCAGGAAATCGAGCTTTTAACCTTAATTGACAGACGTTTTAGCAGGCATTTACCTATTCAACCAGATTATAGAGGCAGACAAGTAGATGCCATAAATAATGAAAGGGTAAAAGTGAATTGGATTGAAAATGATGGAGAAGATGCCGTTTATTTAATTGGGAATAAAGATGACTAGTGAAGAATTGTTTTTAGTTGATAAGAAAATATCTGAAAATAGTGATGAAGTGATTATTTCTTTCGGACCATTTCGAGGTTTGAACGAAATCCGTCAAGTAGATATGATGATGTATGAAAATATCCCAGAAGAAATAGGTAGATATGATGGTCACGAAGTAAATATAGATGATGCCGATGGCCGACTTATTGCCTTTGGAAGAAATGCTGAAGAACTATTTAAGTTTATGAAACCTATGTTGCAGAAATTTAATTTTTTACAAGACGCCATAGTGTATCTCTGTTTTAAAAAGGAAGATGGAACTTGTAGTGAACTTGAGTTTAAACTAAATCAAGTGGAATAGATGTGCTTATTGCTTTAGAGGAACAATGTGTTTTAAAGTGATAATAAATAATAGAAACAGATAATAAATAATAATAAAATGAGTGAATTAAGTGTCAACCACTTATTAGGAATAAAATATCTTAGCAAAAGAGATATCGAGCTTATTTTTGAAACTGCCGATCATTTTAAAGAAGTGATTAACAGACCTATTAAAAAAGTACCTTCACTTAGAGATATTACCATTGCTAATTTGTTTTTTGAAAACTCCACCAGAACTAAATTGTCTTTTGAACTGGCCGAAAAAAGACTGTCAGCAGATGTCATTAATTTTTCAGCATCGCAATCTTCAGTAGCAAAAGGAGAAACCCTAATAGATACAGTAAATAACATCCTTTCCATGAAAGTGGATATGGTGGTTATGCGCCATCCAAATCCTGGAGCCAGTGTTTTTTTATCTCAACATGTTGGAGCAAGCATCATAAATGCTGGAGATGGAGCCCATGAGCATCCTACGCAAGCCTTGTTGGACTCTTATTCCATTAGAGAGCGTCTAGGAGAAGTAAAAGGAAAAAATGTGGTTATTGTTGGCGACATTTTACACAGTCGTGTGGCACTTTCAAACATTTATGCATTGAAGCTTCAAGGCGCAAATGTCATGGTTTGTGGACCTAGAACCTTGCTTCCAAAACACATAGACAAACTAGGGGTACTAGTTGAAACCAATCTGCGTAAAGCATTAAATTGGTGCGATGTGGCAAACATGCTTCGCGTACAAAACGAACGTATGGATATTAGTTATTTCCCTTCTACCAGAGAATATACCCAGCAATTTGGAGTTAATAAAGCCTTGTTGAATTCTTTAGATAAAGAAATTACCATCATGCATCCAGGACCAATAAATCGTGGCGTGGAAATAACCAGTGATGTGGCAGATTCCAAACAAGCCATTATTTTAGACCAAGTCCAAAATGGTGTAGCTGTTAGGATGGCTGTGATTTATTTATTAGCTTCAAAGATTAAACAATAAAACTATATAACTATGATTATAGATAAGGAAGGTAATATTACCACCATTACTCAGCAAAAAACATCTGTTATCGAATTGGTGAAAAAACTAGATGTGGTTTATAAACGTTATGAAAATGATAATATTATTGTGTCTCTAACAAGTTTAAAACCTCTTGTCTTACAGGAGATTAGCGAGTTTTTACAAATCTCCAATACCCATAGAAAATCCAAACACTCGTTTGTTATTGTTTCAGATAAAGTAAATCTGGACGATATGCCAGACGAAATTGTTGTAGTTCCAACCATGCAAGAAGCTTATGATGTTATTGAAATGGAAGAAATAGAACGCGACCTCGGGTTCTAAAGACGTTAAACTGTTTTGTTGTTAAGCTGTTAACAATTAAACAATAAACGACTAAACAACATACATCAAAATGAAGCTCACCATCTTAGGTTGTCATAGCGCAACTCCTCGTGTTAATTCCAATCCTACTTCTCAGGTATTGGAAATTAATAATCACATATTTTTAATAGATTGTGGTGAAGGGACCCAAGTGGAATTACGTAGAAATAAAGTGAAGTTTAACCGGATTAAACACATTTTTATTTCACATTTACATGGCGACCATTATTTTGGATTAATCGGACTTATCTCCACCTTCAGATTATTAACCAGAGAAACCGAATTACATATTTACTCCCCAAAAGGCTTAAAGGAAGTGGTTACACTTCAAATGAAACTAGCTAGTTCCTGGACCAATTACCAACTTATTTTTCATGAATTGACCTCAAAAGAATCTGAACTGATTTTTGAAGATGACAAAGTTGAAGTCCACACCATTCCTTTAGATCATAGAATTTATACAAACGGATTTCTTTTTAAGGAAAAACCAGGACCAAGAAAACTTGATTTAAATGCAGCCTTAAATGCAGATATTGATAAGGTATATTACAATAAGGTTAAACAAGGTTTTGATGTGGTAAATAATCAAGGGAAATTAATTAAAAACGAAACAGTAACAAGCGATCCCATTGAGCCTAAAAGCTATGCCTTTTGTAGCGATACGGCTTATAACGAAAACATTATAGATATCATTAAAGGAGCGACGGTCTTGTATCACGAATCCACATTCTTAGAAAAAAACAAAGAATTAGCGGTTCCAACAAAACACAGTACCGCCAAACAAGCTGCTAGTATAGCTAAACAAGCTGAAGTGGGTACTTTAATATTAGGACATTTTTCTACGAGATATGACGATATGAATGATTTTAAGTTAGAGGCTCAAACCATTTTTGACCAAGTAGAATTAGCACAGGATGGTAAGGAGTTTGAGTTCTAATTCAATTCTTCTAAACCTAATATCCACTCAACACCTTCATTTAAAGTTGTACAGCGTTTAACACTAGTCTTGGAAAAATGTTTTTCCATAGTGGCATTTTTAAAACCAAACTCATTATAAGTAACAAGGGCACTAGCTATAATAAAGTTGTATTCTTTATAAAAATCTAACCACAATTGGGGTTCTATAGAATAAGAATTAACTTTGTTGGAAAGAAAGGCGACTTTGAAATTGTCTCCATAATGATCGGCAATTGCAGAAATAACCAATTCAATTTTATCCCAGTTAAAATGAATACCTTCATTAAGTTCTGAGATAATAAATTTATCCAAAAAGAAAAAGTTGCCAAAAGAAAACTCTACTTTTGAGCTACTAAGGAGTTTAAAATATTTACTGTTTTCAAATTTCATTGGGGCGAACAAAGGCTAAATTTAAAGATAATTGTTTGTTTAAAAAAGTATTTACGTAAGAAAGGGCTAACAAAGAAGAACAATGGATGCAGATTTAGGAAATTATAGAAGATCCTACGAAAAAAACGAGTTATTACTAAAGGATACACCAGAAAATCCCATGGAATTATTCCAAAAATGGTTTTTTGAAGTGGATAAGTTTTTTCCAGAAACAGAAACAAATGCCATGACACTTTCAACTATTGGATTGGATGGCTATCCTAAAGGAAGGGTTGTATTGCTTAAGAAATATACCTACGAAGGATTTATTTTTTTCACTAACTACAACAGTGAAAAAGGGCAAGCGATTGTAAACAATCCCAATGTTTGTATCTCCTTTTTTTGGCATGGCGCAGAAAGACAGGTAATAATTAAAGGAAAAGCAAAGAAGATTGCAGATAACCTAAGCGATGGATATTTTGAGTCTAGACCGAGAGGCAGTCAATTGGGTGCCCTAGTATCTAACCAAAGTGAAATTGTGGCGAGTAGGGATGTACTAGAAAAAGAATTGGCAGCTTTAGAAAAGGAATATGAGGGTAAAGAAATTCCAAGACCAGATTTTTGGGGAGGCCTTATTGTTGAACCTATTGAAATGGAATTTTGGCAGGGAAGACCCAATAGATTGCATGACAGAATAAGATATACTTTGAATTCTGAATACAATTGGATAAAAAATCGATTATCTCCATGATTTCATCGCTCAAATACATGATTTAGATAAATTAAAATGCATTTCATCGATTAAAAGTATAAAATGACGTTGAAAAGCGTGTAGTTTAACGATTTTAACATATAATTAACAGTTTTTCTTATTTAGGAATTTATATTAGCTAAACCAAATCTAAATTACCTACTTATGAAAATGCCTACTTTTCTACCAGTAATGGTATTAATAGTCATGCTATCTTTTTCCTGCTCGACAGATAGCCTAGACGAAACAGCAAGCAATGCTGACACCAACCTTGTAGTTCCAGAAACAAAAATTATTGAAATTGAGATTCTTGATCTTATTAACGATTACCGATTGAGCTTGGGGTTAAATGCTCTTAATAGCATGGAGGCAATCAAATCGCAAGCATACAATCACACAGATTATATGATTGAAAAGGACAATGTCTCCCATGATAACTTTTTTCAACGTAAAAGCTATCTCATAAACTATGCTGGTGCCAATAAAGTCTCAGAAAATGTGGCTTATGGATATACCAAGGCAGAATCTGTGGTAAACGGATGGTTAAATAGTCCGGGACATAAAGAAATTATAGAAGGAGACTTTACAAATTTCGATATTTCTGCAGAAAAGAATAGTGAAGGTAAATGGTATTATACAAATATATTTGTTAAAAAATAAACGCATTGAATAGTGAAAATTAATATGTAAGCTATATTTTTTTATTTAATTAATAGATTCCCTAAATCTAATTAATAGCAATTAGAAAACCACTTGTACTAGAACTTCTTGACTGAAGGAATAGGAGAGTGGTTTTTTTTGTTTTTATCGTAGTTCGGACAGGTCGCGACTTGTCCGTACATGGATATAGGAAGAACTAAAAATTTAAAAGCCACTCAGAGAGAGTGGCTTTAAGGTAATAAGATTATTTTAGGAAGGTCTAATATGTAAGCTATAAATATTAAAAATATTCCAACTTATTACCTAATAATCTTAAAATAACAGAATACGTTCGTACTCCATTATTTTAATAGCTTTAGATTATTCTTCAGTGTCAGAAATGATAATAAATTTAGAGCGTCTATTTTCTTGATGTTGTTCTTCTGTACATTTTACGTCATTAGAACACTTGTTAACCAATTGACTTTCTCCATAACCAATAGCACTTTCAATTCTTTCTTGGGAAATGTTTCTAGAGTATAGATAATCTCTTGTGGATTTTGCTCTTCTGTCCGAAAGTTTCATGTTGTAACTATCAGATCCACGACTGTCTGTATGCGATTCGATTTTAATAACCATATTTGGATGTTCT
This sequence comes from Xanthomarina sp., assembly GCF_035306705.1. Classification (GTDB taxonomy): domain Bacteria; phylum Bacteroidota; class Bacteroidia; order Flavobacteriales; family Flavobacteriaceae; genus Xanthomarina. The sequence goes on from NZ_DATGNO010000074.1 coordinate 82,045, forward strand.
CTCATTACAGATACAATGTTTTCTAGCTCGTAGGCAGCATCTGCTCTAATGTCCCATTTATCGAAATTGAAGAAAATAGGGTTAATTACAATTTCATTATAGTTAATTAATGGGATTAAAAATAAATCGCCATTGTGTATTTTATCTTGTTCATTGGTTGTTTCCAAGGAAATTAAAGCATCCTTATAATCTGGTTTGCTTCCAAGTATTTTGTATGCCTTATCACAATCAAGGTCGTAGGCATATTGTCCTAGTTCATCTGTAGTAACTTCTCCAACAATTTTACCAGATTCATCTATAAGTTGAACATTTGTTAGTGCAAGAGGTTCTAAAGTTTTGCTGTTTCTGGCAATTCCTTCTACTTTTTGTTTACACTCAAAAATGTTAAATTGATAGATATCATCGCTACCTTTTCCATCATGTCTGTTAGAAGAAAAGAACCCTTCATTGGTGTCAGAATCTATAAAGAAAGCAAAATCGTCGTAACCACTGTTATATGGTGCGCCTAGGTTTATAGCTTCGGCATTTTCATCTTTAATGTAATCCGATTTAAAAATATCCAATAAACCAAGATTTAAAAATCCATTCGAAGAAAAGTAAAGTGTACTGTCTTTGGCTACAAACGGAAATCCTTCGCGTCCTTCCGTGTTAATTTTTGGACCTAAATTTTCCACGTCTCCATAAGTTCCATTGCTGTTAATGGCTACTTTATATAAATCTGTTTGTCCATATCCACCTTCGCGATCTGAGGTAAAAAACAAGGTTTCATTATTTGGGCTTAACGCAGGATGATACGTAGAATATGAATCGTTGTTAAAAGGTAATTCTGTAATGTTAGACCACGTGCTATCTACTAAAGTGGCTTTATAAATTTTTAACTGAACAGTTCCTTCTTTATCCATTTTGGCTCTATTTCTTTTTCCAACATTCATTCTGGAAAAATACATGGTATTGCCATCGTTGGTTAAAACAGCGTCTGCCGTATGCATATCGTTTCTGTGAACACCCTCAAAAACTATCCTTTTAACATCTGAAATTTCTTGATTTCCATCCGCAGTTGAAATAGTTCCTTGATAAAGGTCCAAATAAGGCTCGTTGTTCCATTTATAGATTTTATTATCTGTATTTCTGGATGAAGCAAAATATATGGTGTTTTCGTGAATAAATGCGCCATAATCCGAGTAGTTGGAGTTTATAGGAAGGTTGTTCACATTTACTAGAGTTCCTTTAGTTGAAGCCAATTTCTCATATAAATGCAAATTGTTTTCATTTCCTTTTTTAGCTCTACTATCATTGTTTTGCTTGGCTTTAAATGTTTCCAACCAAGTATCGGCAACTTCATAGTTTTTTAAACTACGTTGTGTTTGAATGTATTTATAGATATATTCTGGCTCAACATCTGAATATTTTTCAAGTGCTTTTCCATACCAAACTGCAGCTTGTTCAGAATCGGAATTGTTGTAATAACAATCTCCCAATCTAGTAAGTACATGTTTGCTATCTTTTCCTTTGTCTACTGCTTCTTTATATAACTCAGCAGCTTTTAAATAGGCATAGTTGTCAAAAAACTTGTCGGCCACTTTCTCTTGAGAAAAAATGAAAGCACTCGTTAATGCGATTAATGTGAATATGACTCTTGTTTTCATACTGAAATATTTTTAGAAGTATCTAGGTGATTTAATTCTTTTAGGTTTAAACAATTCGAACATGACTAAAATCTCATGTGTTCCCCCAGTATAGCTGTTTAGGTCTGACAATGGGTATTCGTAAGCATAGCCAATTCGGAACTCTTTTGAAACCTGGAAATCCACTAAGCCGGCAAGGGCAGAGGTGTTTTCGTCAATTCTATACCCTCCTCCAAGCCAAAGCTTTTCGTAGAATAAGAAGTTTGCTGTTAGGTCAAAGGATATTGGAGCTCCATTGGTTGCCTTCACTAAAAAGGCAGGTTTTAATTTGGTGTTTTCACTAAGTGTAAATACATAACCCCCAGTAAAATAATAGCTAACACGTTCCAAAGCAGCAATATCTTGATTGTTTTTACCTTTCGTATAATCTGTATTCAGAATTCTTGGGGCAGAAAGTCCTAAATACCACATTTGGGAATGCCAATATACACCAGCTCCAATGTTTGGACTCCAACGGTCTTCAATACCATAAATATTTGGGTCTTGTCCGCTAGGATCTGCAGCGCTTCTATCTAAACTATAACCAGTAAAACCTCCTTTTAAACCAAATGCAAGCTTTGTGTTTTCACCAGTTTGAATGGTATATGAAAAATCTCCATATAGATAAGAAAAACGTTCATCTCCAAGTTTGTCGTTAATAAAAGATAGTCCCAAACCAATATTCTCATTTCTTAAAGGTGTGTTTATCGATAAGGTTTGAGTTACTGGACCACCATCGAAACCAACCCATTGACTTCTGTGCAAGCCAACGATACTTAAAGTTTCCCGACTTCCAGCATAGGCCGGATTTATAGAAATGGTGTTATACATATATTGGGTGAATTGTGGTAATTGTTGGGCAATTCCAACCGTACTACTCAATATTGCCAGTGTAACTATATAATGTTTAATAGATTTCATAGGTTATAGTTTTTATTTGGTTCCTACGTAGATATAGCCTGTGAAAGGTTTTAATCCACTATTTTTTAAAGTTAGAATATAATAGTATGTTCCGTTAGGTACTTTATCTGCATTCCCAATTGAGCCTTTAGATACTGCACCATTCCAATTGTTTTGATAGTTGCCTGACTCGTAAATCATAGCTCCCCAACGGTTGAATATTTTAACATCCATAACAAATCCACAAGACTCTACACCAGTTACTTCAAAGTATTCGTTCCATTGGTCACCGTTTGGAGTTACTGCTTTTGAAATTACAACAGCTTCTGAACCACAATCTAAAACAATACAATCGTCGTTTATATTTATGGTTACTTCTGTAGTAGTTAAACATCCATTGTTTGCTATTGTGTAACTAAACACATAGTCTCCGAGTTCTACAGATAATGGATCAAAGTACTGACCATCTAGAGTCGCATTACCCGAAACAACTATCCAGGTTCCACTTGTATCCGAACCATTATAGTAATCGAATAAATCAATGATACCATCTTCAGAACATCTACTGTCATTTTCTAAATGAACAGTGTCGGTCATAGTTACATAAACAATTTGTGACGCTGTACCTATGTTACCACAAGTATCGCTAAACTCCCAGGTCCATATAATTTCGTAGTCATTATTTGTTCCATCAAAGGAATTGTCTTCGTCAAAATATGTGATGGTTATATCATTTGAACAATCATCAAAAACTAAGGTTGGTACTTCTGGAATAACATCACAATTTACTGTAATATCAGATAGATCGTTTGTTACTACAGGAGCCGTCGTGTCACTTACTGTAATCGTTTGAGATACAGAAGATGTATTATTACAAGGATCCGTAAAAGTCCAAGTGCGCGTGATTGTTATGTTACAAGCATCTGAGCTATCCGTTACTTCTGA
>NZ_DATGNO010000075.1:0-6433 GCF_035306705.1 Xanthomarina sp.
GTTCAAGATCTTGATGGGACGTTTGTGAAAAACCCAAAATTGGAAACACTAATAATAAAACGAACTTCTTCATATAAATGCGAGCGAATAACAAAAGTAATCTTTCTATGCGATTTAAAAAATGCCTATTTTCACACAAGCGAAATTACTTTTTTTGCTTTTCCACTTTTTTTGGAACGTATTTTGAGTAAGCCTTAATACAAAAATTTGCAAATGAAAAACTATATAGCCATTATAACCATCCTTCTTTTTGCTCAATTCTCTCATGCTCAAGACAAGCATTATGAAAAGCTATGGAAACAAGTTCAAACCTTTGAAACTGACAATTTACCAAAATCTGCTTTAAAAATTGTTGACCAAATTGAAACTTTAGCCATAAAAGAGAACAACAAACCCCAACAAATTAAGGTGTTGCTTTTTAAAAGCAAGTTTGCTTTAATTTTAGAGGAAGATGCGCAACTGAAAATTATAACCGATTTTAAAACGGCTATTTCCCAGAATGAAGCTCCCGTAAAAAATGTATTAGAAAATATGCTCGCAACCATTTATTGGCAATATTTTCAAGAAAACAGATATAAATTTTACAATAGAACCAAACTAGAAGATAAAGCAGTTGCTACCGATTTTAGAACCTGGGATTTGCAAACGCTTTTTTATGAAATTCAACTAAATTATACCAACTCTTTAAAAAACAGCTCTCTTTTACAAGAAGAAGATTTAAGTCTTTATTCCAGTGTTTTACTAGAGCAAAAAGGTTCTAAAACGTACAGACCAACTTTGTTCGATTTATTGGCTCATAATGCTTTGGAATTTTATCAAACCTCCGAAAACAGTATCACGAAACCTGCTTATAAATTTCAAATAAATCAAGAAACTTATTTAGGCAATGCCAAGAGTTTTTCAAATTTAAACATCACTTCACAAGACGCGACTTCTTTGGAATTACAAGCTTTAAAGTTGTATCAGGAATTAATTAAATTTCATTTAAAAGACACCAAGCCCGAAGCTTTAGCCGATGTAAACATTTTGCGTTTCAACTTTGTAAAGACACATGCCACCTTTCAAAACAAGGACAAGTTGTTAATTGAAGCATACAAAACAGAAGCTGAGCAAATAAAAACACATGAAACTTCTGCTTTATATAGTTTTGAAATTGCGAACATTTATTATAGCCAAGGACAAGATTATCAGCCTATAACTAACGAAACCAATCGATGGAAAATTAAGGATGCTGTACAACTATGCAATAGCATTATTAAAGAATTTCCAGAAAGTAGAGCTGCTGAAAAGAGCCGGATTTTATTGAAACAAATAAATCAGGAAACACTTCAAATTTTTGCTGAGAATTACTTACCTATTCAACAAGACGCTAAAATATTAGTGACTTATAAAAACATAAATACCCTCGAGTTTAATATCTATAAATTATCTGAAAAACAATTTATAAACTTTAACGAAAGTTATCGAACTCAAGAAAAATTAGACTTTATCAATAAGCTAAAAGTAGAAGTTACTTGGAAAAGTTTTCTGAAAAATGAATTGGATTATCAGCAACATAGCACAGAAATTCTTTTACCTAAATTAAAAAATGGACGGTATTTAATTGTTGCTAAAACTAATTCCAAAGAAAACACCTTTGCTTACAAAATACTCCAGGCAACCAATATTGCTGTCGTTGAGAAAACAGGAAACGACAAGCAATTATATCAGTTTATAAATAGAAATACTGGAGAACCTTTAGCCAATCTAGACGTTAAAATATCTTACGTAAAAAACTATAAAAATAACGGAAGCAGTAAAACTTTCACTACGAATTCGTTAGGTGAAATTGAATTAATTAAAAGTAATAATTCATGGTCCAACATGATCATGGAGGCTACTTGTGCTGACGAAAAAGCATATTTTGGCCAATACTATTTGAACAGAAAATATGAACCATACACACACGAAGAAAATGATAAAGGTTTTGTTTTTACAGACCGAAGCATCTACAGACCTGGACAAGTTGTATATTTTAAAGGGATTGCCGTAAAAACTATAGATGGAAAAACGAGAGTTATCCCTAACGAATTATTTTACATTGAGGTTTACGATACAAACGATACTAAAGTTTCTGAACTAGAATTAAAATCCAATGAATATGGTTCTGTATCGGGGGAATTTATTTTGCCGACCTCCGGTTTAAACGGAAGCTATTATATTCATTTTTATGGCGATAAGAATAATATTGATGTCAATCATTATTTTTCTGTTGAAGAATACAAGCGTCCAAAATTTGAAACCCAATTTAAACCTGTTACAGACTTGTATAAAGTCAACGATTCTGTTACCATAAAAGGTCATGCTTTGGCTTATGCCGGAAGTAATATTACCAATGCCAAAGTAATTTACAGAGTGCATAGAAAAGTACAATATCCGCGATGGTATTATTGGTACAGACCAGCTTTTTTTAGTGAACCACAGGAAATAACGCATGGAGAAAGTACGACTAACGAGAAAGGTGAATTTGAAATTACTTTTAAAGCCCTTCCAGACTCTAGTGTAAATAAAGATAATCTCCCAATTTTCAATTATGAAGTAACCGCAGATGTTACCGATTTAAATGGCGAAACACGCTCGGCAACAACCATCGTAAATGTTGGTTATCACGCTTTGCTTGCCACCGTTTCTATAGAGGCCTCTTTAGATAAGTTAAAAAAAGACCACAAACTTTATATCGACACCAAAAATCTAAATGGCGAATTTGTTCCTGCTCAAGGCCAAATAAAAATCTACAAACTAGAAGCGCCTGAATCTGTATTGCGAACAAGACCATGGAAAGCTCCGGATTATCAGGTACTTTCTGAAGCAGAATTTAAAGAGAAATTTCCTTATGAAGCTTATAGCAATGAGGACAACCCAAATAATTGGAAGAAAGGTATTCTAGTATTTGAAAAATCCTTCAACACAGAAAAGTCCAAAGAACTTGAATTAGGAAGTATTAAAAAGTGGGAATCTGGCCAATATCTTATCGAGCTAGAAAGCAAGGACAAATTTGGTCAAGAGGTCAAAGATCAAACTAGAACAACTCTTTTTAGCGACACAGATAAAACGCTTGCAGACAAGCAACTTTTTAGTATATCAACCAATAAAGAAAATTATTCTATAAACGAAACGGTCGAACTTACTTTAGCTTCAGCTGCAGAAAATCTAACAATTACTGTTGAAATTGAAAAGAACAAACAAACTTTAAAAACATATGTTCTTCCATTAAACAACAATAAGAAAACCATAAGCATTCCTGTAAATAAAGAAGATTTAGGAGGTTTTGTTGTTCATTATAGTTATGCGTTTCAGAATAGTTTTGGCTATGGAACCAAGCCTGTTTCTGTGCCATATCCTAAAACCGATTTAGAGATTGAAACCAAAACCTTTAGAGATAAATTGCAGCCAGGACAAGACGAAACCTGGAGTTTTAAAATTAAAGGCCCAAAAGGAGAACAGGTTTCTGCCGAGTTATTGGCAAGCATGTACGATATGTCTTTAGACCAATTTAAATCTCATGACTGGTCGTTTAATCCAATTTCAACCTCAATTTATTATTCCAATTATCATAGAAATGCTAGAAATAGTTTTTCTACGGAAGGATTTAGGGTTGAAAATTTACAGCGAATTTATTTAAACTATCCTCAAAATAGTTACGACCAATTAGATTGGTTCGGGTTTAGTTTAACAAACTCTTGGGCAAGACATCAATATCTTAGAAATATAAAAAAAACAGCCTCTTATAATAGTTCTATCAAAGAAGGATGGGTTAATGGAACTATATATGATGAATCTGGCTTGCCCTTACCAGGTGTAAATATTGTAATAAAAGGAACATCCAATGGCGCTCAAACCGATTTTGATGGTCATTTTTCTATAGCAATTAAAAAAGGAGAAATACTCGTGTTTCAATTTGTTGGATATACCACAATAGAATATTCTATAGATAAGGATAATTCTTTGAGTCTATCTATGTCTCCTGATGTCACTTCTATTGATGAAGTTGTTGTTACTGCTTTGGGAATGAAACGTGGAAGAAAAAATATAGGTTATGCACCTGAAAGCATGCAATCTAAAAGCATGGAGGATTCAGCAGAACTTGAAGAAACTGTTGAAACTAAAAATCCTGAAGAAGCAAATCCTGTCAAAGAGGATTTCTCTCAAGTTATAATCCGTAAAAACCTTCAAGAAACAGCCTTTTTCTTTCCCCAATTACACACAGATGACAAAGGCAACGTGAGTTTTAGTTTCACAACTCCAGAAGCTTTAACTAAATGGAAACTACAATTATTAGCGCATACTAAAAACTTAGAGTCTGCTACAACCAGCTTAGAAACCGTGACTCAAAAAGAACTCATGGTACTTCCAAATGCCCCTCGTTTTTTACGTCATGGCGATGAGATTACCATTAGCACTAAAATTGCAAACCTGACTAAAAAAGAACTTTCAGGACAGGCTATTTTACAACTTTTTGATGCAACTAATGGAAAAACCATTGACGCCAAACTAAACAATACGGCAAACACAAAAGCTTTTACTGTGGAAGAACAAGGAAACACAGAAGTATCTTGGAGTCTTTCCATTCCAGATGATGTCGATGCCGTTCAATATAAAATAATTGCCAAAGCAGGAAATTATAGCGATGGAGAACAAAATGCGCTTCCTGTTTTAACCAACAGAATGCTGGTTACCGAAACCTTACCTATGTGGATACGTTCTAACGAAACCAGAACCTTCACACTAGATAAACTAAAGACGAACATCTCAACAACTCTAAAACATCATAAATTGACGTTGGAAATGACTTCAAATCCAGCTTGGTATGCGGTGCAAGCACTTCCTTATCTCATGGAATATCCATACGATTGCAATGAGCAGGTATTTAGTCGTTTTTATGCAAATTCCTTGGCACGTCATATAGCAAATTCCAATCCTAGAATCCAAGAGGTCTTTAAGCAATGGGCTTCCACAGATGCCTTGCTTTCTAATCTAGAAAAGAATCAAGAATTGAAATCCATTCTTATTGAAGAAACGCCTTGGTTGCGAGATGCTGAAAGTGAAACCGAACAAAAGAAACGGATTGCCTTACTTTTCGACTTAAATAAAATGACTAGTGAATTACAAGCGAACATTAAAAAATTAGAACAAAACCAAATGCCTAATGGCTCTTGGGCTTGGTTTCAAGGAGGCAGACCCAATCGCTTTATTACACAGCAAATTATTACTGGATTTGGACATTTAGAAAAATTGCATGTGACACCAAGTACCAACGAAGCATCCATGATTAAAAAAGCTATCGCTTATCTAGACAAGGAGTTTGTTCAAGAATACAAAGACATTACAAAATACAACTCCAAAGTGGATTTAAACTTAGACCATTTAAGTTATACGCAGTTGCATTATTTATATATGCGAAGCTTTTTTCCAGACATTAAAAAATCGAAGGAAGTTGAAAATATCATCTCCTATTATCAAACGCAAATTCAAAAATACTGGACCAATCGTTCATTGTATTCCAAAGGGTTGATGGCATTGATTTCGCATAGAAATCAGGATAAAATCACAGCTTCTAAAATTTTAAAATCCTTAAAAGAAAACAGCATTACCAATGATGAATTGGGCATGTATTGGAAAGAAAACACGGCTTCATGGTTTTGGTACCAAGCACCCATTGAAACTCAAGCCTTAATGATTGAAGCGTTTTCAGAAATTGAAAAGGATGTAGAAACTATCGAAAATCTAAAAATCTGGCTGCTAAAAAACAAGCAAACCAACAGTTGGAAAACTACCAAAGCAACAACTGAAGCAGTTTATGCTTTATTGCTTCAAGGAAGCGACTGGTTGTCTGTTACAGATATGGTTGATGTGGTTATCGGCGGAAATAAAATTGAACCTTCAAAATTAGAAGATGTGAAGGTAGAAGCTGGAACAGGTTATTATAAAACCTCTTGGACAGGTTCTGAAATTAAACCAAATATGTCAGAAGTCACCTTAACCAAAAAAGGCGAAGGCATTGCTTGGGGAGGTTTATATTGGCAATATTTTGAGGATTTGGATAAAATCACTTCAGCTGACACACCTTTAAGTCTTAAGAAAAAACTTTTCTTAAAAACCAATACAGATCTAGGCGAAGAAATTTCAGAAATATCAAATAACACACCTTTAAAAATAGGCGATTTAGTCCGTGTTCGAATTGAATTAACAAGCGATCGCGCTATGGAATTCCTTCATATGAAAGATATGAGAGCAAGTGGTTTAGAACCTATTAATGTGTTATCTCAATACAAATGGCAAGATGGCCTAGGTTATTATGAAAGTACTAAAGATGCTGCTACCAACTTCTTTTTTGATTATTTACCAAAAGGAGTTTATGTGTTTGAATACGATTTACGCGTTACAAATGCTGGGA
>NZ_DATGNO010000076.1:0-8347 GCF_035306705.1 Xanthomarina sp.
TATGGTATTGATTTTTGCTTTCAGTGCTAAATAAATTAGTAAAGGCCATACGCACCAAGATTTCAAAATTGGTTTTAGCCATGTTGTTGGCTCGAGTTCTTAAATCTTGGCGTTCTTCATCGTCCGCTAAAAAGGTGGAATTCATAAGGCAAAGTCCATTTAGGGAATTCGGGTTTTTTTCGGCGTAAGCCAGGGCCACATAGCCACCCATGGAATGACCAATAAGTATATGTTTTTTTATTTGAAGATGATTTAAAACGGCTTCTATAGCTTCGGCCATAAGCTCCATGGAATGTATATAGCCTAAAGATCCAGTTTTGCCATGACCTAATAAATCGATGGCTATAACGCGATTTGTTTTGGATATTTCAGAAATTATATCTTTCCACATATAACAGTTTTCCAAGAAACCATGAAGAAGTACCACGGGTTCTCCAGAACCTTGTTCTTTAAAATAAACCGGAATGCCTTTATGCTCTATAACCATCTTTAAAACTATCTTTTTCAAAGATAAGAAGACTTAATAATTGGAAGGCCATTGACTTAACTATATTTAATGAAGGGAATAGGATAGCTGAAAATTTACTCCAAAGTCATTGGTTGATGGGGCTTCAGCAGGAGGTTTGCTGTCGTAGGTATAGTAAAACTTTAAACCGACTTTAAAATCATCACTAAAAATACTTATTTTCGGATTTAAATTAAAAACGACTCTATTCCGATTAGATTCCGTTAAATAGGGTAAAAAACTAATATCGGAATCTACCCATAATTTGGGGTTTTTATATTTATAAACCTTCCAAACTAATTGAAAAATGCCAGCAATATCATTCTGTTCCGATGGATTTCCATAGGGTATCTCATGCGTTAAAGCCAAGCCGGTTCCTGCATAAAATCGGTTCCAATTGTTATAGGAAATATCTTTTAATCCCATTAAATTAACTCCCCAACGTTCCTTTAGGCCTAATTCGGAGTTTTGACCAAACTCAACGGATAGTTGTGTGGACCATCCATTTTTTAATAGTCGTTGCCACGCAATGGATACATCAGCTTTCCTGGAACCCAAGGTATCTGCTTGATAGGTGTTGTTTTCATCCCAAGCCATTTCAAAATAAGCTTTCTTTTTTCGATAATTTAGATTTCCTGAAAAAGCTAAATTTCCAATATTACTACCTTTAGAGTAATTAAATCCCAAACTAAAGTCTCCACTAATTCTTAACCAAAAATTACTTTTGATGGGGTATATTTCTACAATATCACTTATTGTAACTAACTTTTTTTCTTCTAGGGTTACAATAAACACGGTTCCTCCCTGACTGGAAGCATCAAATGAGCCGAAATAAATCTCATCACTTTTCATTTTAATTTCAAATTGTTTTTTTGAAATAATCGTACTTACCTTAATCTCTTCTAGACTAATGGTCCCCATACCATCCATTTTCCAAGTAAACACCCCATAAGCTAGACTTTTAAGTTCGCCAGTAAGAATGTTCTTGTTTATATGGTAAATAGTATCTGTTTTTTGAGCTAAAACTTTATTAAAAGGAATAACCAAAAACGAAAAGAACAGAAGATAATAAAGTTTAGTTTTATTCAAGTTTTTATTTTTTCACAAGTAAATTTAATCTTTAATTTATTACTATTTATAAGATTGCTTAAAAATTATAAACCCCATGAGCATTATGTTCATGGGGTTTATGGTATTGTAGTCTCCATTTTTGCTTCCTTATATATAAAGGTAAGGTCAAATTCTATTTATTCATTAAGTCTTCAATTTCTTCGGCTTCAATAGGGATGTTTCTCATTAAGTTAAAAGGCTCTCCTTTTTCTTGAACAACCACATCGTCTTCTAAACGAATACCAAAACCTTCGGCAGGAATATAAATGCCAGGCTCCACAGTAAATACCATATTAGCTTTCATAGGCTCTGTTAAAATCCCGTAATCGTGAGTGTCTAATCCCATATGGTGAGAAGTTCCATGCATAAAATACTTTTTATAAGCTGGCCAATCTGGATTTTCGTTTTTAACATCAGCCTTGTCAAGCAATTTTAATCCAAGTAATTCCGAAGTCATTAGTTTGCCAACCTCTACATGGTAATCTGCCCAAAGAGTTCCGGGAACAAGTAGTTTAGTGGCTTCGTCCTTCACGCGATTTACAGCATTATAAACTTCTTTTTGGCGCTTGGTAAACTTCCCTGAAACAGGAATTGTTCTAGACATATCACTGGCATAATTGGCATATTCTGCTCCAGCATCTATTAAAATTAAATCGCCAGCTTTACATGGTTTGTTATTTTCAATATAATGTAACACATTCGCATTGTTACCTGATGCAATAATAGGTGTGTATGCAAAACCTTTGGAACGATTGTTTAAAAACTCGTGCATAAATTCCGCCTCAATATTGTACTCCCAAACATCTGGTTTTACAAAATTTAAAACACGTCTAAAGCCTTTTTCGGTTATGTTACAAGCCTCTTGAATTAAATCTATTTCGATGGAATCCTTTACAGAGCGCAAACGTTGCAGAATGGGGTTGCTTTTAGCTACACTATGTGCTGGATATTTTTCCTTTAGCCATTTATTAAAACGAGCTTCTCTGGTTTCTGTTTCAATATGGGCTCTATAATGCTCATTGGTGTTAATATAAACGGTATCTGCCTGTGACATTAATTCATGCATGATTTTTTCAAAATCTTGTAACCAATAAACGGTTTTAATTCCCGAAGTTGATAAGGCAGCTTCCTTGGTAAGTTTTTCGCCTTCCCAAACGGCTATATGATCGTTGGTCTCTTTTAAAAATAAAATCTCTCGATGATTTTCTTTTGGGCAATCTGGAAATATAACTAAAACACTTTCTTCTTGATCGACACCACTTAAGTAAAAAATATCGCGATTTTGCTGAAAGGGCATCGTACTATCTGCACTTATAGGGTAAATATCGTTAGAATTAAAAACAGCTAAACTATTTGATGTCATTTTAGCTGCAAAATTTTTACGATTTTTTATAAAGAGCTTGTTGTTGATTAAATGGTATTTCATGTGCTTAAAAATTTATGGTTATTTTGAATTAGAAAAACGGGTATAAGGCCTTCTTATTCAGTAGAATATTTGAAAAAATAATCGAGCAGATTAAATTTACCCAAAAATACGTAATTCCTATGGGTTGAGAAAAAAGCTCTTGCACTTTATCATTTATTTAACTGAGAGAATTTAATTTCTTTAAAAATGATGGTTCGGTTTTTGCTTTTTAATTAAAATGATTCTAAATACCTATATTAATTGTTTCAACTTTGTCTAAAACTGATTTGAAGTGTATCTTTGTTATATAAAAATTAAACTTCAACAATGAGCGGAATTTTGAATTCTTCGATTGGAAGAAAATTTGCCATGGGACTTTCGGCATTCTTCCTAATGATATTTTTAGTACAACATTTTGCAATAAACCTGATGTCAGTATGCAGTAGTGAAACCTTTAATGAGGTCTCCCATTTTATGGGAACCAATTGGTTAATTCAATACGTTATGCAGCCCATATTATTATTTGGGGTAATGTTTCATTTTATTATGGGTTTTGTTCTAGAAATTAAAAATAAAGGCGCTAGAAAGATTAGCTACGTTAAATACAATGGAAATGCGAACTCTACTTGGATGAGCAGAAACATGATTTATAGTGGTTTGTTTATCTTGATCTTCTTAGTGATTCACTTTTTGGATTTTTGGTTTCCAGAAATCAATATAAAATATATCCAAGGGGATACGTCTGGATTAATAGATCCAAATAGTGCGGATAGTGGCTTCCGTTATTTTGAAGAGTTACAACATAAATTTGTTCCAGTTTGGCGTGTGGCATTATACTGTGTCGGTTTTGTGTTTTTATCACTTCACTTATTGCATGGTTTTAATTCTGCTTTCCAATCGGTTGGAGCAAATAATAAATACACAAAAGGATTAAGAGGTTTTGGAAAGGCTTATGCCATTTTAATTCCATTAGGATTTATCGTTATTGCGCTATTTCATCATTTTAATCAATAAAAAATTACATCTAATATGGCTTTAGATTCTAAAATACCAGAAGGTCCAATTGAAGACAAATGGACTAATTATAAAAATAACATCAATCTAGTTAACCCTGCAAACAAACGTAACATAGATGTTATTGTGGTTGGAACGGGATTAGCTGGAGGTTCTGCTGCTGCTACTTTAGCAGAGTTAGGCTATAACGTAAAAGCATTTTGTTTTCAAGATTCTCCAAGACGTGCGCACTCAATTGCAGCACAAGGAGGAATTAACGCAGCAAAAAATTACCAAGGAGATGGCGATTCGACCTACAGATTATTTTACGATACTGTAAAAGGTGGCGATTATCGTTCTCGTGAAGCAAACGTGTATCGTTTGGCTGAGGTTTCAGCAAATATTATCGACCAATGTGTGGCTCAAGGAGTTCCTTTTGCTCGTGAATATGGTGGATTATTAGATAATCGTTCGTTTGGGGGTGTTTTGGTTTCTAGAACATTTTATGCTGCAGGACAAACCGGACAACAATTGTTATTAGGAGCTTATTCTGCCATGAACCGTCAAATTGGACGTGGTAAAATTAAAATGTACAACCGTCACGAAATGTTAGACGTGGTTATGGTTGATGGAAAAGCTAGAGGAATTATTACGCGTAACTTAATTACTGGAGAAATAGATAGACACTCGGCACATGCCGTTGTTCTTGGAACTGGCGGTTATGGAAACGTATTTTTCTTGTCTACAAATGCCATGGGATCTAATGTAACAGCAGCTTGGAAAGCACATAAACGTGGCGCTTTTTTCGCAAATCCTTGTTACACACAAATCCATCCAACGTGTATTCCTGTTTCTGGAGATCATCAATCTAAATTAACATTGATGTCTGAGTCATTAAGAAACGACGGACGTATTTGGGTTCCAAAAAGAAAAGAAGATGTGGAAGCAATTAGATCTGGAAAATTAAAACCAGTCGATATTCCTGCAGAAAACAGAGATTATTATTTAGAGCGTAGATATCCAGCTTTTGGAAATCTTGTGCCTCGAGATGTAGCCTCGCGTGCAGCCAAAGAGCGTTGCGATGCGGGTTTTGGTGTGAATGCAACTGGTGAAGCGGTTTTCTTGGACTTTGCTACGGCTATTGAACGTTACGGAAAAGAAGCGGCACTTGTTCATCATAAAGATGTGAATGATGCTGCTTTAGTGAAACAATTAGGTCAAGAAGTTGTTAAAAATAAATACGGAAACTTATTCCAGATGTACGAGAAAATTGTAGATCAGGATCCATATAATACGCCCATGATGATTTATCCGGCCGTTCACTATACAATGGGTGGGCTTTGGGTAGATTATAATTTAATGACAACTGTTCCTGGATTATACTGTATTGGGGAAGCAAACTTTTCCGATCATGGAGCTAACAGACTTGGAGCTTCGGCTTTAATGCAAGGTTTGGCAGATGGTTATTTTGTATTGCCTTATACCATTGGTGATTATTTATCCCATGATATTAGAACTGGAGAAATACCTACAAATACAAAAGAATTTGATGAAGTTGAGAAAGATGTTAGAGATCGAATCAATCATTTAGTAAATAATAAAGGAAAACATTCTGTAGATTATTTCCATAAGAAACTTGGAAAAATCATGTGGAATAAAGTAGGAATGGCTCGTAATGTGAAAGGTTTAACCGAAGCCATTCAAGAAATTAGAGAACTGCGTGCAGAATTTTGGAGAGATGTAAAAGTTCCAGGAATCAATGAAGAATTTAATGATGAGCTTGCAAAAGCAGGACGTGTAGCCGATTATTTGGAATTGGGAGAGTTGTTTGCTAAAGATGCTTTACATAGAGAGGAATCTTGTGGAGGTCACTTTAGAGAAGATGCCGTAGAGCTTGATGGAGAACAAAAAGGTGAAGCCAAACGTGACGATGAGAATTTTGCCTACGTAGCTGCTTGGGAATATAAAGGAGATCCAAGCGACGCCGTATTGCATAAAGAAGATTTAGAGTTTAAAGATATTGAGTTGAAGCAGCGTTCGTATAAATAATGCTTTTTAAACTGTTATTTGTTAACAGTTTAAAAATGAATGATATAAGATTTTTAAAAATTTGAATTGATTTCTCAAATGAGAAGAGCCTCTAGGTCAGTCAATCATAATATAGCTGAAGGTTATGGAAGATTTCCCTTCCAAGAGAATATTCAGTTTTGTAGAATAGCTAGAGGTTCGTTATTTGAAACTTTAGATCATGGAATTATAGCTTTAGATGAAGGCTATATCTCCAAATAAAATTTAAATGAATTAAGAATAATTCATAATAAAACATTGCTGAAATTAAATGGATATATAAAATATTTAAAAAACCAGCAAAATAGTAAATAACAAAAACAAGGAATAACTATTGATGTTAATCTAAGCAAAACCTAATTAACTCAATAACTTAATTTCTCAACAACTTAATATTATAGCTTATGAATCTTACACTAAAGATTTGGAGACAAAAAGATAAAAACGATAAAGGAAAGATGGTCGACTATAAAGTTAGCGATGTCTCTCCTGATATGTCTTTCCTTGAAATGTTAGACGTATTGAACGAAGACCTAATTAATAAGGATGAAGAGCCAGTAGCTTTCGATCACGATTGCCGTGAAGGAATTTGCGGAATGTGTTCCCTTCATATTAATGGAGAACCACATGGTCCGGATAGAGGTATTACAACCTGTCAGTTGCACATGCGTATGTTTAAAGATGGAGATACTATCTTTATCGAACCATTTAGAGCAGCAGCTTTTCCTGTAATTAAAGATTTAGTGGTTGATAGAACCTCTTTTGATAGAATCCAACAGGCTGGTGGTTTTATTTCAGTAAATACATCTGGAAATACCATAGACGCCAATACCATTCCTATTAACAAACACGATGCAGATACGGCGTTCGATGCCGCTACCTGTATTGGATGTGGAGCTTGTGTAGCAAGTTGTAAAAACTCATCTGCCATGTTATTTGTTTCTGCTAAGGTGTCGCAATTTGCCTTATTGCCACAGGGACAAGTTGAGGCTACAGACCGCGTTTTAAATATGGTGAAACAAATGGACGAAGAAGGTTTTGGTAACTGTACCAACACTGGAGCTTGCGAAGTGGAATGTCCTAAAGGTATTACGTTAGAAAGCATTGCTAGAATGAATAGAGAATATTTAAAAGCAAGTTTAAAAGGATAAGAAAATTATTAAAAAAAAGAATGATAAATAAGATTTGTAAATTAGGTATGCTCATGTTAAGCATATTATTATTTAATGGTTGTAGTAGTGATGATGACGATAGTAACAATAATGATTCTACCGGGATTGTAGGAACTTGGAAAATAACATCATTAACTTTGGAAAGTACTACCGACTGGAATCAAGATGGAGTTGCAAATCCGAATTTGTTAGAAGAAACATCCTGTAGTTTAAACGATTTCTTTATTTTCAATGCAGATGGTACAGGAGAAGTAGTTTCTGATGGCTTTAGTATTGTTTTAGACGTAGACCAAGATGTTGATTTTAATAATTATTACACCTTTGAGTGTGTAGATTATTCTGGTTACACTTTAGACTCTACTTGGACCCAAGAAGGAAATTCTGTTACAGTAGTAACAGTAGTAGAAACAATTGTTTTATCATTGGAATCTAATGATTTAATTGGTATTTCAGAAGATAGTTTTCAAGTACCTAAAATATTTTCAGGTGGCATAGGTTGGGATTATGTAATAGAAGATTCTATAACTACTTTGACTAAAATATAACTTAAAATTTATACAAAGTTTTAATCCCAAGCTAAGTCTTGGGATTTTTGTTTCTTTACAATTCAATTTTAGTTATGAATCATCCAAGTACATTTTATAAAACACAGCTTGAAAAACATCAGCAAGATTTAAAAAATTTCAATAAAAAACTGATTGGAATGAGTAGCTTAAGACTACTTGTTTTTTTATTAACTGTTGCTGGAATTTATTTTACTTTTAGCATGTGGCAAGTCGCTTTAGGCATTGGTATTGTTGGAGTTGCTTTGTTTATTTTTCTTCTGTCAAAATACACAGATGTTAAACGTTTAAGGGATGTGAGTAAAGCTTTGGTGGCTTTAAATGAAGAGGAATTAAAAATCGCTTCAGGAGATTTTCATCATAGAAATTCGGGAAGGAGATTTCAGGATCCACAACATTATTACAGTTTGGATATCGATTTATTTGGAAGAGGCTCTTTCTTTCAGTTTTTAAATAGAACAACGATAAATGAAGGGGCAGAAAAATTGGCTCAGACCTTAACGGCCAATGACATTCAAGACATTGAATTAAA
>NZ_DATGNO010000077.1:0-5694 GCF_035306705.1 Xanthomarina sp.
CAAATTCTTCTTTCCACCAAAGCAGCGCTTCTTCCGCTTGATTTTCTCCTATGTTTAAGACTTTGCTCGGTACTTCGCCATATAAGTTTCCTGTTAAAACAATCAGGTCTTCTTTGTATTGTTGAATGAGTTTTTTATCGATTCTTGGTACATAATAAAACCCTTCTGTATAAGCTAGAGAGGATAATTTTGACAAATTGTGATAGCCATTTTTATTTTTGGCAAGAAGCACGATTTGATAGCCATTGTCTTTTCTGCTTTTATCGGCATGATCTTCGCAAACAAAAAACTCACACCCAAGAATGGGTTTTATTTCCTTTAGTTTTGGGGTTTCGCCTTTTTCTAAAGCTTCTTTGTTTTTTACCTGAATGGCTTTGTTATGATTGGTAACCGCTTTTACAAAATGAAAAGCGCCCATCATGTTTGCATGATCTGTTAAAGCCACAGCAGGCATGTTGTGTTCAGCAGCAACCGCCACCAAGCCAGGAATACTCATGGTAGATTGCAAAACTGAAAACTGTGAATGGTTATGAAGATGAACAAATTCGACCTCAGCCAACTCCGAAATGTTTTCTTTTATTTCAGCGTCTGATAGATCGTCTGTTTGTTTTTCTTGTAAACGTTTATTGATTTTAGCACTTTCCTGTTTTAAATTTATGTGCTTTAAACCAATGAGTTTAATTTCTTTCGGATTGGCTTCTGAAAAATTCTTAAAATAATCTGGCTGAACATCCAATTCCTCCTTGGTATATTCCTGGCGACGAATTAATTCTAAAAAACAACGCGTAGTTGCTTCCACATCTGCCGTGGCATTATGAGCCTCAGCAAAAGGTTGGTTAAATAAAAACTGATGCAGCTCCGTTAGCGTTGGGAGTTTGAATCTTCCATAACGTCCCCCTGGAAGTTGACAAAGTGATGCTGTATGCTCTGTACAGGTATCTAAAACTGGGAGTTCTTGTAGGGCATTTGCTATGTTTTCTCGAACAAATTCGGCACCCATAATATTGAGGTCGAATTTCACATTTTGTCCAACTACAAATTTGGCTTTGCCCAAAGCCACATTAAATCTCTCCAACATGTCCACCAACGGAATTCCTTGCTCTTGTGCCAATTCGGTAGAAATACCATGAATTTTCTCGGCATCATAAGGAATATTAAATCCGTCTGGCTGAATTAAATAATCCTGATGTTCGATACAGTTCCCCATCTCGTCATGCAATTGCCAAGCAATTTGAATACATCTTGGCCAATTGTCGGTATCTGTAATGGGTGCGTCCCAACGTTTTGGTAAGCCTGTGGTCTCGGTATCGAAAATTAAATACATCTGTTGTTTTGTTGTTTGCTGTTTAGTCGTTAAGTTGATTATTCTTTACGAATATTTATATATAAACCCTGAAAATATGGCTGATTTTCTTTAGAAGAAAAGTTTTTAAAATTACACATAATTAATGCTTTTTGGAAGGGAAGTTACAAACTTTTATAAACAAAAAACGCAACCCTTTCGAGTTGCGTTTTCTTATTGATTGTTTAGATGCTTTTAAGAAACTAATTCTTCTTGAACTTTTTCTATATTGATGGCCGCTTGGATCGCATTTTTATGTTTATTCAACAATGAATCGATCGTTGGTGGCAAATTTTTCTCTTTTAGAATGTTATTATATTCCTCAAGACTTGCTTTTTCACCTTTAATGGTTTCTTCAATAATCGCTTCCTCATTATTTGGTGTGAAAGTGGATTTTAATGTCATCCAATTTCTGTGCATGGTTCCTTTAAAACTACCTGAATCTGTTGGAATTTCTCCATATTGTAAGATTTCGGTTCTTAGCTCTTTGGCAAACTCACTTCTTTCTGAAGCGCGACGCTTAAAAAACATTTTTAATTTAGAATTTTCCACTTCGCCCATAGCGTTTAAATAGCCTTTTTCAGCATCGTAATTCTTTACTAATAACTCGTTTAATTTGTTTGAAATTTGTTCTGAATACTTCATAATCTTTTGCATTTTTAATTTCAATATCTTCTTTATAGATGCCTATTGTTTCACATCTACTTTAATATACACCTTATTTAGGTTAAACCCAAGTATATAGAAGGACACCACTGAAACTTTAGCTCTTTTTAACAAAAAACGCAGCTATCAGGCTGCGTATGTTAAATATTTTGTGAAGATGGGCTTACTAATTGCTCAACTACTTATGAATTTCATTATTTAAGACTGTTGGTTTGGCGCTACATACGCGCAGGTGACCATTATTAATCACATGTTAAACCATCTATAATAGCCTGAAGCGTTCCAGTATCGTCTCCACAAGCAATTTGCTGATCGACTAAAGCACTTTTATAGTCATTACAAACGGCTTGATATGTACTATCTGTTGTTGCAGTGGCATTAAAAATGGCTTCGGCAGCATTTCTGGCGGCAACTGCTTCATCGCATGACATTAAAACTGGTCCAGAATTAATTGGTACTGGAATTTCATAAAAAACCCCTTGACTAAAATTAACCGTTTTACTTCCTGAAGCCGAGTAGGCATTAAACCAAAACTTTCCTGAAATGGTATTTCTTTCCTGGTTGTAGTCTGTAATTTCAATTATTCCATCTGGCGGATACAATTCTGCTTCCAGATCTGGCAGATTGTTTGTGGAATATTCTTGATTGTTGGCATCTATTAAAATGGCTTCGTTGATGTTATTTTCACCCAACAGATAGGTTCCTACAGAAAAAGAAGATACCTGTAGATTAATAACATCGTAGTTATTACTCCCAGAAATAATGGCCTTACCGTTTTCATTAATATACCCACTATATAGAACGGCTTTCCAAATACTTCCGTCCTTTTTACCTTGCATGGCTGGCGTATTAAATTCGATATCATCGGCACAGCTTACCATCGTAAAAATGGCCAATGCCATTACAAATAACTTTTTCATCTGTTTATATTATTGTTTTTATTTTAATATGGACCCTCCAAACAATCGTTTCTTTCCAATTAAAGGATTTTTAATGGATATGTCATCTTCCATTTAAAATATCTTTAATAGAAATCAAAAATAAGACAAAAAAATACAATGAATTAGTTTTTATATAAAAAGTTGATAATTAAAAAAATATAGTATCTTTGCCCCCTTATTAATAACCGAGGTCGAGAACCTCAATTAATTAATTTTTATGTCAGTTAAAATCAGATTACAAAGACACGGAAAGAAAGGGAAACCTTACTACTGGATTATTGCAGCAGATGCAAGATCTAAAAGAGATGGTAAATACATAGAAAAACTAGGTGCTTACAATCCAAACACAAACCCAGCCACTATTGAATTAGATGTTGATAGTGCTGTAAAATGGCTTCAAAATGGAGCACAACCAACAGATACTGTTAGAGGTATTTTATCTTACAAAGGCGCTTTACTAAAAAATCATCTTGCAGGTGGTGTTAGAAAAGGTGCTTTAACAGAAGAGCAAGCTGAAGCAAAATTTGCTGCTTGGTTAGATGAAAAAGCTGGTAAAGTTGGAGCAAAAACAGATGGTTTAGCTAAAGCTGAAGCAGATGCAAAAGCAAAAGCTTTTGAAGCTGAAAAAGCTGCTAACGAAGCTCGTATTGCTGCAAATGCACCGGTTGAAGAAGAAGTGTCAGAAGAAGTTGTTGAAGAAACAACAGAAGCTGCAGCTACGGCTGAAGAAACTTCTAAAGAAGAAGAGGAATAAAAAACTAATTTTTTATACTTTTGAACCCAGACTCTTACCGTCTGGGTTTTTTATTACATACAACTAGAAAAAGCGGTATGCCATAATTCCCGCGAAAGTGGGAATCTTATAAATTTTAGACTCATTCAAAAAAGGTTCTGGTTTTTAAAGAAAATAACTATGAAAAAAGAAGATTGTTTTTTTTTAGGAAAAATAGTATCTAAATACAGTTTTAAAGGTGAACTCCTTATTAAACTTGATACAGACGAACCAGATTTGTACGACGAACTTGACTCGGTATTTATTGATTTAAGAAATAATCTGGTGCCATTTTTTATTGAATCCTCGCAATTGCATAAATCCGATTTACTACGGGTTCGTTTTGAAGATGTCGATACGGAAGCCGATGCCGATGCCTTGATAAAAAGCGATGTGTATTTGCCCTTGGAGTTTTTACCAAAGCTAGAAGGCAATCAGTTTTATTTTCATGAAGTTATTGGGTTTACCGTAGAAGATGTCAACTACGGAACTGTTGGAACCATTGTTTCTGTTAACGACTCTACTGCGCAAGCGCTTTTTGAAATAGAGAGAAATGGCATTGAAATTTTAATTCCAGTAAACGATGCGTTTATTGTAAAAGTGGATCGGACAAACAAAACCATTGTAGTAGACACCCCTCAAGGATTGATTGATCTCTATATCGAGTAAATTCCAGTAAGCCAAGCCTGTTTTGACCCCAAAGGCCGCCTAAAGTTAGGATACAGAACTTCTAGCTAGGTGCGGGTTATTTTATTAAATTAAAAACAAAACTACTCCCCTTATTCTCAATAGAAGTTACTTTAATTTTACCTCCTAAATTTTCTATTAGTTTTTTTACGGTTGCCAAGCCAACTCCCGTTCCTTTATTTTTATTTCTATCCTCTCCAAAGGCAGAAAATAAATCAAAAATAACCTCTAATTTATCATTAGGAATTCCTGGGCCATTATCTTTAACTTCAAATATATAATCGTCTTGGGTTTCAGAAAAATTAACAGCTATCTCAATTTCTTCCTTGTCGTTATATTTAATCGCATTGGTAATTAGATTAACCAAAACTTGTGATAAAACCGATTTATTCACCAGAATCTCCCCTACATTTTTAGTGAAATCAAAAACAACATCTTCGTTGTTGGACAAGCATAAATTCTGAATATGAAGAATATAATCCTCAAAATTTATTAGTTCCTTATTACTTTCAGTTACTTCTGAATTGTTATAAAACACCAACAAACCGTCAATATAATCCCTGAGCGAATTAGAAGAACTCTTTAAGTAGTCCAAATACTCCAAAGACTCTGTGGTGAGGTGATTTTTTAAATCCGTTTCTACCAAATCTATTAAGGAGGTTATATTTGCTAATGGGGATTTTAAATCGTGACTTACTACGTTGGCAAATTTCCTTAAATTCTCGTTTCTCAATTGCAACTCTTCCTTTAGCTTCAATAGCTTTAAATTTACTAAGCGTTGTTCGAACAAACTAACGACTTGATTGGCCAGAACCTTTAAAGTTTGTATTTGTTTTTCGTTTAACGTATTGGGTTTGGTATCAAAAACACATAAGGTTCCCAACCTGAAACCTTCTGGATTTACCAAAGGTACTCCCGCGTAAAAAACGGCGTGCTGTTCTGTAACCAAAGGATTATCTATAAATCGGATGTCTTTTCTAGCATCTTCAATTATGGTAATGGAATCCTCAGACATAATAGCGTGCCCACAAAACGAAATATCCCTTGGCGATTGATTAAAGGGGATTCCATAATGCGATTTGAAAAAATTTCTATCAGCATCCAGAAGCGTGATTAAGGAAATAGGCGCATCTGTAATAAAAGACACCAAAGAGGTTATTTCATTATAACTCTTTTCGGGCAACGTATCCAGCAATTTATACTGTTCGACTGCAATTTGTCTTTGTTTTTCGTTTTCAGGTAAAGATGGGGATATCATATAAATATATTGATGGGGTAAATTTACG
>NZ_DATGNO010000078.1:0-72714 GCF_035306705.1 Xanthomarina sp.
GGAGTGATTGCATTTATCTTCGTAAACTTGTTCGTTTACCGATTTTCCTCCATCCAAATAATGTTGCAACAACCGATGTGCCATAATATCTGGATATCTTCTAATTGGTGATGTAAAATGACTGTAATAATCGAAAGCCAAACCGTAATGTCCTATATTGTGCGTAGAATATTCGGCTTTACTCATGGTTCTTATGGTTAAAGTATCGACTAAGTTCTGCTCCTTTTTACCTTCAACATTTTTTAATAAATTGTTTAAAGATGAAGAAATACTCTTAGTGTCCTTGAAATCTAGTTTATAACCAAAACGTCCAACTACATTTTGAAGTGCTGCCAGTTTACTTTCGTCTGGCTCGTCGTGAACTCTATAAATAAAAGTCTTTTTAGGAGATTGTTTTCCAATAAATTCAGCTACTTTTTTATTAGCTAACAACATGAATTCTTCAATCAATTTATTGGCGTCTTTACTCGTTTTAAAGAAAACGCCAATAGGATTTGATGCTTCATCCAGATTGAATTTTACTTCTACCTTATCAAATGAAATTGCTCCCAAACGCATACGTTGTGAACGCATAATTTTTGCAAGTTCGTTTAATTTTAAAGTGGCAAAAGCTATTTCTGGAGTTGTTTTATATGCTTTCCCGCTAATAGCAACTTCAGCTGGAATATTAATATCAATTTGATCTAATTGAGAAATATTAGGTGAAGTTAACGTCGGGTTATTTTCAATAATAGCCTGGGCTTCTTCATAAGCAAATCTCGCATCACTATAAGTAACGGTTCTACCAAACCATTCATTTTTTACTTCGCCTTTATGATTCATTTGAAAGACTGCAGAAAAGGTATATTTCTCTTCGTTTGGTCTTAAAGAACAGGCGTTATTTGATAAAACTTCTGGTAACATGGGTACCACGCGATCTACTAAATAAACGGAAGTAGCACGCTCGTAAGCTTCGTCGTCCAAAATAGTATCTGGTTGTACGTAATGAGAAACGTCTGCAATGTGAATTCCTATTTCAAATAAGCCATTATCCAAGGCTCTAAATGACAAGGCATCATCAAAATCCTTAGCATCTTTTGGATCTATGGTATATGTTAAAACATCACGCATATCGCGACGTTTGGCAATTTCTTCTTTTGTAATTGACGTGTCTAATGTGTTTGCGTATTCTTCCACTTCGTGAGGAAAATCGTATGGCAAACCATATTCGGCTAAAATAGCATGTATTTCAGTGTTGTGCTCTCCTGGTTTTCCTAAAACTTTAAGGATTTTTCCATTGGGAGAATCGGCTTTATCCGGCCAATCTTCTAAGGAAACAAGAACTTTATCGCCATCTTCAGCGTTATTAATTTTATTGATGGGAACAAAAATATCTGTGTACATTTTATTACCATCTACTACCACAAAAGCATAACTTTTATGAAGTTGAATAACTCCAACATATTCACTTTTAGCACGTTTTATTATATTAGTAATTTCGCCTTCACGTTTCCCACGTTTTAAGCGTTTATAGGCATAAAATTCCACTTCATCTCCATGAAGCGCTTTGTTCATATTATTGGAAGCAATATAAATATCTTCTTCAAAATCGTCGCTTATAATGTATCCAGAACCTCTAGATGCCATATCCACTCTTCCGGTATGATATTCTGTATTTACAATGGCTTTAAATTTACCACGTTCCACTTCTTCAATCTCCTGCTTAGCTTTTAATTGTTGAAGTTTTTTTATAATCTGATTTCTACTACTGGCATCATTAACACCAATTTTAGAAGCTATTTGTTTATAATTAAAGGAATTGTTTCTATCTTTTTTTAAAATACTTAGAATGGTATTTGTAAGGTTGGAAATCTTATTATTAGAAGGTTTCCTGTGTTTCTTTTTTGTCATGTATTAAATGTAATCATTTTATTCCTATTTATCCCGATAGCTATCGAGAAGGAATCTTATCGTTTTTAAACTTAATTCTTACAGAGAAGAGATATACGTTTTCACTTCAACTCTTTGCAGTGACCACGATAATAAGATATTAAGTTGGTACAAAGCTACGGTTTTAATATTAAATAAATATTTCTTTAATATTAAGTTAACGTAAAAAGGCTTACAAATTAATGTAAGCCTTCTATTTTGTAATAAAATTTAGTTAATTATTTTATAACAAGTTGTTTTGTTGCTTTTCCTTGGTTGGTTTCTATTTGCAATAAATATAATCCTGTAGATAAATGAGATGTATTAATTACTTTTTCATTTGAAGTACTAATAAACTGCCCTAGCGTATTATAAATGTTTACATTTTTTAATTCTAATCCTTCTTGTAATTTAATAGTTACTTGGTTTTTTGCAGGATTTGGATATAAACTAAATTGAGATAATACAAAGTTATCTGAAGATAAAACTAAACTTAAATCATATATTCTTACTTGACCAGATTGAGTGCCATTCGTAGCATTCCAAGGGGAACTAATAGCTATAATAGACCCATCAGATGATAAGCTAACACTTCCTCCTAACTTATCAGTTATCTCACCATCAATATTATTTCCTATTTGTGTCCACGTATTATTTATGTTTTTATAAACCTTAGCCTGTCCAGAGCTTATACCATTTACATCTGTATTTGGCGATCCTACTCCTAAAATAGAACCATCTGAAGATAAACTTAAACTATAACCAAAATTATATTCAACTACCTCTCCATTTAAATCTTGTCCTATTTGTGTCCACGTATTATTTATATTTTCAAAAACTTTAACTTGACCTGAATTAGAACCATTATCATCATTTTTAGTTGCACCAACAGCAATAATATTACCATCTGAAGATAATACTAAACCTCGACCAAAAAAATCTGATAAATTAGTAGCATTTATAGTATTTCCTAGTTGATTCCATGAATTATTTAAATATTCATAAATTCTTACATTTCCTATTTGTGGATTTGAACCTCCACTATTTGGAGCACTAATTGTAATAATATTACCATCTGAAGAAATGGATGTAGTAAAACCAAATATAGAATAATCACCATCTCCAATTAAAGTTTGTCCTTTTTGAGTCCAAACATTATTTATATTCTCAAAAACTTTTGCCTGTCCATATTCACTTTCATCATAACCATAAGCTCCAATAACAATAGTGCTACCATCTGCTGATAAATCTAGACTTGCTGCAAAATTATCATCTGTATTATCTCCATTAATATCATCTCCTATTTGAGTCCAAACATTATTTATATTTTCAAAAACTCTTACTTGTCCTGTATAATTATTTTTTAAATAGGCACCAATAGCTATTATAGTACCATCTGCTGAAAGAGATAGACTAAAACCAAAATTATCTCCTGCAGCTTCACCTTCAATATCATCTCCTATTTGAGTCCAAACATTATTTATATTTTTAAAAACACGTACATGTCCAGAATCTACACCATTTACATCATATAAATCAGCGCCTACAGCAACAATAGTTCCATCTGCTGAAAGTGATAAACCCCAACCTGCTTGATCTTCTGCACCAACACCATTGATATCTTGACCAATTTGAGTTTGACTAAATATTAAACAAGGAAAAAAGATAAAAAGTAATATAAGTTTCATAATTTATAGATTTAAGGTTGGTTAAAAATAAAAATATTTTTTAAACCTAGTCTAGTTATCCACATTTATATATACTATCATCTTTTTTCTTTTAAAATTTAAAAAAATAATGATGATGATGATGGCTTGTTAATAGCAGGTATAACTTTATCAAGTTTTATTATGAAATGAACTTGTTGGTGTTCTATCAAGAGGTAATGAACAATAGTTTTGGCTTCAAGAGCTTCATTTTAAGTGGTATTTAGAAAGCTATTAACAACTGTTGATAACTGTTTTTTGATAGCATTTTTTCATAAGTATTATTAATTTCACTGTTTATAAACCTGAAATATGTGCTAACAAGTTATCAAAAACTAGCTGAGTTATATTTAGGTTATTACAAGTGGGTTTTTGATTGGAAAAATTTCTGGATAAACCATGTTTTAGTTGTTATTATTTATAAACACTTATTAACAGGTTATGAGTTTTGTTTGCATGAGCTATTAACAATAGTTCCCTTTATTAACAAGGCTTACAAGATATTTACCTAAGAGATTTGATACTGAACCACTTGTGCTATTTTAAGCTTTTAAACCGTATTTTTACTTGTAAAATCGAAATTATAAAAGTATCATATTATAAGTTGACAGCAACTAAAAAGTTTATAAATACTATATTTTTATGTGAAATCCATACTTAAGAATCCCTGTTTTTTAGAAAGTATTATAACTAAAATATCCTTTTTTATTTTAGTAACTTTACATGATTAAAACGCAGGTTTCCGAAGTTTCGGAAATACGCATAAAATTAAACCCATGAAAATTTCCATTGGCAACGATCACGCCGGAACCGAGTATAAATTTGCTGTAATTAAACATTTAGAGGCTAAAGGTTTTACCGTTATAAATTATGGCACCAATACCAACGAGAGTGTGGATTATCCAGATTTTGTACATCCGGTAGCCGAAGATGTGGAAGCAAAAAAAGTAGATTTTGGTATTATTATTTGTGGCAGTGGAAATGGCGCAAATATGACAGCGAACAAACATCAAGGTGTACGTTCTGCGTTATGTTGGACCAAGGAAATTGTTGCACTAGCCAGACAACATAACAATGCTAATATATTAAGTATTCCTGCTCGTTATACTGCTTTACAACAGGTTATTGAAATGGTGGATACTTTTTTAGAAACTCCTTTTGAAGGAGGAAGACACGAAAATCGTGTCAATAAAATTCCAGTGTCTTATTAAATGAATCGGTCACATCAACATCATGTACATACTTATAACGATGTAAAAGATAGAAATCTGCTATTAGCAATTTTTCTTAACATCTTAATAACTGCTGCGCAAATTATTGGTGGACTTGTTTCAGGAAGTTTGGCTTTATTAAGTGATGCGTTACATAATTTTAGCGATGTTATTTCTTTAATCGTTAGTTATGTGGCTTCCAAGTTATCTAAACAAAAAGCATCTATAAATCGTACTTTTGGTTATAAACGTGCTGAAATTTTAGCTGCTTTTGTAAATGCATCTACGTTAATAATAGTTGCTGTTTTATTGATTATTGAAGCTATAAAACGTTTTCAACATCCACAGCAAATAGAAACCCATCTTGTTATTTGGTTGGCCTTAATAGCTATTTTATTTAATGGTTTTAGTGTCTTATTACTAAAAAAGGATTCAAAAACCAATATTAATATTCGCTCCGCCTATTTTCATTTATTAACAGATATGTTTGCAAGTGTGGCTGTGTTAATAGGAGGTTTATTAATGAAATACTACCACGTTTATTGGGTAGATAGTTTGTTGACTTTTTTAATTGCTTTATACTTAATTTATGTGGGCTTGGATTTATTAAAGACCTCCACAAAAATGCTCATGTTGTTTACACCGGACCATATTAATATTAAAGAGGTTGTTAGGCTTGTTAATAGAATACCTAAAGTAAAAAAATTACATCACGTACATATTTGGAATTTAAGTGATGATGAGTTGCACCTAGAAGCGCATTTGGATTTGGAATTAAATATTACCACTCTGGAGTTTAATGAATTGTTATTAGAGATAGAACTAGTGCTGCACAACGAGTTTAATATCAATCATGTAACCATTCAGCCCGAATATAAAAAAGAAGATCCTAAAGAGGTTATTGTCCAAGATTAATTCATATTTATGAAAATTAAAGGATTTTTATTAGTTGCTATATGGTTTGTTTTTTCCTGTTCGGAATTAACCGAGAACCTTATAGAAAATAATATTCCAGCTCCAAAAAAATTGGAAGTAGGTATTAAGAATAATACAGATTACAGGTTTATTAGGACAGAACTTATTTCGGATAGTGGCACATTTGTTTACCAAATTATTGAGCCTGGAGAATTTTCCAATTTTTTTGAAATGGCTTCTATTTATTCGGAAGCGGAAATTAGAATTCAAACTGAAAATTCCTATGTCTCCTTTTTACCTTTTCAATACCTAGAAGATACCAAAGTTACGAAAGGTTGGTATTACTTTGAAGTAAATATTGCTAACAACCAAACAGTTTCCATAACCAGAAAAACTTATTAAAGATGCTTCAGATCACTATAAAAACCTTTGATGAATTAAGCAAACAAGAACTATACGATTTGCTACAATTGCGAGCTGAGGTTTTTGTTGTTGAACAAGAATGTGCTTATCAAGATGTAGATGGAAAAGATAAAAAAGCTTGGCATATTCTAGGTTATAAAGACACGAAGTTAATTGCTTACACGCGTGTATTTAAACCAGGAGATTACTTTAAAGAAGCGAGTATTGGAAGGGTTGTTGTAATACAAAATGAAAGACAACATAAATATGGTTACGATATTATGGAAGCATCCATAGTGGCCATAAAAAATAATTTTAATGAGAAAACTATTAAGATTTCTGCACAATGTTACCTAAAAGACTTTTATAATAATTTAGGTTTTATTGAAACTGGCGAAGAGTATTTAGAAGATAATATTCCGCACATGGCTATGGTAAAAAACTAATTTCTTTGATTGGTTTCGCCTACATAAGTAATTAAAATTTCCACACGCCTATCGTATTTTGCCTCACCTCCAAGCGGAAATTTTCTGCGCATACCCACATATTTCATTCGTCTTTTATCCACTCCTTTTTTCGCTAAATAATCGTAAATATATTTTGCTCTAGCTACAGATAAATTTCGTTGTTTTGTTTTTCTATCAATTGCATCTCTACTGTATTGTGTACAGCACACATGGCCTTGAATGGTAAAATAAATATCCTCTCTTTCAACCAGTACGTCTGCCATATCTTCCAAAGTTTTTTTAGATTCAGGAAGTAAAACACTGTAACCTGTTTTAAACAAGATGTTTTCCAATCGAATTTTATCGCCAGCTTTTAAATTTTCATCTTGTAAAGCTTCGGCAATATCTTTCTTTTTGGGTTGTACAAGTTCTCTTGGAGGATTGTAAGGTTGAACTATAATTTCTACTTTTCGGTTTAGGCCTCTAATTTTTTTAAGATCTTCTTCTTGAATAACTTTAATTAAAACCTTGCCTTTTCCATCAACGTTTGTTATAATGGTTTCATCAAACTCGTTATTGGAGAAAATGGTTTTAATGGCATTGGCGCGTTCTTGAGAAAGCACGAGATTATAGGAATCACTGCCTCTATCGTCTGTAAAGCCGTAAATAGATATTTTTTCTATGTCTAGACTTTCAATGTCCGAAAGAAATATAAGCAATCTATTATGTTCTGTTGAAGGTACTTCAAATTCATCAGTTTCAAAATAGACCTCGTGTATTAACTCTGTTTGGGCAGTTACACTAAAACCAAGACATAAAAATATTAATACTAAAACTTTTTTCATAAGAGGCACATGAAATTATCAAGTAAATATAAGTATTTACATTTAATATTTCAAGGTACGACAAATTACCTTAGGTAATCCTTGTATTTACTAGGATTACCAAGGATTTCAGTAGCTTTCTGTATTTCTAAATTATGAGTTTTATAATAATCGTACAAACCTTCTCGATAGACGTAGCGTTTTACAATTTCGTCTGTTAACAAAGTTAAAATCTGTTCTTTGTTTTCGTTGATTGCCAGTTCTTTTGAGTTTTTAAGATTGTTTAATAAGGTGTTATAATCGGTTTTGATATTATCGTCCAACTCTTCTTTTTTAGCATTTTCATAAACCAATTTTAAGGACTTTTCTGTTTCTGTAATAAATGAGAAATTATTGGTATTCAGATAATTTTTAAAGTCTTTAAAATCGGATTCTTTTAATTGAAAACTACTCATATCTGTTAAATTTGGATGCTTATAATAGTAATCTGTTGCATAATCGAAAATTAGGAAATCGTTGATTACGGCATCTGTTATAGCAGTATTATTTGATATGTCGAAACTTTGATCTGGAAGTACGCCCCCGCCATCAAATACGGGACGTCCATTTTTGGTTTTAAATTCATGGTACTCCTTACTATCAATTCTTACGGCATTTCCTTTATCGTCTCTGTTTGCGTAATCTAAGGCTTGAATACAACGCCCAGAAGGTGTATAATATCTAGAAATTGTTATTTTTATTTGTGTTCCGTAAGTTAATGGTTTGGGACGCTGAACCAGTCCTTTTCCAAAACTTCTGGAGCCCAGAATAACAGCTCTGTCTAAATCTTGTAAGGATCCTGACACGATTTCACTAGCAGAAGCACTACTTCCATTTATTAAAACTACCAGAGGAATTTCGGTATCAATGGCATCTTTTAGCGTGTAATAAGTTCTGTTATATTTTTTTACTTTCGATTTTGTAGTTACTACCAATTGACCTTTTGGTACAAATAAATTGACCACATTTACTGCTTCATGAAGCAAACCTCCTGGATTATTTCTTAAATCTAAAATAATACGTTGAGCTCCTTGGGCTTTTAAATCCTTTAAAGCATAACCGGTTTGTGAAGATGCTTTATTATTAAACGTACTTAACACAATATAGCCTGTTTTATCGTCTATCATAGAAAAGTGAGGTACAGCATCAATTTCTATTTCAGAGCGTTTTATAGTTGCTTTATGTTCTTTTCCCTGGCGCAAGTAGGTAACTTCTACAGAAGAGTTGGAGGTGCCTTTAAGTAAATCGCCAGCATCGTCCTTATAATTGGAAATAACCACCTCTCC
This sequence comes from Xanthomarina sp., assembly GCF_035306705.1. Lineage (GTDB taxonomy): Bacteria > Bacteroidota > Bacteroidia > Flavobacteriales > Flavobacteriaceae > Xanthomarina. Next base: position 8,738 of record NZ_DATGNO010000078.1, read on the forward strand.
TACTTTAATAATTTCGTCTCCAGCTTTTAATCCAGCTTTATCTGCTGGATATTCTTTATAAGGTTCTACAATAACCAATCTGTCTTTTAAGGTTCTTACTTTAGCTCCTATTCCAGTATAATCTCCTGTACGTCTAATGCGCTCTGCTTCCACATCTTGTTCGTTATAAAAATTGGTGTAAGGATCTAGATCTTTCAACATGCTTTTTATAGCTGTATCCATTAATTCGGCAGGATTCGTTTCGTCCACATAATTCATATTGATTTCTTTGAATAAGGTGGTGAAAATCTCGATTTGCTTGGCGATTTCAAAAAAGTCGTTTTGAAAGGCCGATCCTGTAAAGAATATGGTGAATGCCAGTACAGGAATGATGATGAGTCTTTTTAGTTTATTCTTCATAAGAAATTTATTCTTTAATGCTTTTTTCCACAAATTTTCGCAACAATTGCTTCATCTTGGTTTCAACTTCAAGGAAAGTTGGTTTTTCTTTCCCAATGTACAAAATCATAAATGCATATTGTGTTGTTAAGTTGTTAAAATAAGTTGCTTTATTTAACCTATAAGCTTCACGTAATAAGCGTTTTATACGATTTCTATCGACAGCTTTTTTAAAATTTCGCTTTGAAACCGAAACTCCTGCTTTTATTTTAACAGCCTCATCGAACGTTGTTTTAAGATACACCATTCTTAAAGGATAAGCCGAAACCGATTTTCCTTCCAGAAATAATTTTGAAATGAGCTTTTCGCTTTTAAGCTTTTCTTTTTTTGGGTAAGATGCGTTCATAAGTCCTAACAAGGTAACAAATGTAACAAATACGAATAAGCTTCAGGTTATTTTATTTGACCTATAAAAAAAACCTGCAAACATTTAATAGCTTGCAGGTCTTTCTATGTTTTTCAAGTTATAAATGAATTACATCTCGAATTTATTATTTACTTTGTTAACATCGGCCATTTTTTCATTTGGATCTATTTGAACCGATTTTATAGTTTTAGATGCCTGAAACGTATAAGTTGGGTATGCCCATGCCCAGTCCGACAAGGGAGTAGCTGTGCTTGGTTTTCTACCATACATCATTCGAAGAGGAATATAAAAATCCTCGGTTGTTCCATCTGTATAAGTAATGGTTAAATCTATTGGCATTGGCATAATACCGATACGTTCTAGAGTTACCGCATTTCCACTAACGGCTCTTACACCGTAATCGATCGTGTTTGTAGTTTCCGCAAAATCGGTTAGGTACCAACCCAATTCCAAATTGGATACTTTTTCAGCCGTACGTATAAAATCTGTGGATGTTGGATGTGTAAATTTGAAATCGTTATAATATTTTTTAAGGGTTTCTTTTAAATTGTCTTCGCCAATAACATAAGCCAATTGCTCTAAAAACACAGCACCTTTGCTATAGGCTGAAATTCCATAAGCTTGATTGTATTCAAATCTATCGGCTTGCGTGGTTAAAGGTTGTTCTTTGCCGGAAGTTGCTAAATAGATATAATTTCTATAAGAGCTTGCTATTGGGTTTCCTTCATTATTTCCCATAACGGCATCCATAGCATAATCGCTAATATAGCTTGTAAAACCTTCGTCCATCCAATAGTATTTAAGCTCGTTTGTGGCCAATATAAACTGAAACCATTTATGGGCTAATTCGTGAGCTGTAACACCAACTAAACTCCCTAATTTGCGTTCTCCGGTTATTAAGGTACTCATGGCGTATTCCATTCCTCCATCTCCACCTTGAATTACAGAATATTGCTCGTATGGATATTCGCCAATATGGTCCGTAAAGTATTGCATTAACTCGACTGTTTTTGGTTGTAATTTTTTCCAATTTTCTAAATAATTGTCGGCTAAAGTGCTTTTATAAAAGAAATGAAGCATAGGTCCATTTGGTACTTGCATGGTATCGTGAATATAATCAGGATCGGCAGCCCAGGCAAAATCATGAACTTTAGGGGCTTTAAAATGCCAAGAAAGCATGTTGCCTTTAGGTTCGTCTATTTCTTTGGTTTGATAACCATGACCAATTTCGTTTGGATTTTGTAAATATCCAGTACCACCAATAACATAGGTTTTATCGATGTTGATGGTAACATCAAAATCTCCCCAAACACCGTGAAATTCCCTTCCTATATATGGGTCAGGATGCCAACCTTCATAGTCGTATTCAACTAATTTTGGATACCATTGTGTCATGGATAAAGCAACACCTTCTGAACTATCTCTTCCAGAACGACGTACTTGTAATGGCACTTGACCATTAAAAATCATATCGAAAGTTACTTTTTCACCTGGTTGAATAGGTTTGTGCAATTGCACTTTTAAAATGGTTCCTATTACATCGTAATTTAAAATAATGCCATCTTGCTTTAAAGAACTAATGTTTAAATAGCCAATTTCGTCTGGTTTTAGATTTCCAATCCTAGCTCCCACGCGTCCATCAGGATCTGTTATTGTTTGAGATCTTACATCCATTTCACTTCCAGGCTGGAAAGCATTGAAATATAAGTGATAATATACTTTATTTAGTACATCGGGAGAGTTGTTTGTATAAACCAATTGTTGTGTTCCCGTGTATTGAAATGAATTGACATCCATGGTCACATCCATTTTATAGTCAACATGTTGTTGCCAGTAGCCTGGGTTGTTTTGTTGGTTTTTTGATTCTATTTCAAACGCCTTGCTTTTTGTATTTGCTGTTGTTAGAAGCATACTTAAACAAAAAAGTAGTACAAAGGATTTTTTCATTTTTAGTAAATTAAAAAAGCCTCATCTTTTAAGGGTGAGGCTTTTGGTTTTTAAATATTTATTTAGAAAGCTGTTCTGCCATAATAAGCGCGTTATACGCATTCATTATTTTCCCCGATTTGGATAATTCTCCAATAGGTTTAATGTTATCTGTATCTCCACCAACAACTACTTTAGTTGATAAAGCCAAGCCAGAATCCATAAGGATTTGTTTTACTTGAGCTCCTGATAATTTTGGATAATAAGAACGAATTAAAGCAGCAACACCAGCTACAGCAGGAGCGGCCATAGAGGTTCCCCCCATTGTTTTATATTCATTTTCTGGAGTTGTAGAGTATATTTTAGCTCCTGGAGCAAAAACATCCACATTGATTTTTCCGTAATTAGAAAACCCTGCTACCATATTAGCTCCGTATTTAGGTTCTAAAGCCCCAACGGTAATAAACGTTTCTGATACTTCTGGACCATTATTTACTTGATCGTTTGGATAGACTGCTACTTGATCTAAATCGACACCATCGTTTCCTGCGGCGTTTACAAAAATAACATCGTGTTTTCCTGCATAAGCAATGGCATCTCTTACCCAGTCGCTATGTGGAGAAAAACCTTTTCCAAAACTACCGTTAATAATTTTAGCTCCGTTATCTACAGCATATCTAATGGCTAGTGCAATATCTTTATCGTATTCATCGCCATTTGGAACAGCTCTTAAGCTCATAATTTGAACGTTATTTGCTACGCCATCAACACCTTTTCCATTTCCACGTTGCGCTGCAATAATTCCAGATACATGTGTTCCATGACTTTCGCTTTTTACAGAAGGAAGCACATTGCCATTTCCGTATCCTACATCTGTAATGTCGTTTGGATTATCGCCAGTTGTTCTTCCGTTAAAATCGATATTTAGGTTAAAGTCTAATTTATCGGTAAAATATTCAACCCCTTCTTTTATTGAAGTTAAAGCGGATTGTGTGTCATCGAAACCATTTCCATACATAAACTTTAAAATACCTACTGCTTTTGTTAGGGCTTCAGTTTCTGTTTTAATGGCTTCAACATCTTTTGCCGTATAATCTTCTTTACCAAGATGTTTGGAAACTACATCGTTGGCATTTTTTACTTGCTCGTAAATTTGATCGTATTGAGCTTTCATACCAAGAGTTTCTTCATATTCCTTGTCGTACTCAGCTTGGGCTCTATCCCAATCTGGACTAGATTTATCTCCACTAGCAAGAATACGTACAAATTCCAACTGTTCGTTGTAGGCATCTCCTAAAAAGTTCCATCCATGTACATCGTCCACAAAACCATTGTTATCGTCGTCAATGCCATTTCCAGGAATTTCTTTTTTATTGGTCCACAAAACCCCGTTTAAATCTTCGTGCTCGATATCTATTCCAGAATCAATTACTGCTACAATAACGATTTCTCCTTTTTTGTTTTTAATAAGTTCAGCGTAGGCTTTTTCCACACTCATACCTGGAATGGTATCTGTTACCAGATCCAAATGTCCCCAAGTCTGTTTTTCAATTTCGGTTAATTCTGATACCTTTAAAGGCACTGAATCGATATTTTCAACAGGAGTTGATACAATGTTAGCACCTCCACCACAACTAAATAGGGTGACAGCTAGTACTGCTGAAGATAAAAAAGGTCTCAATAATTTCATTTTAATATTAAGTATTAGTTAAAAATTTCATCACAAGTATAAACACTATTTAGTCGCACGCCTTTATCTGTATGTTTTACCGTAATAATTTCGTTATGTGCATCGTGCTCCAAAAATAAGTAATAATTATTATCTGCGGCTAGATTCAAGAATTTTTCTTTTTCATCTAAAGTTAGTAAAGGTCTTGTGTCGTAGCCCATTACAAACGGAAGGGGTAAATGTCCAGCGGTAGGTAATAAATCTGCCACAAAGCAAATGGTCTTTCCTTTGTAGTTAATCATAGGGAGCATTTGTTTATCTGTATGGCCATTGGCAAAGAAAATATCAAATCCTAAGGGGCTATCTATTAGGATATTAGTCTCTGGAATCGAAGTAAATTTTAATTGGCCACTTTCTTCCATTGGGAGAATATTTTCTTTTAAAAAGGAAGCCTTTTCTCTATTGTTTGGTTGTGTAGCCCATAGCCAATGATCTTGATTGCTCCAAAAATGAGCGTTTTTAAAGGCAGGTTCATATCCGGTTCTGTCTTTGTTCCATTGAATGGAACCGCCACAATGGTCAAAATGAAGATGTGTCATAAAAACATCCGTTATATCATCTCTATGGAAACCCAACTTTTTCAGGGATTTATCTATGCTATCGTCTCCCCAAAGGAAATAATAACCAAAAAACTTATCGTTTTGTTTATTGCCCATACCAGTATCAATCAATACCAGTTTGTTACCGTCTTCAATTAGCATGCAACGGGCAGCAATATCAATCATGTTGTCGTTATCGGCTGGATTTGTTCTTTGCCATAAAGATTTAGGAACAACTCCAAACATGGCACCACCATCCAACTTAAAATTTCCGGATTCTATAGGATATAATTTCATAAGGACTGCAAATTACTAAAAGACTTAATATAAGCGAAAATTATGTGATGATATTAGATGTATTTTAACATTTAAATTAAACAAACAGGTCAATAATTAATTTGTGACTACGGAAATAAATTATAATTTTAGAAAAAACAAACGATGAAACAGTTAACCCCTAGTTCCCTTAAAATAAAAAAAATGGACTTACTTCGGTTCGGACGTGACTTTAAACCAGACGAGGAAGTAATTTTAAGAGATTATTTGGCCATAGAACGTACACGATTGGCCAATGAACGTACTTTACTTTCGTACATTCGATCTTCTTTATATTTAATGCTAGGAGGAATTGCATTTTTTCAACTAAAGGATTTTCCCAACTTTAAGTTTCTAGGCTTAATTTCTTTGGTTTTTTCAGCACTTTTTTTGTTTATTGGTGTTTACAGATTTGTATTGCTTAAAAAAAGTTTGAAGCGATTGTTTTATAAGTCTGAATCTAAAAATGAAGAATGAATCGCGAAAAATCCTTAATTCCATCCTTTTTGAAACTTGATAATTGAAGCTTTTTAACGTATTAATAGTACAAAATATAGAGTTGTAAAATAAAAAAAGATTATTTTGCCACTGTTGTTTTATTGAAACGAATATTTCTTTTCAGGTTATTTTATAAAATTAAAGTTATTTCCTAAAGCTTTTTTTGACTTATCTAACAAAAGATTTGAAATCTTAAACTATATATATGATAGAATTAGGAGGTATAATTATACTTGGTATTTTGGCACAATGGGTAGCATGGAAACTTAAAATCCCAGCAATTTTGCCATTACTTCTTATAGGATTGTTGGTAGGCCCTATAGCAGCAGAGTTTTTAAGTGCGGATGGCACCAAATGGATAGAACCTAGATGGAATGGGCATGAAGGGCTTTTTCCTGGAGGGAGTTTATTTTTCTTTGTGTCTTTGGCTATTAGTATTATTTTATTTGAAGGAGGTTTAACCTTAAAAAAAGGTGAAATTAAAAATGTGGGACCAGTAATTACTAAGCTAATTACCATAGGTTCCTTAGTGACATTTTTTGGAGCTGCTGTGGCAGCACATTATATTTTTTATTTAAGCTGGGAAATTTCGTTTTTATTTTCAGCTCTGATTATAGTTACTGGACCAACGGTAATTACTCCTATATTAAGGAATATTCCTCTTAAAAAGGACGTTTCTGCCGTGTTAAAATGGGAAGGAATTTTAATCGACCCAATTGGAGCTCTGGTAGCTGTACTGGTTTTTGAGTTTATTAGTGTGGATGCTGGGGGAGAATTTACCAAAACAGCCTTTGTCGAATTTGGTAAAATAGTGTTATTTGGATCGACCTTTGGTTTCACCTTTGCATATTTATTAAATTTAATTCTTAACAGAAAATGGGTGCCACATTATTTAATAAATGTGTTTTCGTTGGCAGCTGTGTTAGGCGTTTTTATTCTAGCTGATGTATTTGCTCATGAATCTGGTTTACTGGCAGTAGTGGTTATGGGAATGGTTCTAGGTAACTCCAAATCTCCTTATCTAAAGGAGTTGTTGTATTTTAAGGAATCCCTAAGTGTTCTATTGATTTCTATTTTGTTTATTCTTCTGGCCGCCGATATTAATTTTGAAGATTTACTTTTAATCTACAATTGGAACACCGTTATTCTATTTGCTGTGGTTGTATTTGTATTAAGACCAATTGGCGTATTTTTAAGTACTCAAGGTTCTAATTTAGAACTAAATGAAAAGCTTTTTATTAGTTGGGTAGGTCCTCGAGGTATTGTAGCTGCTGGTATTGCTTCTTTATTCGGGTTAAAATTGGCTGAAAATGGTGTTACCGATGCCGAATATATTACTCCTTTAGTATTTATGATTGTTCTAGGAACCGTAATTCTAAATGCTACTACAGCAAGAATGTTTGCAAAAGTGGTGGGGGTATTTTTAACAAAATCTGAAGGTATTTTAATTATTGGAGCATCTAAACTTCCGAGATTATTGGCGCATTATTTAGAAAAGAATGGCAGACACGTTGTCTTGATTGACAGCAATCAAGACAATATAGCTAAAGCTACCGAACTTGGACTGGAAGCCATGAATACCAATATTTATTCCGATAAATTACTGGATAATATCGAACTTAACGATATGGGTTTTTTAATGGCCTTGACAGGGAATACAGATATTAATAAATATGCCATTAAACAATTTGGTGAAAAATTTGGTGAAAACGGATCTTATAGATTATTAACTTCTACAGAAATGCTGGAATCGACAGATATTCCAATTGAAGGTATTTTTTCTTATACAGACGATTTCAACTCTTTAACTAATGTAATTAATAAATATCCTTCCATCCAAGAGATTGAATTGAAAGACAAAAAGCATTATTACGATTTAATTGAAATTACCAGTAAGGACGACAATATTATTCCACTGTTTATTAAAGATCATGAAAACGACTTGTTTGTTGTAAAAGCAGATAAGAAAAACACCCTTGAAAATATGGAACCTGGCTGGAAGCTTGTTTATATTGGAAAACCTTTTGATGTAGAAGATGTTAAGCACGAAGGAAATGGTTCAAAAAAACGTGAAAATAAATCGTAGAAAGAAATAAGGTTCTATTAAAAGCATTTAAATCAATTCCTGCGCAGGCAGGAATCTATTTTACATTGGTTATGAAATTGTTTTTGAATATAGGGATTCCTCCTGATAGGTATCTTGACCAAAGGAATTTAGGGCAACTTTATAATCGTTATAAACGCTTCTTGTAGAAGCTTTACGTTTCCTATTTGAAGCAAAAATTCCTGCGCAGGCAGGAATCTATATTGTATTCGATATGAATTAATTATTGATTTAAGAGATTCCTCCCGATATTTAACGGAGTTAAAGGAATTTGGTTTAGTCATTCAATTTTAAAACAGCCATGAATGCTTCTTGTGGAATCTCCACGTTTCCTACTTGTCTCATACGTTTTTTACCCTTTTTCTGCTTTTCAAGAAGTTTACGTTTTCTAGAAATATCTCCTCCATAACATTTTGCAGTAACATCTTTACGAAGTGCTTTAATTGTTTCTCGAGCAATAATTTTTGCTCCAATAGCGGCTTGAATGGGAATATCAAATTGTTGACGTGGGATTAATTCCTTTAATTTCTCACACATTTTTTTACCGATATTATGGGCATTATCTGCGTGTATTAAAGCCGAAAGTGCATCTACAGGTTGTGCGTTCAATAAAATATCTACACGTACCAATTTAGATGTTTTTAGTCCGATTGGATGGTAATCGAAGGATGCATACCCTTTTGAAACCGTTTTTAGTCTGTCGTAAAAATCGAATACAATTTCAGCCAAAGGCATATCGAAATTTAATTCAACACGTTCTGGAGTTAAATAGGTTTGATGGGTAATCATACCACGTTTTTCAATACATAAAGACATAACGTTTCCAACAAAATCTGCCTTGGTAATGATAGTGGCTTTTATATATGGTTCTTCCACGCGCTCTAAACCAGAAGGATCCGGTAAATCGGTTGGATTATTAACAACAATAGGAACATCTGGATGTTTCCTGGTGAATGCATGGTAACTAACGTTAGGCACTGTTGTAATAACAGTCATATCGAACTCGCGCTCTAAACGTTCTTGAATAATTTCCATGTGCAACATGCCCAAGAATCCACAACGGAAACCAAAGCCCAAAGCAGCCGAGCTTTCTGGAGTAAATACCAAAGAAGCATCGTTTAACTGCAATTTTTCCATAGAAGCTCTTAGTTCTTCATAATCTTCGGTATCTACTGGATAAATACCAGCAAAAACCATAGGTTTTACGTCCTCAAAACCCTCAATAGCATTGGTTGTTGGGTTTTTTGCATCGGTAATAGTATCACCAACTTTTACCTCTTTTGCTTCTTTTATTCCGGTAATTACATAGCCAACATCGCCTGCTTTAATTTCTTGTCTTGGAAACTGTTTTAATCTCAGTGTTCCAATTTCATCAGCAAAATAATTTTTACCAGTAGCTAAAAATTTAATGTTCTGTCCTTTTTTTATCGTGCCATTTAAAACTCTAAAATAAGTTTCTACGCCTCTAAAAGGGTTATAAACCGAGTCGAAAATTAAGGCTTGAAGAGGTTCATCTACATTTCCCTTAGGAGCTGGAATTTTTTCAATAATGGCATCTAAAATATCTCCAATTCCAAAACCGGTTTTTCCACTAGCATGTATAATGTCTTCAGGCTTACAACCTAATAATTCTACAATATCGTCGGTTACTTCTTCTGGATTGGCACTAGGTAAATCTACTTTGTTTAGCACTGGAATAATTTCTAAATCATTTTCCAAAGCCAAATAAAGATTAGAAATGGTTTGAGCTTGAATACTTTGGGCAGCATCTACAATAAGCAAAGCGCCTTCGCAAGCAGCAATAGATCGAGATACTTCGTAACTAAAATCTACGTGACCAGGTGTATCGATTAAGTTAAGAATATAAGTTTCACCCTTATGTTTAAACTCCATTTGTATGGCATGAGATTTAATGGTGATACCACGTTCGCGCTCCAAGTCCATACTGTCAAGCAGCTGTTCTTTTTTTTCGCGTTCTGTTACGGTACCGGTATAGTCCAATAATCTATCTGCCAAGGTGCTTTTACCGTGGTCAATATGCGCTATAATACAAAAGTTTCTTATGTTTTTCATAAAGTATATTCTCTCAAATATCTAATTTGCAAATATAATTGTTTTAATTATGCTTTAATTAGTAATAGGTAACTAATTAGAAAATATTTATTTAAGGGGAACCCGTAAAATTTATTGCAAAACAATTTTTATATTGTAACCCCAAGTAAGCTTATGAATTTTTATAAATACTATATATATCTTTTTATAACTGTATTTTTATCTTATTCTGCATTTTCCCAAGATATCACAATCTCGGGAGTGGTAGAGGATACAGCTAACAACCCCATTTATTTTGCCAATGTGGTGTTATTGTTGGCTAAAGACTCTACGGCAATTAAAGGAACATCCACGAACATGGATGGTTCTTTTGAGCTAAAAAACGTAAAAAAAAACCAGTATTTGCTTAAAATTAGCTTTATAGGCTATAAAGAAATTACAAAACCTTTAGATGTTTCTTTGGAAGATATCGGTTTAGGGCGTGTTATTTTAAGTGAAAATGACGAAGCTCTAGACGAAATTCATATAGTTGCAAACAAACCTACCATTAAAAAGGAAGCTGATAGATTGGTTTTTACAGTCGAAAATACGGCACTTTCTGAAGGAAGTTTACTTCAAGTAGTTAAAAGCACACCTGGAGTTTTGGTTTTAGATGGTCAAATTTCTGTGAGGGGTTGGGCTCCAACGATTTATATTAACAATAGAAAAGTACAGCTATCATCGGACGAACTCTTGCAACTTTTGGAAGGCTCTCCCGCAAATGCTATTAAATCTGTTGAGGTTATTACCAATCCTTCTGCCAATTACGATGCCGAAAGTGGCGTAGTTTTAAACATCATTATGAGCAAGAATTTGGTAACTGGATACCGAGGTAGTGTTTTTGCCAATTATACACAAGGCGTTTTTCCTAGATATAACTTAGGAATAAGCAATTATTTCAAAACGGATAAAATTAACTTGTCTGCCAATTATAGTTATACCGACGACAAAATAAATCGAGATAATGACGATGGTGTTTTTTATTACGATGCAAACAACCAAATAGATAATGTTTGGAAATCATCGGTTAATAGAAATACGTGGTCCAAGATGCATAACTTAAATTTCAACATCGATTTTCTTTTAAATGAAAATAATACCATTACAGTATCTTCTAACATGTTGTGGACGCCATATTTTAAATATAAAATTAACAACAACACCAAAGTTTACGATGCTAACAATGTGTTTGAATCTAGAATTGAAGCCAATAACCTATCTAACGACAATAAGTACAATCTAGGATTTGATGTAGATTATGTACATCAGTTTACATCAAGTAGTTTAAACTTTAATACTCATTTTACTGTTTACGATTATAACAGATTTCAGGAATCGTCAAGTAAGTATTTTGATCAAAATAATAATTATATAGGGCCAACGGCTTTTAATACGGATGCGAATCAAAAAACACAAATATTTACGTCTCAATTAGATTATAACCTGCCAATTAATGAAAGCTCTAATTTTAATACGGGAGCCAAGTATTCCAATATTACTAACAAAAGCGATGTGACGCGTTACGATTATGATTTTTCTACCAATGAGGAAGTTTTAAACATGGCAAACTCCAGTGCTTTCGATTATACCGAAAGTCTATTTGCAGCTTATGCAAATTACGATAAGTCCTGGGAAAAATGGAGTATTAACGCGGGTTTACGCTTGGAACAAACAGATGCAAAAGGTGTTTCTTTAACTACTGCTCAAACAGATAAACAAAGCTATCTGGATTTGTTTCCAACTGCTAGTATTAAATATCAGGCTGGAGAAGTACTTAGCTTTTATACTAATTACAAGCGAAGTATAGAACGACCAAATTATAAAGATTTAAACCCATTTACTTTTTTCTTAAACGACAACACCATAGTAGTTGGAAATCCTAAACTTACGCCAACTTATAAAGACCATTATGTTATAGGTTCAACGGTGACTCCATTTTTAACGTTGGAGGCTTATTACATCAACAAAAAAGATAATATTGTTGAGCTTCCTCTACAAGATAATTTAACCAATCAGCTTATTTATTCTTCGGTTAATATGGATAAAAGTGTTGAATATGGTTTCGATGTTATTTCTTATTTCAATATTACGGATTCTTGGTTTGTATATGCGGTCACTTCATTTTACAACACACAAGAGGAAACCAACACCCCCAACGGTTTTATAAATAAGGAAAAATGGTCTAATTACAGTATTTTAAGCAACGATTTTTCGTTTTTAAAAGATCGAAGCTTAACAGCTAATTTTACTTTAATTTATATGACTTCGTTCTTACAAGCTTTAATGGATGCAGATTGGAGGCTGGAGTCTGAATTGTCCATTTCAAAAACCATACTTAATAAAAAGGGTGTTATAAGCTTAAGCGCAGCCGATTTATTTAATCTAGGTGATTTTAATACAACAACAGAATATTTAAATCAGCGTAACTACTACAACACCAATTTAGATAACAGATATATTAAACTTGGTTTTAGATATAAATTTGGAAACACTATTTTAAAAACCAATGAACGCCAGCTGGATATTAAAGAACGAGAGCGTATTAAAGAGCGCGATTAATCTGCTTTACTTAGCAATTAAATCCCGTATTTTTAGTTGAATATTCTCGAATTTAAATCTTGTTGATTTTTTTCTTAAACAACTATATCTATTAGACATATAAAAAAAAAGCAGCCTTTTTTGGACTACTTTTTATTGATATTTAAGTTTGGTATTTCAACATAGAAATTCTGCTAGTCTTTCCACTCAGCAATAAACAAGTTTGTATCGCGTCCGCCACCATTATTTCTATTCGAGGAGAAAATAAGTTTTTTACCATCGTTTGAAAATACTGGAAAAGCATCAAAAGTATCGCTATGTGTCACACGTTCTAGGTTATTACCATCTAAATCTATCATGTATAAATTGAATGGAAAACCACGTTCAGATTCAAAATTAGAAGAGAACAATATCTTTTCACCTGATGGGTGGAAAAACGGACTCCAATTGGCTTTTCCTAGGTTGGTTAACTGACGTAAATCGCTACCATCCGCATTACAGATATAGAGCTCCATATTGGTTGGTTGTACTAGGCCTTGAGCTAACAAATCCTTATATTCTTTAATTTCTTCTTCAGTTTTAGGTCTCGAAGAACGAAAAATCAGTTTCGTGCCATCTGGCGAGAAGAAAGCACCACCATCATAACCCAATTCAAAGGTAATTTGCTTGACATCGCTACCATCTATATTCATGGTATATAATTCCAAATCGCCACTTCTATCCGAAGTAAATACAATTTTATCTCCTTGTGGAGAAACGGTTGCCTCAGCATCATAACCAGGTTCGTTTGTAAGTTGCTTTACTATATTGCCTTCTAAATCGGCTACAAAAATATCGTAAGAACTATAAATTGGCCAAATATATTTTCCGCTTATGCTTTCCGGGACTTCTGGACAATCGTCGCTATCCAAATGTGTAGAAGCATAAATAACATGCTTGTTGTCTGGCATAAAATACGCACAAGTGGTTCTACCTTTTCCGGTACTAACCATTGGCGGCATGTTGTCTTTAAAAGTTTCATCTGCATTCATTAAAAACATTTGGTCACAGTTTACATTCCAATCTTTATAGTTGGATTGAAACACCAATTGCTTGTCGTCAAAACTCCAATAAGCTTCAGCATTATCTCCACCAAACGTAATTTGTTTCAAGGATTTAAAATGAACTTCATCCGAATATATAAGAGTATCAACCCACTTTGTTGCTCCAGATTTAGCATCGGATATTTGTTTTTTATCATTTTTACAAGACACGAACATGCTTAAAAATAATAAGCTATAAAAAAATCTTAAATACATAGACATAGATTAAAGTTTAAATAAATGACAATTATTCCATAATTTTGTCAAAAATAACATTAATAACATGAAGAAAATAGCGCTATTAGGTTTTTTTATAACGCTTCTTGGTTGTAATCAGGAATATAAATATGAAAACAAAATAAAGGAAGATGTTATTTATTTGGCAGACGATAAGCTTGAGGGAAGGGAAACTGGATCTAAAGGCGAACAGTTGGCTGCCGCTTATATTGTTGAGCGTTTTAAAGAACTAGGCCTTCAACCAAAAGGTACAGATGGATTTTACCAAAGCTTTAGTTTTAAACCTAAAACAGATCCACATAGCGAAGTAGCTTATACCATAAACCCTGAAGACTCAACGGTTACGGGTACAAATGTTTTGGCTTTTATAGACAACCAAGCAGAAAACACCATAATAATTGGTGCGCATTACGATCATTTAGGTTATGGAAGTCATGGATCTCTACATCGTGGTGAAAAGGAAATCCACAATGGCGCCGACGACAACGCTAGTGGGGTTGCCGTAATGTTGGATTTAGCTGCAAAATTAAAACAAACAAATACTTCAAATAATTATTTGTTTATGGCGTTTTCAGGTGAAGAAATGGGCTTATTGGGCTCGAACTATTTCACTAAAAATGCTACTATGGATTTAAGCAAAGCCAATTACATGATTAACATGGATATGGTTGGACGCTTAAAACAAGATAGTACTTTAGCTGTTTATGGAGTTGGTACATCTCCTTTATGGAAACAAACATTATCTTCAACGAATCCTGGATTTAAGCTTATTGAAAATGAATCTGGGGTAGGGCCATCAGATCATACGTCATTCTATTTACACGATATTCCTGTATTGCACTTTTTTACGGGACAACACGACGATTATCATAGACCTGGAGATGATTCCGAAAAGCTTAATTACGAAGGCATGAATGCCATTTCAAGCTATATTTTTGATGTGATTACCGACTTGGATAAAAGTGAAAAATTAGCTTTTACCAAAACTAAAAATGAAAGTGAAGAAACGCCTCGTTTTAAAGTTGGTTTAGGTGTAGTTCCAGATTATTTGTATGATGGCGAAGGGATGCGAGTTGATGGTGTTAGCGAAGACAAACCAGCACAAAAAGCAGGATTGCAAAAAGGCGATGTTGTAATTAAACTTGGTGATAGCACGATTGTAGATATGATGAGTTATATGCGAGCTTTATCTGTTTTTACAGCCGGCGATTCTACGCAAGTTGTTGTAAAAAGAAATGGCGAAACAGTTGAAGCAGTCGTTCAATTTTAAATAAAAGCCTTAACCTTTCAGTCTCTAAGTTTCGAGATCGTAAAGGTTTAGTTCAAAAATCGATTAATTTAAATAAACAAAAATACAAGTGGTAAAAATAGGTAACATAGAACTTCCAAATTTCCCATTGCTATTAGCTCCAATGGAAGATGTTAGCGATCCACCTTTTCGTGCGTTGTGCAAGGAGCAAGGCGCGGATGTCGTTTATACAGAATTTATTTCTAGCGAAGGCTTGATTCGCGATGCTGCAAAAAGCATTATGAAATTGGATATATATGAAAAGGAACGCCCAGTTGGAATTCAAATTTTTGGAGCCAACTTGGAGAGCATGCTACAAACCATAGATATTGTTGCAAAATCGAACCCAGATATCATTGATATCAATTTTGGGTGTCCAGTAAAAAAAGTGGTTAGCAAAGGTGCAGGAGCAGGCATTTTAAAAGATGTGTGCTTAATGGAACAACTAACTGCCGAAATGGTAAAGCGGACTAACATTCCAATAACCGTAAAAACCAGATTGGGTTGGGATCACGATTCGATACGTATTGTTGAGGTTGCCGAAAGACTTCAGGATGTGGGCTGTAAAGCCATAGCAATCCATGGGAGAACGCGAGCTCAAATGTATAAGGGAAATGCCGATTGGAGACCTATTGCCGAAGTAAAAAATAATCCACGGATGCATATTCCGGTTTTTGGAAATGGCGATGTAGATACTCCAGAACGCGCCATGGAAATGCGCGATATTTATGGGTTGGATGGTTGTATGATTGGTCGAGCGACTATTGGAAATCCATGGTTTTTTAAACAAGTAAAACACTTTTTTAATACTGGAGAACATTTAGGTCCAGTAACTTTAGAAGAACGCGTAGAGGCTGCTAGACGTCATTTACAAATGGCTATTGGTTGGAAAGGGGAGAAATTAGGGGTTTTTGAAACTAGACGACATTATACCAACTATTTTAAAGGGATTCCTAATTTTAAGGAGTACCGAACAAAAATGGTTACTAGTGATGAATCAAAAGATGTGTTTGAAGCTTTTGATGAGGTTTTAGATGCATATTCGGATTATCTGGTTGTTTAATTTTCGACCAGATTTTTAGAAATTCTAACAGAAGCTATTTTTGAAGCAAGAATGCCTAAAACAGAAATGGTAACAAACACGATAAGTATATTTTCTGCTTTTAAAGTTACCGGATAAGGCAAGCTTGGAGTAATCATTATCAGGGAAAAAGTTTGTTGCAACCAAATAATCAAGCAACCTATTATCAGGCCAATTAAACCTCCCACAAGGCTCATTAAACTACCTTGCAGGAAAAAGATATTTCTAATATTTGAAATAGTAGCTCCAAGACTAAACAAGGTTTTTAAGGTGTTCTTTTTATCCAAAATCATCATAATAATGGAGCCAATCACATTAAAAAGAGCAATAATCAGCACGAGAGTAAAAATTAAATACACGGCTAAATTTTCGGTATTTAGCATTTTATAAAGAGCATCGTTTAATTGTGCGCTGTTTTTCAAAATTATTTTATCACCTAAAACCGAAGTAATTTCTTTTCTGGCTTGAGCTTCAGTAACGTTTTCTTTTAGTTTAAATTCAATAGCTGTCACTTCATTTTCCTCATAATTAAGAAGTGCCCGTGCCATATCAATAGGCGCATAAATATATTTATCGTTTAAATTTTCATTCACGTCAAATACACCAACATTAACAGCATCAAAAGTATTAAAAGCTTGATTTGCAGAAGTAATCTGTCCTTTTCCGGGTTTAGGAACATAGAGGTTAATACGTTTTCCATAATTTAAAACCCCAAAAGACAAGGTGTTTGCAATTCCCCAACCAGAAACAATTTGATTGGTTCTTTGAGTGAGCCAACTCCCTAAAGCAATCACAGAATCGACAGCATTTACAATTTCAAAATTTTCGTCAACACCTTTAATATAGGCATTTGGATAGCTTTTATCTTCAAAGGAAATAAACACACGTTCCTCTATTATTTTGGAATAAGATGCCACACTTTCCAGATTATTTAACTTAGAAAATTCGTCTTCAGAGATTAAAAAAGATTTCCCAACTGAAGCTTCGGCTTTTAAATCTGGATCGATAATAGATGTAAACTGTAAGGTGAAATCTTTTAAACCTGCAAATCCAGAAAGAACAATAAAAAGAGATGCCGAACCAAGAACAACACCAATTGCGGCAATAATGGTAATAAAATTTATAGCATTGTTGGAGCTTTTAGAAAGCAAATAACGTCTGGCTATGTACAACGAAAAATTCAACTACGATTTTTTACGTTTATCCAAAAGATCAGGATTGTTTAATGGATTATCCTCACCTTTTAGAGACTTATCTATTTTCTCGATATACTCTAGAGAATCGTCTAAAAAAAACTGAAGCGCAGGCATACGTCTCAATTGATGTTTGGTTCGTTGTGCCAATTCATGTCTAATTAAAGGGGCATTGGACTTAATACCTTCCATTAGTTCTTTGGCTTTAGCGTTTGGAAAAATGCTTAAATATACTTTAGCAACAGATAAATCTACCGTTACTTTTACCTGGGAAACTGAAATAAGAATCCCTTGCATTCCACCTTGTGTGGCAGCACCTTGTAGCACTTCTACTAAATCGCGTTGTAAAACAGATCCTATTTTCTTTTGTCTTTGACTCTCTTCCATAATATTGCATTTTTAAAAGTCATTTAAATTCTAATTTCTAAAAATTAAGAATCTTGACATTTATTATAAAACCCCATTAGGGATTTTCCACCTTGCAAAAATAACCATATTTAAAGATTATATTACTTTTGAGGCTAAAATTCGTAACTTATACCAGTAAATTTAAATGGTATTTACTAAAAATATAAAAATGAATAAGATTGAACATATAGGTATTGCTGTTAAAAATTTAAAAGAATCCAACGTCTTATTTTCTAAGTTGTTTGGAAAACCACATTATAAAACGGAAGAAGTTGCTACCGAAGGTGTCAACACATCTTTTTTTCAAGTAGGAGAAAATAAAATCGAATTACTGGAAGCCACCAATGCCGATAGTCCGATAGCCAAATTTATTGAAAAGAAGGGCGAAGGCATTCATCATATTGCCTTTGATGTTACAGACATTGAAGCTGAAATAGCTAGATTAAAAAACGAGGGTTTTATTGTTTTAAATGAAACTCCAAAAAGAGGAGCAGATAATAAATTAGTGGCATTTTTACACCCAAAATCTACCAATGGTGTATTAATTGAGTTGTGCCAAGAGATAAAGGAATAAAAATACTTTGAGAGTATTAAAATATGTAGTAATATTGCACTCTCTTTGTAAAAAAGGAGAAACGTCGATTTAGCATTCATGCTAATGGGTCCTATAACTCAGCTGGTTAGAGTATCTGACTCATAATCAGAAAGTCCCTGGTTCGAGCCCAGGTGGGACCACCGGTAAAACCAAGCCTTACAGAGATGTAAGGCTTTTTTTGTTTATTATGGATTGTTGTTATATTATCTACAGTAAAAATGCAGATCGCTATTATGTTGGATCGTGTCAAGATTTTGAATCTCGCCTAGCCAATCATAATGCAGGAACTTATGGTAAAACTTCTTATACATCCTTTACAAATGATTGGGAACTTTTCTTAAAAATAAACACGTCTACTTTTTCTCATGCTAGGAGAATGGAATTAAAGATCAAGAAAATGAAGAGCCGAGCTTTTATTATTAATCTTAAGAAGTATCCTGAGTTAGTTGAAAAAATAAGAAGAGAGAGTATCTGACTCTTCCGATAATTATCGGAACAGAAAGTCCCTGGTTCTCCCGATAGTTATCGGGACAGGTGGGACCACCGGTGAAACCAAGCCTTACAGAGATATAAGCTTTTTTATTTTCAGGCTTTAAAAGTAGAATCTAGTTCGCTTTTTCTATAATAAAATCTTCAAAACACCCTTAAATTTCCGCTTTTATTAGTGAACTGTCATATTTTATAAAATAGTTACTTAACTAAAACCAAGTGCAAATCCTAAGTGGGCTTTAGTAAATTAGGATTTCCAACATTTATAATTAACTATGAAAATTACAAATGTTGATAACAATGTGGAAAACCTCATAGAGAATTTGCACAATCATTAGGAATAAAGGTAGACCTTTATGATCGCTAAATTCCTAATCCCTCAAACCATACAACAACATGAAAATTATTTCTGTTTTAAAAAGAGATTTCCTTACGGAACCCTTTGATTTAAACAAGATTACCAATGCTATTTTAAAAGCAATGACAGCCGTTAAACACGGGGAACTTGTAGATGCCGAACGTATTTCTAATATGGTTTTTACCTCTTTGTTAGAACGAAAAGAACTTGATGTAGACTATGTGCCAACCGTTGAAGAAGTACAAGACTTTGTAGAGACCAAACTTATGGAAAGTGGTTTCTTTGATGTTGCTAAAGCATATATTTTATACCGAAATGAACAGTCGAAAAAACGCAAAAGCAATATTTTTGAAAAACGCATCAATTTAAAGCCTTACGAGTATCCAGATTTATATGAATATGTTCCGGCTATTAGACATTCGTATTGGATCCATACCGAATTTAATTTTACAAGTGACGTTCAGGATTTTAAAACCTTACTGTCGGGGCCAGAGCGTACCGCTATAAAAAACACCATGCTAGCTATTTCTCAAATTGAAGTGGCTGTAAAAAACTTCTGGGGCGATATTTACCATAGAATGCCTAAGCCAGAAATAGGTTCGGTAGGTGCCACATTTGCTGAAAGCGAAGTGCGCCATCACGATGCATATTCGCATTTATTAGAAGTTTTAGGATTAAACGAAGAGTTTAAAAACCTGAAAAAGAAGCCTGTAATCATGAAACGTGTGCAGTATTTAGAAACTGCACTTAAAAATGCAAAAAGTGACGATAATAAGGAATATGCAGAATCGGTTTTGCTTTTTTCACTTTTTATTGAACACGTGTCTTTGTTTTCCCAGTTTCTAATTATCATGGCATTTAATAAGCATAAAAACATGCTAAAAGGAATTTCCAATGTTGTGGAAGCAACTTCTAAAGAAGAGCAAATTCATGGCGATTTTGGTATTGATGTTATTAAAATTATAAAATCTGAAAATCCAGATTGGTTTGATGCCGAATATCAAGTTAAGATACAAGACATGTGTCGTGAAGCCTTTGACGCCGAAAGCAAGATTATAGATTGGATTTTTGAAGATGGTGAATTGGATTTCTTACCAAAAAATCTAGTAAACGAATTTATAAAGGACCGCTTTAATAGTTCATTAGAAAGTATTGGCATTGATAAAATATTCGATATAGACTTGGATCTCCTGGCAGGAACCGAATGGTTTGATGATGAAATAATAGGCACCAAACATGGAGATTTTTTCGTAAAACGCTCAATCAATTATAGTAAAAGAACACAAAGTATAACCAGTGATGACCTTTTTTAATATGAACAATAGTAAACTTACTCAGGATACAGAAGCTAAAACCTCAAACGACAACGACCTACTTGTAAAATCAAGAAAAGAAGCGCTTAAAAACAGCAATCAAAAAGCCAGCGAGGGTTTTGAATGGTTAACAGAACATAGCCGAAACTTTTTAGCACTAGGCTATTTATCTGAAGGTATGACAGCAGAACAACGCATTCGTGAAATTGCGGATCGCGCAGAAGAGATACTTCAAATACCGGGATATTCCGATAAGTTTTATGGTTATATGTCTGAAGGTTTTTATTCATTAGCATCACCAGTTTGGTCAAACTTTGGAAAGAAAAGAGGTCTTCCAATTAGTTGCTTTGGTTCTCATGTTTCGGACGATATGGGTAACATATTATACACCCAATCTGAAGTTGGAATGATGTCTAAGCTAGGTGGTGGAACATCGGGATACTTTGGTAAAATTCGCCATCGTGGAGCCGAAGTAAAAAATAATGGTCAAGCTTCAGGAGCTGTACATATTATGCAGCTTTTTGAATCTATGGTCGATGTAGTAAGCCAAGGTTCAGTAAGACGCGGACGTTTTTCACCGTATTTGCCAGTGGAACATCCAGACATTATGGAATTCCTGGAAATTGGAACTGAAGGAAACCCAATTCAGGAATTGACGCATGGCGTTACAGTTACCAATCAATGGATGCAAGAAATGGTTGATGGCGATGATGAAAAGAGAGCTATTTGGGCTAAAGTATTACAGAGAAGAGGTGAAATGGGCTATCCATATATTTTCTTTAAAGACAATGCCAACAACGCAGCAGCCGATGTGTATCGCAAAGAAAACCATACCATTTATGCCAGTAATTTGTGTACAGAAATCATGTTACCATCAAACGATGACTGGTCTTTTGTTTGTGTACTATCTTCAGTAAACTTATTACATTATAATAAATGGAAAGATACCGATGCGGTTGAAACCATGGTTTATTTCCTAGATGCAGTAATTACCGAGTTTATTGAAAAATTAGAAGCTTATAGAGATTCTGAAAACAGAGAAGATCGTCAGACTTTTCTATTTATGGAACGCGCTTACAATTTTGCAAAAGAAAATCGCGCATTAGGATTAGGTGTTTTAGGATGGCATTCCTTATTACAATCTAAAATGTTGCCATTTAACAGTCAGGAAGCTTATAGTTTAAATAGTGAAATTTTTAAACTTATTAAGGATAAATCTTATGCAGCTTCAGAAGAGTTGGCAGTAAAATTTGGCGAGCCAAAAGTTCTTAAAGGTTATGGCAGACGTAATGCTACATTAAATGCCATTGCGCCAACAACTTCGTCGGCTTTTATTTTAGGTCAAGTATCTCAGGGAATTGAGCCTATTTGGTCCAATATATATGTGAAGGATATTGCTAAAATTAAAACAACGATTAAGAACACATATTTGGAAGCATTATTAGAAGAGAAAGGAAAAAATACGCAAGAGGTATGGTATAGCATTAGAGATTTTGACGGCTCTGTACAACACCTTGATTTCTTAACAGATTTAGAGAAAGACGTGTTTAAAACTTATTCTGAAATCGATCAAATGGATATTATTTATCAAGCTGCCAATCGTCAGAATCATATTGATCAAGGGCAATCGGTAAACATCATTGTACATCCAGATATGCCTGTTAAGGAGATTAATAAAATTCATATCACAGCTTGGAAATTGGGCTTGAAATCCTTGTATTATCAACATAGTATGAATGCAGCTCAAAAATTTAAACAGAAAAAAGAATGTACAAGTTGTGAGGCTTAACATTCAATATTAGTTTTTGAAATAATATTAAAAACCCGTCTTTTGAGATGGGTTTTTTTTTCTCGCTCCCCAAAAAAATAATTACTAACCTATGAAAACGACCTAATTTTGTAAGCTATTCCACTATTTTATGACTAAGTATGGAATGATGACTCGTATTATAAAGTAAGTTACTTTGTAGTAATATGAAGAAAGAAAAATTTAATTCATTAAATAAAACAATAATGACAAATAAAATGAAAATAGAAATTTGGAGCGACGTTTTATGTCCATTTTGCTATATTGGAAAGCGAAATTTTGAAAGAGCTTTGGAACAATTTACCGATAAAAACAGTATTGAAGTAGAATGGAAAAGCTTTCAATTAGATCCATCCATGCCAGAGGTTGCAACAAATAGCTACATAGATTATCTTGTAAAACATAAAGGTATGCCTGTAGAGCAAGTAACAGGCATGTTAAATAATGTAACACAATCTGCCAAACAAGCAGGATTGGAATATAATTTAGACAAAGCTGTTATGGTCAATTCATTACAAGCCCATAAACTCATTCAATTTGCTAAATCAAAAGGGTTAGGTAACGAAGCAGAAGAACGATTATTTTTAGCTTTTTTTACAGAAGGAAAAAATATAGCCGATTTGGATACCTTAACCCAATTAGCTAAAGAAATTGGCCTGGATGAAACTGAAGTAAAAACAGCTTTTACTAATGAGAAATATGCTTCTCTTGTAAACCAGGATATGCAAGAAGCCAAACAAATTGGCGTTCAAGGCGTTCCGTTTTTTGTGTTGAATAGGAAATATGGTATTTCGGGCGCACAGCCTTCTGATGCATTTTTAGATAATTTAAAACAAGCATTTTCAGAATGGAGAGCACAAAATCCAGAAATAAATCTAGAGGTTGCGCAAGGACAAAGCTGCATACCAGACGGAATGTGCGAATAGAAAGGATTTGGCGAACCATAAGATGACATGTAATTAATAAATAAATGAGTATGAATAAAGGCGGGTTTTCTTGGAAAAGATTAATTGGCTATTCTGCTGCAAAAGCAAAAGTTTCACGAAAAATAGGAATTCCATTAACAAAAAGTGGTCGTGATCAAAAAATTGGGAGAATTGTTTCAAAAGGATGTCTAGGGATGTTAGCGGCGATTAGTTTACCAATTCTTGTTTTCATCATTTTTTATTAATAGAACTTGTAACACGTAATAGTAATAGCTTCTAAGTATTTTTTAAAACTATATTAAAAAGCCATCTTTCGGGATGGTTTTTTTTTTGACTCAAATTTTTAAAGTAAAGCCATTATTATTCTAAGCTTATAATTAGTCATCATCAAGATGAAATATAGTTTCAGTAGCATTGTAGTATATAATTTAATCTTTCTTCATTACTTTTTTTCATACCTAAAAGCGACATTATTTTAAGTTGTCTTTTATATAAAAAAACCTATATGTCCATTGAGTTATTAAGATACTGCTACTTGATTTAAGTGACTTCAAAACCTTGTTAATTAAGTAATTATGCCGTTTTGCTTTTGTTATGTTGATTGGAATTGATTTTTTTTAACTAGTTTTAACAGCTATTTTCTCACTACTAACTTAGTTGTTAATAACAAATCATGTAAAACACTGCGTTTTTAGTTTACTGATATTTAAAAAATCAATAAACATATCATCTGTGTTAGGATTAGGGGAATATAAAAATCAATTATTTAATCTTTAATCAAATTTTTATGAAAAAAACGACTTTTTTATTTTTTGTATTCCTGATGTCTGCCTTCTTTTGGCAAGGCTATGCACAGACGGGTAATACCTGTGGTGACCCTCTAATAATTACAGGGCTACCCTTCTTAGTTACCGACAACACGTCAAACTATGGCGATGATTATGGGCCTGCTGACCGTCCACCTCTTGCTACTGGTGCAGTTGGAAACCCGAACGCCTCTTACCTAGGCGGAGACGATGTGGTGTATAGTTATACTCCTGCCGCCAATGGATCTATTGATATTTCCGTGACAAATCACGGTACTTGGGCTGGTGTTTTTGTGTTTACAGGATGTCCTTTCGCCAGCACGGTTGGCGGACATACAACTTCATCCTCTTCAACAGAGCTAAAAGTTAATTCTCTCCCTGTTGTTTCTGGAGAGACTTACTATATCGTTATCTCGACTTATGCTGCGCCTCAATCTACTTCTTACACTCTTAATGTGAGTGAGAATCTGCCTGATTGTCCTATTCTACAAGCCAATATTGGGGATGCATGTGATGATGGAAATCCAAATACTGTTGGTGATGTTGTAACAGCAGATTGTGAATGTCTTGGTGAAGCCGCTGGTTCTGATACCTGCGCCGATGCTATAGCTTTAGTTTGTAATGCTAGTCCTGTAACCTATTCTCCTGTTGGTTCAACTGCTGTTGCACCGTCAGGATGTTCTATTGGAGCTAATGGTATTTGGTTCTCTTTTTTAGGTACTGGTGCTGATATTACCATTAATTCCTCAGCTGATTTTGATCACAAAATGTCCATGCAAACGGGTGCTTGTGGAGCATTAGACTGGATTGCTTGTAAAGATGGTTCTTCTGGTGCTGAAACTTATACGATTTCATCTACTGTAGCTAATCAAATGTACTATGTGTATGTTGCTCATTTTAGCACTATCACAAATCCTACAGGCACTATCACAATCAGCCTTGATTGTGCTGTAGTTCCAAATTGTACTGCCCCAGCATTGACTCTTGCAGTTCAAGATGCTGTTGGCGCTCCAATTGTTGATTGTTTAAATACGGGCGATGAATACTATGTATTGGCAACGCTTTCAGGTGGAGATGGTAACACGTCTTACAATGTATCTGCTAATGCTGGAAATGTAGTTGAAGTAACGGCTAATGGCTTTGTTGTTTTAGGTCCATTCGCTCAAGGTGTTGCTGCAAATGTTAATGTTGTTGGTGTTCAGGATCAAGATTGTGTAGTTACAGCAAGTGCTAGTTCACCTGCATTATGTCCACCGGTTAACAACGATTGCCAAGGTGCTTTACCTCTTGTTTGTGGAGAAACAATTACTGGTAGCACATTTGGAGCAACTGCTTCGGGATTATCGGCAACATGTGGGAATTACACCTCTTCTACTGCACGCGACCTATTCTATTCTTTTGAAGCGGATGGTTCAAGCAACTATACCATTTCATTAGATGCGGCTGGTTCTGGATCTTTTGATGGAGTTCTTTTTGTATATTCAGGTGCATGTGGTTCACTTGTAAGCCTTGGTTGTTCAGATTCAGGTAACCCTGAAGAAATGGAGCTTCTAGTTCCAGCTGCAGGTACTTATATTGTTAGATTTTTCCGTTATTCAGGAACAGGTGATTTTAGCTTAACCACTACTTGTAACTCATTGTCTATAGAAAACAATAATTTACTATCAGCTGTAAGCTTGTATCCGAACCCAATGAATGGTAATGCATTCTATATTAATGCTCCAAAATTAAATGGAGAAACGCTTTCAGTAACTGTAAATGACATGCTTGGAAGAGAAATCCAAAACGGCCAGTATGTTATTTCTGATGGTAAGGTAAAAGTAGACCTGAACCAAGATACAAACGACGGTATTTACCTAGTAACACTTTCTTTAAAAGGAGAGAATCATGTTTTTAGGGTAGTAAAGCGTTAATTAATTTATAAGCCATATTTAAAAATATGGAATAAAATAAAAGAGGGATTCCAGAAATGGATCCCTCTTTTTGGTTAAAAGGTAGTAATAGCTAATATGTGTTTATTAAATGTATAGAATTCCGCTAATTTGTTGAATCACAAAACAACATTCTCTTAAATATTGTTAAAATAAAACTAACTTCAGCTGCTTCTAAGATTAAAAAATTAGATTTGTGATATTAGGAAGGATCCTTAACTACTAGATCTCAATTTTAATGAAAAAAAGATACATTCTTTTCACGCTTATTATCTGCGGAATAGTTGCGCTTATTGCCTACCGAATCAGTGCAAATTCTAAAGCCAGCGGTCCAAAAAACGCACAAAGAACAATCAACGTCATGGGCGTTGAGGGGAAAGTCCTCAAAGCCGAAAAATTTGCTGAGAACCTGACCCTTTCAGGTACCTTGGAAGCCAATGAGGAAATTCAAATTAGAAGTGAAATTTCAGGAATTGTAGAAAGCATCAATTTTGAAGAAGGGAAAAAGGTTTCAAAAGGGCAAATTCTTTTTAGAGTGAATGATATAGAGCTACGTGCCCAATTATCGCAAGTAAAAACAGCCCAACAGTTAGCTTCTGAAAATCAGAGAAGAGCCAAACTTTTATTGGATAAGCAGGCTATAAGCCAGGAGGAATTTGATGTAGCCAACGCCGATTTTGAATCTGCACGCGCCCAATCCGACCTCATAGCAGCGCAATTATCAAAAACAACTGTTCGTGCGCCTTTTGCTGGAACCATAGGTTTACGCTCTATTTCTAAAGGTACTTATGTAACACCTTCAACGCCAATTGCCAATTTGGTTAATACAAGTCAATTAAAACTCACATTTGCTATTCCAGAAAAATATGTTTCGCGAATGAAAGTAGGCACCTCCTTGACCTTTACTACATCCGATTCCAAAGAAGAACATACTGCAAAAATTTACGCCTTAGAGCCTCAAGTGGACATTGCCACAAGAACTTTAAGGATGAGAGCTATCGCAGAAAATAAGGACGATAAATTGTATCCAGGAACTTTTGCTAACGTAAGCTTACCGCTTGAAACCGTTAAGGATGCTTTACTTGTTCCAACAGAAGCCTTGATTCCTATCCAAAACGGAAAAAAGATATTTGTAGCAGAAAATGGAAAAGCTAGAGAAGTAGTGGTGGAAACTGGAGCAAGAACAGACAGTGAGGTGCGTGTGCTTTCAGGAATTAAAGTAGGAGATACCATTTTAACTTCTGGAGTTATGTCGCTCCGAAATGGCACGCCAATAAAAGTGAATTTAAAGAATTAATCTAAACGATGAGTTTATCTACCTTAAGTATTAAACGTCCTGTATTGGCTATAGTCATGAATTTGACCATTATGCTCTTTGGGATTATTGGCTTTACTTATCTTGGAGTACGGGAATTTCCTTCTATCGATCCAGCACAAATATCTGTAAGTACCAGTTATTCGGGTGCAAATGCTGATATTATTGAATCCCAAATTACAGAACCTCTAGAAAAGGCCATCAATGGTATTGATGGGATCAGGAATATTACGTCTTCAAGTAACCAAGGT
Source organism: Xanthomarina sp. (assembly GCF_035306705.1). Taxonomy (GTDB): domain Bacteria; phylum Bacteroidota; class Bacteroidia; order Flavobacteriales; family Flavobacteriaceae; genus Xanthomarina. Next base: position 36,363 of record NZ_DATGNO010000078.1, read on the forward strand.
TCCAGTAGAATTAGTATTGAATTCAACCTAGATAAAGATCTTGAAGAGGCTGCCAATGATGTGCGTGATAAAGTATCACAAGCCATAAGAAGTTTACCTCAAGATATTGATGCCGCACCTGTGGTTTCAAAGGCTGATGCCGATTCTCGTGCTATTATTTCCATGACAGTTCAAAGTGATAATAGAAACATTTTGGAGCTTACAGATTATGCGGATAATGTTTTAGCCCAACGTTTGCAAACTATTCCTGGAGTTAGTAGCGTCCAAATTTGGGGACAGCGCAAGTATGCCATGCGTTTATGGATCGATCCTTTAAAATTAGCATCTTATGGTGTTACTGTATCTGAAGTAAGAAAAGCGTTATTATCTCAAAACGTCGAGTTGCCTTCAGGTAAATTAACGGGAGCCAATACCGAATTGACCATAAAAACGATCGGCAATTTATCTACCGAAGAAGAATTTAATGATATAATCATCTTCGCTGAAGATGGGAAAGTGGTGCGTTTTAGTGATATAGGAAACGCCACTTTGGAAGCCGAAAATATGGAAACCAAGTTGAGCGACTCTGGGCAGCCTATGGTTGCTTTGGCCATTGTACCACAACCTGGAACCAATTATGTGGCCATAGCGGACGCCTTCTATGAGGAATTTGAGAAACTTAAAAAGGATTTGCCAGCCGACTTTAAGTTGAACATTGTGATTGACGATACCATATTTGTTAAACGTGCCATCACCGAGGTTGTTGAGACTTTAGCGATTTCTATTGTTTTGGTTATTTTGGTCATCTTTTTCTTCTTTAGAAATTGGTCCATTGCCATGCGTCCACTAATCGATATTCCGGTATCCTTAATTGCCACATTTTTTATCATGTGGATGTTTGGGTTTTCTATAAATGTATTGACATTGCTTGCTATCGTACTTGCCACAGGATTGGTGGTCGACGACGGGATTGTGGTTACAGAAAACATCTATAAGAAAGTGGAAGAAGGCATGTCGCCAATTGAGGCCGCGATAAAAGGTTCCAATGAGATTTTCTTTGCAGTTATTTCTATTTCAGTAACTCTGGCAGCCGTATTTCTTCCTGTTATTTTCTTGGAAGGTTTTGTGGGCCGATTGTTTAGGGAATTTGGTGTTGTTATTGGTGCTGCGGTATTAATTTCAGCATTCGTCTCCTTGTCATTAACGCCCATGTTGAATGCCTATTTGATGAAACCTGGGAAGCAGAATGAAACTAAGTTTTATTTATATACAGAACCATTTTTTGTGAAGATGAATAAAACCTATGCCAGTTTATTGGAAAAATTCATGAGGAATAAATGGTGGAGCTTTCCTGTATTAGCTATCTGTATTGTGATGATTGGGTTGTTTTATAGTTTGCTTCAAAAGGAAACAGCACCTTATGATGATAGAAGTTATATTGGACTAAATGTAACGGCTCCAGAAGGTGTATCCTATGAATATATGGATCGGTTTATGACAGAGATGACCGATTTAATCAATGACTCTATTCCAGAAAAAAAGGTGAGTTTGATTATTACTTCTCCAGGTTGGGGAGCATCGTCTGTCAATAGTGGCCGTGCTACCATTGCATTAGTGGATCCTAGTGAGCGCAAGCGTTCACAAAAAGAAATTGCTGAAGATCTCTCTCGATGGACCAAAAACTATGAAAATGCCCGGGTAAGTGTTTCAGAAACACCAACCATTGCTGTAAACAGAAGAGGAGGGATGCCAATTCAATACATCATTCAAGCACAGAATTTCGAGAAATTACAAGAAAAAATTCCTGAGTTTATGGAAGAAGCGGGAAACAATCCAGTTTTTTCCAATACCGATGTGAATTTAAAATTCAACAAACCTGAAATCTATGTTACTATTAATCGTGATAAGGCAAAGAATTTGGGCGTTTCCGTTTTAGACGTTGCACAAACATTACAACTATCATTAAGTGGTCAACGTTTCGGTTATTTCATGATGAATGGCAAGCAATACCAAGTTATAGGACAGTTTGACAAGAAGGATCGGAGCAAGCCTATGGATCTTAGATCCATGTATGTGAAAAATGATAAAGGAGAATTGATCCAAATGGATAATTTAGTGACAACCGAAGAACATAGTAGTCCGCCACAACTCTATCACAACAACCGTTACATGTCTGCCACGGTTTCTGCAAGTTTAGCACCAGGGATGAGTATTAGTGATGGTATTGATGCCATGGAGAGTATTCGAGCGAAGGTTCTGGACGATTCTTTTACTACCGATTTAGGTGGTGAATCTCGAGATTTTGTGGAAAGTAGTTCTAATACAATGTTCGCTTTTGGATTGGCATTATTACTTATATTTCTTATTTTATCAGCACAATTTGAAAGTTTTATAGATCCATTTATTATTATTTTAACAGTGCCAATGGCTGTTGCTGGCGCCTTGTTTTCACTATGGCTCTTTGGTCAGACCTGGAATATTTTCAGTCAAATTGGAACCATCATGTTAATTGGACTCGTTACTAAAAACGGTATTTTAATTGTGGAATTTGCCAACCAACTTCGACAGGAAGGTGTGGAAAAACATGAGGCTATTTTAAAAGCTTCAGAGTCAAGACTACGTCCTATTTTAATGACGAGTTTAACCATTGCTTTAGGTGCCCTGCCAATTGCAATATCGTTTGGAGCTGCTTCTACAAGTCGTATTGGTATGGGAGTTGTTATTATTGGAGGCACAATGTTTTCCCTTGTTCTTACTTTATTCATCATTCCTTCTATTTATATGATGTGGTCGAGAAAGAGAAAACACCGTCCAGAATTTGATAAAATTGATAGTTATGAAAACGTTTAATCTCTGGCCACTATATTTATGTATCTGTTTGGGAATATTCTCCCTTAAAACACATGCACAGGAATTGTTGACACTTGAACAAGCTGTTGAAATTACCTTGGAAAACAATTACGACATTCGCTTGGCAAAGAATGAACTAAGGGTGGATTCTCTTGGTGTAAGTCCCGGCTTAGCAGGAATGCTTCCACGAGTTTTTGCACAGGCAAACACTAATAATAGCATCCAAAACATTACGCAAACACGTTCTGATGGCAACGTTATAGAATTGGATAATGCTCGAAACAACAGTTTTAATTATGGTGTTGGATTGGATTGGACCATTTTTGATGGTTTAAGCATGTTTGCACGCTACGACCGATTAAAAGAGCTTGAAAACTTGGGGAAGGCAGAATTGCAAAGCACCTTATTAAATCAAGTGAGCGCTGTTATGAGTACGTATTACGATTTGGTCCAACAACAACAGCAATTAACCGCTTTAGACAGTACGCTAGTGATTTCGAGACAGCGCGTAGAACTTGCGGATAACCGATTTAGTATTGGTAAAGCATCCAAGTTAGAAGTACTCAATGCAAAAGTAGATTTAAATACAGACAAGACGCATTATGTCAATCAAAGTGAATTGTATGTCAATACGAAGATCCGACTGAATGAAATTATGGCTAGAGATCCAAAAATCGAATTTAAAGTGGTGGATGATGTTTTGATTGCCGATAATTTGAAATTGGATGATTTGGAACAATTGTCTATGACCCAAAACCCAGAATTACAGAGGCAACTTATAAATAAGCGTATTTCCGAACTGGAGTTAAAGCAGATTAAGGGCAATCGCTTTCCAAAAATATCTGCAATAACAGGATATAATTTCAATAATTCAGAATCGAGCTTGGGCTTTACCACAAAAAATAATGCCCAAGGTTGGAACTACGGATTTGCAGCCAGTATTGATATCTTTAACGGTTCCAACCAAAACAGGAATGAAAAAATAGCAAAGGTCCAAATTGAAAACACAACTCTTGCCATTGCCCAACAAAAACAAACTATTATATCGCAATTAAATAGCGCATTCCAAACCTATTTAACGAATTTAAATTTGATAGATTTAGAAACGCACAATGAAGAAATTGCAAAGGAAAACCTGGATATTACTTTGGCTAAATATAAAATAGGAACCATTCCAACCATCGAGTTTAGAGCGGCACAACTTAATTATATTAGAGCCACCTTGCGTTTGAGTCATGCCAAATACGAAGCAAAACTATCAGAGATTACATTAAAGCAACTCACAGGAAATTTATCATTCCAATAGGATAAATAATCTTTTTTTACATTTAAAATCCCGTACGGACAGGTCGCGACCTGTCCCAAATCAACAGGAAGAATCCTTCCGTTAATAGGAAGAATCCTTCCTTTAACAGGAAGAACCCTTCCGAGGTTAACAGGAAGAACCCAACCTAAATTAAAAGGAAGAATCTATATACCTATATGAAATCAATGGAGCACCCGCTCCATCCAAGAATGATAAAACAACCCATAATCCAACCTATTGTTTTATATTTAAGAACCTCTTAGAAATTAAATTATGAAATTACTTATTAGCTTATTTTTAGTTTTATTTTTTGGACTAACCTGTTCTGCACAAAAAATATTTTCGGTTCAATATGCCAATCAAGCAGATGTAAAAGTGTTTGTAGTAGACTATGAAAATCAAGCCGACTTAAAGGTTTATAAGGTAAAATACGCCAATCAAGTTGGGAAAAATAATGGAAAATGGTTTTTTACGGAATATGCCAATCAAGCCGATAAAAAAATCTATTATGTAGATTATCAAAACCAAGCCGATTTAAAAATTTACTTTGTTGATTATGAAAATCAAGCAGGATGGCGAGATAAATCAAAACAGCATTTAATGTATTAAGACTTTAGTTTCTTGACTAAAATTCTTTTTTATAAATTGCTAATCTGTTTTAAACTTCATAGAAATTACAAAGGTTTTGGCGATTTTAAAGTGTATTTCAAACCCAAAACTCTATTCTTTCGACTTTTTAATAATAGCTTTTAGGCGTTCTTTTCGAAGCTCTTTTTCTGCTTTTTTCTTATTAATATGTCTATTGAGCAGCTTGGTGTGCTTGGCCTTGTTTTTAGTGTTTTTCTGACCTTTAGGTTTTGGCATGAGCTTCTGTTTTAATTCAAGCTGAAGTTTAGTTAAAAAAGCTTAAATTTTCTATCAAAAGTATTGAATTTAGAGCTTAAAACTCAAGTTTTAGCTAAATTTAAATCTCATATTTCTGTTTTAGAGTTATTAATATACGTTTTAAAGTGCATTCACAGTTATTAAAATAATAAATTTGTAATTCAAAAAATACTGCTTGGAAGAGACCAAAAATAGGGACATACAAAAACCAGTTTCTAAAAAAAAGAAAAGGTTTAGATTGTTAAAAATATTCGCAAGGATTATTTTAGGCATTCTCCTATTGTTATTTTTACTGATTCTTTTTATTAGAAGCCCTTGGGGACAAGATATTATTGTTACTAAGGCCGTCTCATTTCTCACCGATAAAACCAAAACTAAAGTTGAAGTTGAAAAACTGTTTATCACTTTTTCCGGTGATATCCAATTAAACGGTTTATATCTAGAAGACACTAAGGGAGATACGCTTATTTATTCCAAAAAACTACAAGCTAATGTACCATTATGGTCAATGATTCGCGGTAATGGCATAGGAGTCGATGCTTTGGACTGGGAAGGTGTTCGCGCAAATATTATCCGAAAAGATACTGTTCAAGGTTTTAATTTTCAGTTTATTATTGATGCTTTTGCTACAGAAAAAACCAACAATGTTGAGGTTGATTCTACAGCTGCTCCTTTAAATATTATTTTAGGAAATCTGCGTTTCAAAGACTTTGACGTTGTTTATAACGATTCCGTAGCAGGAATTGATAGTCGTTTTAAAATTGGTAAACTCCGCGCAAAAATGGATAAAACCGATTTGGAAACCATGGATTTTAAGGCATCTCGTTTAGAATTGGCAGATAGCCACATCAAATTTATTCAAACACCTGTTTCAGACACTCCGGATTCTGAAGATGCAACCTTACCAACTTTAACGGTTAAAAAACTAAAACTCTCTAATGTCTTTGCCAATTATCAAAGTGAAGCTGATAAAATTGGGGCAACCTTGGATATTAAAGAGTTGTATGCGGAAATTCCGAATATCGATTTAGCAAACCAGCTTTTTGAAATAGATGAATTCAGCCTAAAAAACTCTAGTATTATTCTTAAAACGGAAACTGAAAAAAACGTCGTTACCGAAAAAGTGGAAGATGTTTCAGAAAATATTGAGAAAGATATAGAAGCTTTTGAATGGCCAACCATACAGTTTGTAATAGGCGAAATAGATTTGGAAAACAACAATTTTAGTTATTCTGTTAATAATGAAAAGGGAAAAAAAGGTGTTTTCAATGCCAATGCTATCGTATTAACAAACATCAACTTTCAAGCTGAAAATGTCAAGCTAAAAGATAAAATAGCTGAGTTGCAATTAGACGAAGCCTCTTTTAAAGAAATTTCTGGAATCCATTTAAAAAACCTACAATTCACGTTAGATGCTTCAGATAAACGACTTAAAATTTCTAACTTAAATACAGTTTTAAACAATAATTCTCTTCAAGGTAATTTACAATTGGACTATCCTAGTTTGGCTAAATTAATCAAAGCGCCAGACCAATCAAAAGTCGCTATTAATTTGCCTAAGTTCAAGATATCGCTTAAAGATTTATTTTTAATTCAACCAGATTTAAAAGAAAACAAGTATCTAAATGCTTTAAGTCAAAATCGGATTACTGGAAATATTAAGGCAAATGGTTATTTGTCTGATATTAATCTTTCAAACATGCAAATTCATTGGAATGATACTAAAATTTCAGCCAATGGAAACATTCAAAACGTCACTCAAACCGACTCTTTAGCTTTTAATATTCCTACTTTTTCAGCCATTACAAAACGTTCAGATCTGATTCAGTTTGTAAATGAAGAAGACCTTGGTGTAAGTCTTCCAGAAGAGGTGAAGCTAGTTGGAACAGCCAAAGGAAATCTCAACGGTATTATAGCCAAGGCAACATTAACCACCTCTCAAGGCCTTGCAAACGTTGAAGGGCATTTTAAAAATGCTGAAACTTTGGAGTTTGATGCCGATTTTGCCATTGAAGATTATAAACTGAACGAACTACTAAATAATGAACAATTAGGCACTTTAAATTTCAAATTAAAAGCTCAAGGAAAAGGCGATAATATCAATAATCTAGATGCCACGCTTGATGCCACTGTTTCCAGCTTTAAATACAATAATTACGATGTTAACGATTTAAAATTGGTTGGAGACATTAAAAACGGCTCTGGAAACATAACCTCTAATTATAAAGACAGAAATTTAAATATGATTTTGGATGCTCAGGTGGTTTTGGATTCCATCTCACCAGAAGCAACCGTGAGCTTGGATATTATTGGCGCCGATTTACAAGCACTTGGACTTGTACAACGGGATATAAAAACACGAATGAAAATGGCCGCTCATTTTAAAGGAAATTCTACCGATTTCGATGCTACCGCCCAAATAGACGATGGTGTTTTTGTTTACGATAACAAATCGTATTTATTGGGTACTGTAAAAGCCATGGCGCATATAAAACCTGATACCACTTCGGTTTCTTTAAATAATAAAATGCTCGATTTGGTCTTGCAATCCAATGCAGATCCTCAAACTTGGACCGCTTCTTTAAAACATCATGTGTTACGCTATTTTTATCGCGACGAAAAAGTTTTGGACAGCACGGTTCATGATGTGAATTTGAAATTGCGTGGAAATATTAGCCAAGGTTCTATTTTGAAAGATGTATTTCTGGTCAACCTAAAAGATCTTGATACCGTAAATATAGCTGTAGATTTTAATGAAAAAGAACGCAAACTAACCGCTCGAGTAAATGCACCTCACATAAATTATAACGATATGGTAGTGGATAGTTTGGCATTTTCTATGGATACCGATCAAGATAAATTCAATTTTAATTTTGGTTTTAATCAAATAAAAGCAGCGCCTTTTCATATTCAAAAAACAATTATAGAAGGTCATCAAGAAGATAACGAGCTGTCCTTAAAACTAGTAGCGTATCATAAAAAGGATAAAATGATTCAAGTTTTAAGTATAATTAGTGGAACTAGCGAAGAACTGCGTTTTCACGTTTTACCTAAGGATTTAATTTTGAATAAAACTCCTTGGAACGTGCCAGAAACCAATGAAGTGCTTATTTATGATAAGAAATTGGTATTTAACGATTTCCGATTTAGTAAAGGCGGCCAATCCATAGAAATTACAGACAAGAAACCGGAAGTATCCAATGATCATATAGCTATAAATTTCAAGAATTTTAAACTCAATGAATTTTTAAGCTACTTAAACCCTGATAATACCTTGGCTTCTGGAAATCTTAATGGCGATTTTATGGTCGAAGATCCTTTTACCGAAACAGGAATTGTGGCCAATTTGGATATTTCGCAATTCCACGTCATGGATGTGGATTTAGGAACTTTAGATGTTAATGCGAAATCTTTAGGCGGTGATAGTTATGACTTTCATGCCAAGATGAAGGATGGAGAAGTGGATTTAGACCTTAAAGGAGATTATGTTGCAAGCCAAACCGGAGCAAACCTCGATCTTGATTTAAATATAAATCGCTTTAATATGCAGGCTTTAACAGGCTTTTCGCAAGGAGAAATAACTGAAACTTCTGGTAGTTTCTCAGGAAATTTTAAATTAAAAGGAACAACTAAAAAGCCTGAATACCAAGGGAAATTACAGTTTACAGATGCCAATTTTAAAGTGGCCATGTTTAATTCGGCCTTCACTTTAAATAATGAAACCTTAAGCATAGATAATACAGGTTTTTCTATGAAGGATTTTACCATTCGCGACGAAAACAAAAACACGTTTGTGATGTCCGGAAAAATAGGAACCAAATCCTTTATCAACCCAACCTTCGATTTACAGATAAATGCCAACAATTTCCAAGTTCTAAATGCCACTAAAGATGATAATGATTTTCTTTATGGCAAAGCGAGTTTTAATGGGAATGCTAAAATTACTGGCGATCTGGAAATCCCGAAAATAGATATGGATATGAAGGTTAATTCAGATACCAATATTACCTATGTCTTGCCATCTGCTACCGTAAATATGGAAGAACGCGATGGCGTTGTAATTTTTGTAAACAGAGAAAATCCAGATGCTATTTTAACCCGAACCAAAGAAAGAACTGCTACCATTAAAGGTTTAGATGTTAAAGCTCTTTTAAAAATTGGTAAAGAAGCAACTGTCACCATTATTATAGATGAAGAAACAGGCGATAATTTTAAAGTATCTGGAGAAGGCGATTTTAACGTAACCATGAATCCTAATGGTATTTTAAGGCTTTCTGGTGTTTATGAAGTGGCTTCTGGTCATTATGAACTTAATCTTTACAAAATAGTTAATCGTAAATTCAACTTGGTTCCTGGTAGTAAAGTTTCTTGGTCTGGCGATCCATTTGATGCAAAATTAGACCTAAAAGCTGTTTATGAAGTGGAAGCTTCCACGTCGTCTTTAATGGCACCCGTATATTCTGGAAGTGATCCAGCTGTAAAAGGGAAATTCCGTCAGGTGTTGCCGTTTTATGTCTTTTTAAATATCGATGGGGAACTTTTGGAACCCAAAATAGCTTTTAGCCTCGATATGCCGGAAGATGAGCAAGGCGCTATTGGAGGACAGGTATATGGAAGAATTCAACAATTAAATAATCAAGAAGATGAGTTGAATAGACAAGTGTTTTCACTCTTGGTTTTAAACAGGTTTTATCCGGATTCTGGAAGCGATGGAAGCGAAGGTGGTATGGCCTCGATTGCTAGAGACAACTTGAACGATGCGGTAGCCGACCAGCTTAATATATTCACCGATAAGTTGCTAGGAACCTCTGGTTTTGAACTCGATTTTGGACTAAATAGCTTTACAGACTATCAAGGTAATTCGCCACAGCAGCGCACCCAATTGGATATTGCGGCCCAGAAAAAGTTGTTTGACGATCGCGTGATAGTTCGTGTAGGAAGCGAGGTTGATATTGAAGGAAGTAATTCCAATGGTGAAGAAACACCCATAATTGGAAATGTAAGTGTGGAATATTTATTAACGGAAAGTGGACGTTACCGATTAAAAGGTTTTAGCAGAAATGAATTTGAAAACGTAATCGATGGTCAAACCGTTGTAAGCGGTATTGCTTTAATATTTACACAAGAATTTAATAAATATAACGAACTTTGGGATGCTTTGTTTAAAGCGCAAACAGCAGAAGAAAAAAAGATAAAAGCTGAAAAGGAAGCGGAGAAAAAGGCAGCAAAAGAAAAACAAAAAGAGAAAGAAGAAAGTACCAAAAAGAGCATTGAGGAAAAGAAGAAATAGAAAAATTTAGTTTGAGCAATTTTTGGATTAGAATTAAAAATGGACATGATATATAGAAAAATAAGCATTAATAAAATGATCGGATAATTTGAAATACAATTTAAAATACATAGGTATCTATTTGTTCCTAATAGGGAGTTTATACTCATGTGGTATTGTTAAGTATATTCCTGAAAATGAACGTTTATATACTGGAGCTACATTAACTATTGAATCCGATACGCTTATTAAAAATGAATCTGGTTTAAAAACTGAGCTGGAATCCGTAATACGTCCAGAACCAAATTCCACCTTTTTAGGCATGCACTTAGGCTTGTATTATTACTATAAAACCCAAAAGGAAAAACCAGGATTCATCAACCGGTGGCTATATAAAAAATTTGGTGAAAAGCCTGTTTATCAGTCGGATGTAGAAACATATACGATAGAAGATTTGCTGTTGAATCGATTGGAAAACAGAGGTTTTTTCTATAGCAGCGCTTCTTCGGCGTTTGAAGAAACAGACAAGAAGGCTTCCGTAAAATATAAGGTTAAAGTACCGGAGCCGTATAGAATGGCTAGTTATCAACTAGATTCTTTACCAGCAAGTATTGAAGGGAATATGCAGCAAATCGTTTCCGAATCGCCTTTTAGAGAAGACATGCGTTTCGATTTAGGTAATATGAAATTGGAGCGAAACCGTATTGATAGAGAATTAAAGAAGAAAGGTTACTATAATTTCAATAATAATTTTTTAATTTTTGAAGCAGACACCAACAGATACGATAATAGAAGATTCGATTTATTTCTGAAATTAAAAAATGAAGTTCCTGATAAAAGCTTGATTCCATATAAAATTTCAAAAATCAATATTTATCCCAATTACGAAGTATCCGATTCCACCAAAGTAGAGTCAACACGTTACAACGAGAAGAACTTTATTCAAAATGAAGAATTTTTCAAACCCAAATATTTAGATCCGTTTATTGTAATAAAGGAAGGACAATATTACAATCCCGAAGATTCAAGAAACACCGCTAGACGGCTTTCTACCATTGGCTCCTATAAGTATGTCAATATTCAATATAAGGAAATAGACACTGCAGCATCTGACGGTTTGGGTCACTTGGAGGCCGATATTTTTCTTTCGCCGTTAAATAAACGTGCGCTTCGAGCCGAACTTCAACTAGTAACCAAATCCAATAATTTTGCCGGTCCAGCCCTAGAATTAACCATGAGCAACAGGAACTTATTTGGAGGAGGAGAAATTTTCAATATTAGTCCTAAAATAGGTTACGAAAAACAATTAGGTGGCGACAAAAGCGCAGGTAATAGCAGTTTGGAACTGGGTTTGACCAATGAACTTATTTTTCCAAGAGTTTTGTTTCCAATTAAGATTAATACTAATTTCTTTAAATATTCCATCCCTAAAACGAAAATCTCTTTAAGTTTCGATTATTTGGATAGAACCGACTTATATACCTTACTTTCAGGTACTACATTTTTTGGATATTCATGGGATGCCAACCGGTTTGTAACCCACGAAATAAACCCGATTTCCATTAATTACACCCAATTGCTTAAAACCACACCTGAATTTGAGGAAATACTAGATAACGACCCGTTTTTAAGACGAAGTTTTGAACAACAATTTATTGCTGGCCTTACTTATGCCTTTACCTATAATGAAATGGTTGATTCACGGAAAAAACATCAGTTTTATTTCAATTTTACTTTTGATATGGCGGGAAATACTATTGGTCTTTTTGGAAAAGATCAAGGTCCAGATAATCCACAAACCGTATTAGGATTAGAGTATGCACAATATGCCAAAGCAGATGTCGATTTACATTATCATTTAAATCTTGGCAAAGAACAAGTTTTGGCAGCCCGACTTTTTGGAGGTTATGGTCTGGCTTACGGAAATTCGGAAGTGATTCCTTTTGTAAAACAGTATTATTCAGGTGGTCCATATAGCGTTCGTGCTTTTAATATTCGCTCGTTAGGACCTGGAACTTATAATTCAGAAATCGATGGCACAAGTAGTGATTACTTTGATAAAACAGGGAATATTAGGTTAGAAGCCAATATAGAATATAGGTTTCCGATAGTGTCCTTTTTAAAAGGCGCTATTTTTGCCGATGCTGGAAATATTTGGAACTCGGTGGAAAACCCAACTTACAATGGAAAAGATAAGTTTACAAGCGACTTTATACACGAATTGGGAATGGGCGCAGGCGTGGGTTTGAGAGTAGATATTCAAAGTTTTGTTATTCGTTTTGATTTGGCTGCACCTTTTCATAATCCATCCTTACCAAAAGGAGAACGCTATAAGTTTGATCTAGATGCAACTGTTTTGAATTTTGCCATTGGATATCCATTTTAAATTCCAACCTGAATACTAATAATGTATACTGAGATTGAAATAAGCTCACCTAAGTTAGAAAAGTGTTGAGGTACTATTTGTGTTTTATACTAAGATGGTTGTTGTCGTTAAATTCTGAATTTTAAGACTGGAACTAATCTCTAATACCTCACCACTTCACCTCTATTTATATATCATCGTAATCCACCTTTACCGTTGGCGTTGTTGGATGCGCTTGACAGGTTAAAATTAAACCATCAGCCACTTCACCATCTGTTAAGATGTTATTTTGCCTCATGGTTACTTCGCCTTCAACAACTCTTGCCAAACAACTGCTGCATATACCACCTTGGCAGGAGTACGGAGCATCTAAGTCTTCATCTAAGGCCGCTTCCAATACAGATTGCTTTTGAGACATTTCAAAAGTCGTTTCTTCATCGTCTAAAATAATAGTAATCTTAGTCTTTCCAGTAGCAACTTCATCTTCGTTAACATCTGCTGGTTTTGCAGCTTTAAAAAGTTCATAAAACACATTTTCCTTTGGGATGTTGTGCTCGGTTAACACGTCTTTCACTGTGTGGATCATGGCTTCTGGGCCACATAAATAAAAGGCATCCACCACCACATTTTTGTGGGTGTTTTTCATTACAAAATTAACAGTACTCTTTTCAATACGCCCAAAAATGGCATCGCCTTCATCCGCTTGACTAAATACAAACTGAATAGAAAATCGCTCTTTATATTGTTGTTGTAAATCTAAAAGATCCTGCATAAACATGGTTTCTTGCATGTTTTTATTGCCATAAACAAGAATAACCCTACTATAAACCTCTTCTTCCAAAGCACATTTAATAATGCTTAAAATAGGGGTTATTCCACTTCCGGCAGCAAAGGCAGCAATGTTTTTGGTTTTAGAATCGTTAGGCGTAAAAATAAAACGCCCTTTTGGTGGAGCTACGTCTAAGCTATCTCCAACTTGCAATGTGTTATTGGCGTAAGCTGAAAAAGTACCATCTGCAACTTCTTTAACGGCCACTTTTAATAGACCACTTTTTGGCGAAGAACATAAAGAATAATCTCTGCGAATTTCTTGATTATTAAGAGTTGTTTTTAAAGTAATGTATTGTCCTGCTTTAAAAGCATAGTCGTCTTTTAAATGTTCAGGAACCTCGAAACTTAAAACAACAGATTTATCGGTAACTCTATGAATATCCTTTATTGTAAGTTTATGAAAATGTGACATATTTAAATTTTTCACAAAAATAAGAAATACAGTTATGATTTATGTTTTGATTGTAACAAAAAGTATATTATTATTACTAATTAAAATAAAAGACGCTATTTAGGTGTGAAATTCAGAAAATAAAGAGTTTATATTCTTCTTTTAAATCCAATGTCTTTCAAGTAACTAGCGAATGTTTTGGACTACAAATTAATAGTTGATATCCCAAAAAATTAAACAAATGAAATTTAAGCATTTTATAAACCTAGAATGGAAGCAATATTTTAGATCGGCTTATTGGCAAAAAAGCATGGCATTAAATATATTACTGGTTTTTGTAGCTTTATATTTTATAGTCTCCTTTTTGTTTTTAGGAATAGCTTTATATCCTATTTTAAAGGAAAATTTCCCAGAACAAGACCCTTTTGTAATTGTAAATAGTTATTTGTTCTTTTGGTTCTTGACTGATTTGGTTATGCGTTTTTTCTTTCAGAAATTACCAGTTATGAGTGTCAAACCTTTGCTAACATTACCTATAAAGAGAGGTCAAGTGGTGCATTATGTTTTGGGAAAATCGGTTTTTTCATTTTTTAATTTCCTCCCACTTTTTGCCGTAATACCTTTTGGAATCATGCTTGTTATTAATGGTTATCCAATGGTTTCAGTTGTTTTTTGGATACTAGCCATTTTAGTTATTACCTTAATTATTAATTTTTTGAATTTTATAATAGAAAGTTTTTCTTCTGAAAAGGAACTTTCATATTTACCTATTATCGCTTTTGCCGGTGGTTTATTTGCGATTAATTATTTCAATTTAATGTCCTTTACTAACCTGGTGTCTAGAGCAGTTTCTTCAGTTTACGAAACTCCAGCCCTAATAGCTGTCCCTCTCGTAATTCTAATCGTTTTATACATTGTAAATTTCAAGATTTTAAAGAACAAACTATATTTGGATAGCTCCTTAAAAATCAAAACGCAAGTAGTTAAAGCCTCTAATTTGGAATGGACTAGAAAATTTGGTGATGCTGCAACTTTTATGCAATTGGATTTAAAACTTATTTGGAGAAACAAGCGCCCAAGATCGTCGGTTTTTATATTGGTTATAGGTTTGTTATATGGCTTGTTTTTTTATCCAAACCCTGCTTATCAAGATAAACCATGGTTTTATGCTTTTATAGGTATTTTTGTTACTGGTATTTTCCTAATCAATTTTGGGCAGTTTATTCCAGCTTGGGATAGTGGTTATTATAAAATGCTTATGAGCCAAAACATAAAATACAAACAATATTTACAATCCAAACACACTTTAATGACCTTAAGCGTGGTTATTATGTTTGTTTTAAGCATTCCTTATGTATATTTTGGTTGGGAAATTCTAGTTGCTCACGCTGCAGCAGCCATTTACAATATTGGTATCAATACCCATGTTATTTTGTTGGGAGGTGCTTTTAACCGAAAAAAAATAGATTTAAACCAGCGTGCAGCTTTTAACTATCAGGGAACTGGAGCGGTACAATGGCTTATAGGAATTCCTTTAATGTTGTTGCCAGCAGCTATTTTTGGGGTTTTGTATTACTTTCTTAATTACGAAATAGCTTGTTTGATTTTAAGTGTCTTTGGGTTGCTGGGCATTGTATTTCATAAAAAACTTATGACGTTTATTACAGAAAAATATATGACTTCAAAATATAAAATGATTCAGGCTTTTAGTCAAGACAATTAAAAAACACTTCTTATGATTAACGTAACAAATCTAAAAAGGATTTACGGAGATAAAACCGTTTTAAACATAGAAAATTTAGACATCCCAAAAGGACAAAGTTTTGGTTTGGTAGGAAATAATGGTGCAGGAAAAACAACGTTTTTTAGTCTGCTTTTAGATCTTATTAGACCTAGTTCCGGATATATAAAAAGCAAGGATGTTCTAGTGAATAGTAGTGAGGATTGGAAACCTTACACCTCGGCTTTTATAGATGAAAGTTTTTTGATAGGCTATTTAACACCAGAAGAATATTTTTACTTTATAGGCGAACTTCGCGGACAAAACAAGGCCGATGTCGATGCATTAATATCTCAATTTAAAGACTTTTTCCATGATGAAATTTTAAATCAGAAAAAATATTTAAGAGATTTAAGTAAAGGAAATCAGAAAAAAGTTGGAATCGTAGCTACGTTAATTGGCAATCCTGAAATTATTGTTTTGGACGAACCTTTTGCTAATTTAGACCCAACAACTCAAATCCGATTAAAAAATATTCTTAAAAATCTTGCCGAAACCCAAGGCGTTACCATTTTAATATCCAGTCACGATTTGTTGCATATTACCGATGTTTGTGAACGAATTGTTGTTTTGGAAAAAGGTGAAGTTATTAAGGATTTAGCCACAAGTCCAGCTACTTTAAAGGAATTGGAAGTGCATTTTGCGGGTAACGAAATACTTATTGACGGGACGGTTTAAAGACTAAAAATCCATAATACACATACGGGTTGAAAGCTTCAGGATGTTGTAGATGTTATATTTGATATATTTCTTTACAAATAATTCAAAAAGATGCCTTATTTTTACGGCTATACATAATATTTACGGCCAATTTAAGTTAATAGTTAAACCAAATAAAACAAACGTTGCGAACATCTTTCAGAATCATATCATTCCTGTTTTGTATCCTAATTTTTATAACGAGTTGCTCTCGAAAAAAAGATACATTTTTAAGTAGGAATTTCCATGCGCTAGCTGCAAAAGACAACATTTTATATAATGGTTATTTAGCTTTAGAAGAAGGAAAACAAACTCTCAACGAAACTTTCGATGACAATTATTGGGATATTTTACCCATAGAACGCATGCAAGTTTCTGAAGAGGTGACGCTTCCTGGACAAAATTCAAACGATCGTTTTGTAAGGGCCGAAGAAAAGGCGGTAAAAGCCATCCAGATGCATGGCATGAATATTAATGGCAAAGAAAAAAACCCGCAAATAGATGAAGCTTATTTGCTCTTGGGAAAAGCCAGATATTTCGATCAACGCTTTGTTCCAGCTTTGGAGGCCTTTAATTACATTTTATATAAATACCCAGCCAGCGATAAAATTAATCAAGCAAAAATTTGGAGAGAGAAAACCAATCTTAGGTTAGAAAATGATGAGATTGTTATTGAAAATCTCAAGCGTTTATTGGAAAAGGAAATTTTAGAAGAACAGGACTTGGCCGATGCTACTTCTACTATGGCTCAAGCTTACATTAATATAGAAGCTCTTGATAGTGCCGCTACACAATTAAATACCGCTAGCCTAAACACTAAAAATAACGACGAGCGTGGACGTTACCGATATATTCAAGGACAATTATATAATAGACTTGGATATAAAGATAGTGCCAACATGGCTTTTGATAAAGTTATTAAGTTAAACCGAAAAACGCCTCGTATTTATCTAGTTGCCGCACAATTGGAAAAGGTAAATAACTTCGACCATGCCGTAGGAGATAAAGCATTAGTTTTAGAAAACTTAACAAAAATTGAAGAAAACAGAGAAAACAGACCATATTTAGATAAGATTTATCATCAAATAGCTGATTTTTATGCCAAAGTTGAACAAGATTCCCTGGCCGTAGAATATTATAACAGATCCTTAAGAACCAATTCAAGAGACATAAAATTAAAAGCCACGAATTACGAAATCTTGGGCGATTACTTTTTTGAATATTCCGAGTATAAAATAGCGGGTGCTTATTACGATAGTACCATGACTAACATGGTTAATAACTCGAAACCTTTTAGAATTATTAAACGAAAACGCGATAATTTAGACGATGTTATTTATTATGAAGACATTGCCTTTGTAAACGATAGCATTATTAATCTAGCTAAGTTATCGCCGGATGAACAGTTAGCTTATTTCACGGATTACACCGAGAAACTTAAAGTTAAAACCCAAGAAGAAGAAGAGAGAAAAGAATTAGAACGAGAAGCTAATAGTAGAAATCAAGATTTTGCATCTATTGAAGATAAAAGGAATAATTTTAGTACTAAAGAGGAAAGTGTGAGATCGTTAAGAGGCGGACCAAATACACCTCCAGGATCTAGTTTTTATTTCTATAATCCAACCACAGTCGCTTATGGTAAAAACGATTTTCTAAAAAGGTGGGGAGACAGAGCTTTGGAAGATGATTGGAGATGGTCTTCTAGAAGTAAATCCAACAGGGATATTGCAGCAAAGGATGGGAAAGAGGTAATTGCTACAAACACCGAGATATTCGATCCGGAGTTTTATATCTCTCGAATTCCTACAGACCAAAAGGAAATAGACAGTCTGGCTAAACAAAGAAACTTTGCTTATTACCAACTGGCAGTTATATATAAAGAGAAATTTAAAGAATACGAGCTTTCTAAAAACACCTTTCAGGACCTATTAAAGATGGAGCCAGAAGACAAGTTGATTTTACCTTCAAAATATAATCTCTATAAATTATACGAGCTTATGGGTGAAAATGACGAAGCCAGCATAGCTAAAACCGATATCATTGCCAATTACCCAGATTCTAGATATGCCAAAATATTAGAAAACCCGGAATCAGCTGCTTTAAAAGACGAAAACAGCCCAGAAAATATCTATAAAAACATCTATGCCAAACTTGAAAATCAGCAATATAACCAAGTCATTACAGAAGTTGACAGCTATTTAGATCAGATTGAGGGCGACCCAATGATCCCGAAGTTCGAATTGCTGAAAGCCACCGCAGTAGGAAGATTTCAGGGCTTTGAAGCTTATAGTGAGGCTTTAAATTTTGTAGCCTTAAATTATGCCAATTTCCCAGAAGGAGAGAAGGCTCAAGACATTATAGATAATGTTTTGCCAAAACTAGCTAGTAAAGATTTTATTGATAATGAAGCAGACACAAATTTTAAAATTGTTTATTATTTCAAAGCTCCTTCAGAAGAAGAGTTAGCAGCCTTTAAAAAGAAATTACAGGCAGAACTAGAAAAAGTAAATGTGTATAACTTATCTCTTTCTGTAGATGTGTATGATGCAGCCACGACCTTTGTTGTTGTCCACGGATTAAAAAGCAAAGAAGGCGCTACAGGATATGCACTATCCTTGGAAGAGAAGAAAAAGGATAAAATTATTCAGGATTTTTTCGCTGTGTCTTCGACTAACTATAGAATCATTCAAATTCACAAGAATTTTGACGAATATTTAAACTTTAATAACCCCAAATAATACGTATTATGTTTTCTGATAATAAAAAAGACAGACAAAACCTTGATTTGATATCAAGTCAGAATATTATTTCTAAAGGCACCAAAATTATTGGTGATTTAATTAGCGAAGGCGATTTAAGAATTGATGGCACTATAGAAGGTAATTTAAAAACACCAGGAAAAATAGTAGTTGGTAAATCTGGAGTCGTTAAAGGAACGCTCGATGGAACCGATGCTCATTTTGAAGGTAAATTTTCTGGAAAGCTTACTTTATCTGGAACACTTACTTTAAAGTCTTCTGCGCATGTGGAAGGTGAAGTGGTTTTAGGGAAATTGGAAGTAGAACCCGGAGCAACATTTAATGTAACATGTGCCATGAAAGGTGCCGTAAAAGAAAATCATTCAAAAGGTGAGCAACAAGGAGGAACAAAAAAGGGACAAGAGCAAGTCGCTCAGTAGCTATGCTAAATATTCAAGCATTGCTTTTCAAATGTTTGTTATTATTGGTATTGGCGCTTTTGCTGGTGTCAAGTTAGACGATGCTTTTCCAAATAAGCACAATCTTTACACCATTATTTTATCGTTGGTATTTGTAATTTTTGCCATTGTTTTTGTAATAAGACGTATTATTGCAATCTCAAAAGAAGATAACTAAATGAATCCAGTTTTTATATCCAGACAACTTTCGTTTTTAATCCAAAATGTTGTAGTTACACTTATCCTATTAGGAATCCATAGCTACTTACTTTCTCATTTTGAATCCATTACATACATGATTCCTTTATGGCAAATCTATGTGTTTCATTTTGTGGTAACTACTTTGGTTTATTCGGTAATTAATTTTCAATATTCCAAAGGAAAAACTGAAATATTTAATCTATTTATGGGTTTTACCTTATTGAAAATGATCTTGGCCATTGTTTTTTTATTGCCTGTTATACTCTCGGATATGGAGAAAAAACAACCAGATGTATTCAACTTTTTTATCCCTTATTTTTTATACTTGTTTTTTGAAGTGTATTCCTTAACTAGTTTCCTTCAAAAAAAACCTTAGAACCCATTAATTATCAATGCTTTAAATAATCACAAAAAAAGTGTTTGACAATTAATATAATGTACGTACATTTGCACGGAATTTAAAGCAAGGTATTTTCAATCAAAATAAAATGACATTTAACACCTTTAAAAACGTATTTTTTTCTGCCATATTTATAGCAATTTCATTTGTGGGATATGCGCAAGAAACAACTGGGGATGAGAGCGGTAGTAAGTTTGATGCCAAAGAGATGATTATGCATCACGTAAAGGATGCGCATGAGTTTCATATTTTTGATTGGAATGGGAAACCCGTTACCATTGCCTTACCCGTAATTTTATGGACAGACCAAGGTTTGGTTACCTTTATGTCTAGCCAATTTCAGCATGACGATTCTGGAACACAAATAGTGGAAAAGGATGGGATGCAATTTGTAAAACTTCACGAGAAAGTGTATCAATTAGATGCCAATTCACAAAAAGTAATGTTTGATGAGGCACATCATCCTACAAATGCGAGTTTACCTTTCAATGTGTCTATTACAAGAAACGTATTGATGATGTGGGTTTCGGTGCTTGTGTTATTACTTATTTTTATATCTACAGCTCGAGTATATAGAAAGTCTGATGACAATATTCCAACTGGAATTGCTGGGTTTGTTGAGCCACTAGTTGTTTTTGTTCGTGATGATATTGCGAGACCTATGATTGGTGAGAAGAAATATAAAAAATACATGCCTTATTTATTAACCGTATTTTTCTTTATATGGATTAACAATATTTTTGGATTAATTCCATTTTTAAATGGCGCTAACGTAAGTGGAAACATTGCTTTTACTGTAACATTAGCAGCCTTTACTTTTATAATTACAAGTATTAATGGTAATAAAAACTATTGGAAACATGTGTTCTGGATGCCTGGAGTTCCAGTGCCAATGAAATTGTTTTTAATGCCTATAGAGATTATTGGAATGTTTGTTAAGCCAATCTCTTTAACTATTCGTTTGTTTGCTAATATTACGGCTGGACATATTATTATTCTGTCGTTAATGGCTTTAATCTTTATCTTTGAAACCATGTTAATTGCTCCAGTATCTGTTGGGTTTTCATTGTTTATTTTAATCATAGAGATTGTAGTTACAGCTATTCAAGCTTATATATTTACCATATTGTCTGCCTTGTATATTGGTATGGCAACAGAAGAAGAACATTAATTAATTTAAATTTTATATTATGACTATTACAGGAATTGCAGCAATCGGAGCAGGTATAGCAGTAGTTGGAGCTGGATACGGAATTGGAAAGATCGGTGGGTCGGCTATGGATGCCATGGCTCGTCAACCAGAGATCCAAGGAAAGATTCAAACTTCAGCGCTTATTTTAGCCGCTTTCGTAGAGGCAGTAGCACTATTTGGTGTTGTTGCATCGATAATCTCTTAATTATGATTATTTAAATACAGAGATAACGGTTGGTTATCTCTGTGTTTTTAAATTATTAAGAGCTAAGGATTTCCTTAAGAGTTCTATTTAAAACTTAAATTTTATTGAGGCAAGCCTCATAAAGCACCTCTCACATAGTGAGACTAAAAACTAAATAAATTAAGAAATGGATTTAATTACACCCGGTTTAGGACTTGTCTTTTGGACAGTAATTACATTTTTGTTTTTACTTGTTATCTTAAAAAAATTTGCTTGGAAGCCCATTCTTGGAGCTGTTGGCGAAAGAGAAGATGGTATTAAAAAAGCATTAGCATCTGCTGAGAATGCACGTAAAGAAATGGAAAATCTTCATGCCGATAACGAGCGTATTTTAAAAGAAGCTAGAGCAGAACGCGAAGCATTATTAAAAGATGCCCGCGATATTAAAGTGAAATTAATTGATGAGGCTAAAGCAGAAGCAGAAACTCAAGCAAATAAAATAATTGAGCAAGCTCAAGCTGCTATTGAAGGTGAAAAGAGAGCTGCTATGGCAGAACTTAAAAACCATGTTGCTAATTTATCTATTGAAATAGCTGAAAAAGTAGTTCGTGCAGAATTATCTAATAAAGACAAACAAGTGGAATTGGTTGAGTCTATGTTAGGAGAAGCAAAATTGAACTAATTGGCACACGGAGCACAGTCTAAGTGTCTTTGAGTATATAAATAATTTAAAAGATACCCACTTTCGTGGGCATTATTATGGCAGGAGCAAGAGCAGCAATACGTTACGCAAAAGCAGTTTTAAGTTTGGCATCAGATAAGAACACAACCGAGGTTGTGAATAACGATTTGAAGCTAATAGCTAAAACTATTGCAGAAAGCAAAGACTTAAATAACATGCTTCAAAGTCCGATAGTGAGTTCTTCAATAAAAAAAACAGTTTTGTTAGAGGTTTTTAAAGACGCTAATGAAATAACGAAAAATTTAATTGATACATTAATTACAAATAAAAGATTGCCACTTCTAGAACAAGTGTCTTTAAAATACAATCTTTTACACGATGAATTAACAGGAACTCAAATAGCTCAAGTTACTACGGCGGTACCTTTAACAGACGATTTACGCACAAAGGTATTAGCCAAAGTTAAAGAGCTTACAGGAAAAGATGTTGAGATTAAAAGCATTGTAGACGAAAGCATTTTAGGAGGCTTTATTTTACGTGTTGGAGATATTCAATACAACGCAAGTATTGCGAACAAATTAAATAAATTAAAAAGAGAATTTACATTAAACTAAGATATTTTATCTAAATATATAATAAGATGGCAGAAGTAAAACCAGCTGAAATATCAGCAATCTTAAAACAACAACTTTCAGGTTTTGAAGCGGGAGCTACATTAGACGAAGTTGGAACAGTATTAACTGTAGGTGATGGTATTGTACGAGCTTACGGTTTGGCCAACGCACAATATGGCGAGTTGGTGGAATTTGAAGGAGGCTTAGAAGGTATTGTACTGAATCTTGAGGAAGATAATGTTGGTATTGTATTATTAGGAACTTCAGTAGGAGTAAGAGAAGGATCTACAGTAAAACGTACAGAACGTATCGCATCTATTAAAGTAGGTGAAGGTATAGTTGGACGTGTGGTAGATACTTTAGGAAACCCTATTGATGGTAAAGGACCAATCTCTGGAAAAACTTACGAAATGCCTTTAGAGCGTAAAGCTCCTGGGGTTATTTTTAGAGAACCAGTAACCGAGCCATTACAAACAGGAATTAAAGCTATTGATGCTATGATTCCAGTTGGTAGAGGACAACGTGAGCTGGTAATTGGAGATAGACAAACAGGTAAAACTGCTGTTTGTATTGATGCCATTTTAAATCAGAAAGAATTTTACGATGCAGGAAACCCTGTATATTGTATCTATGTTGCTGTTGGGCAAAAAGCATCAACAGTAGCATTAATTGCTAAAACTTTAGAAGAAAAGGGAGCTTTAGCCTATACTACAATAGTAGCTGCAAACGCATCAGATCCTGCTGCCATGCAAGTTTATGCACCTTTTACAGGAGCATCTATTGGAGAGTATTTTAGAGATACTGGTAGACCAGCTTTAATTGTATTTGATGATTTATCAAAACAAGCGGTTGCTTACCGTGAGGTATCTTTATTATTACGTCGTCCACCAGGACGTGAGGCCTATCCTGGAGACGTTTTCTACTTACACTCAAGATTATTAGAGCGTTCTGCAAAAATTATCAATAATGATGATATCGCTAAAGAAATGAACGATTTACCAGATTCATTAAAACCAATCGTAAAAGGTGGTGGTTCTTTAACAGCTTTACCAATTATTGAAACTCAAGCAGGAGACGTTTCAGCATATATTCCAACAAACGTAATTTCTATTACTGATGGACAAATCTTCTTAGATGGAGATTTATTTAACTCTGGAGTTCGTCCAGCAATTAACGTTGGTATTTCGGTATCTCGTGTTGGTGGTAACGCACAGATTAAATCCATGAAAAAAGTAGCAGGTACTTTAAAATTAGATCAAGCACAATATCGTGAATTAGAAGCATTCGCGAAATTTGGATCAGATTTGGATGCCGTTACTTTAAATGTTATTGAAAAAGGAAAACGTAACGTTGAAATTTTAAAACAAGCACAAAACGATCCATTTAAAGTGGAAGACCAAGTAGCAATTATTTACGCTGGTTCTAAAAACTTATTAAGAGATGTGCCAGTTACAAAAGTAAAAGAATTTGAAAGAGATTATTTAGAATTCTTAAAAGCGAAACACAGCGATGTATTGGCTAGTTTAAAAGCTGGAAAATTAACAGATGAGATTACAGATGTGTTAGTAGCTGTAGCTAAAGATTTATCAGGAAAATATAGAGCATAAAAGTTCTGCGTTTAGAGTTATGTGTGCAAATTTACGCATAACTCTAAATTCAAAATATAAAATCAATGTCACTCTTAGAAAGTTCGAAGAGTCTTTATAAAATAAAGAATGGCTAATTTAAAAGAAATACGTAACAGAATATCATCGGTATCTTCAACCATGCAGATTACTAGTGCCATGAAAATGGTATCGGCTGCTAAGTTAAAGAAGGCACAAGATGCTATTACCGCAATGCGCCCTTATGCAGATAAGTTAACCGAGCTTTTACAAGATTTAAGCGCGACTTTAGATGCAGATTCTGGAAGTAAGTTTTCAGATCAAAGAGAAGTAAAAAATGTGCTAATTGTAGCTATTACTTCTAATAGAGGTTTGTGTGGTGCGTTTAATTCTAACATCATCAAAGAGGTAAGCAAATTAACTAAAGGTACTTATGCTAATCAAGAGGTTTCTTATTTAGCAATTGGTAAAAAAGGGAACGATGCTTTTAAAAAGACCAATAAAGTTATTGCTAATAAAAGTGATCTTTTCGACGATTTAACTTTCGAAAATGTGGCTGATATTGCGCAAATACTTATGGATAAGTTTGTTGCTGGCGAGTATGACAAAATTGTTATCGTGTACAACAAGTTTAAAAACGCTGCAACTCAAGAAATCATGACCGAACAATTTTTACCAATTGTTCCTATTGAAAAAGATGAGAATGTGAACTTGGATTATATTTTTGAACCTTCAAAAATTGAAATCGTAGAGCAGTTAATTCCTAAGTCTTTAAAAACACAGTTGTATAAAGGTGTTAGAGACTCTTTTGCCTCAGAACATGGTGCACGTATGACAGCTATGCATAAAGCAACAGACAACGCTACAGAGTTAAGAGATCAATTAAAATTAACTTACAACAAGGCGCGTCAGGCGTCTATTACCAACGAGATTTTAGAAATTGTTGGTGGTGCAGAAGCATTAAATAATTAGACGAAGCGGAAGTTATAAATAGAAATAAACTAAACCTCACTTATAAAGTGGGGTTTTTTTATGGAGCATTATTTGATTTAGTATCTTTATATTATCAATCGTCAAATGGCTAATTCAATGCTGACACAGAAACAGTTTTTAGGAAGTGTGTTAATTACGGTAATTCTTCTAAGCTTTACCCATTGTTCTAGCGCACAAAAAACTCAAGACCAAGCCTCGTTTGAATTGGGTCCAGTAAGCTATCAAAAATGGGTTGCAGGTGTTCAAGGTGGTGGCTCGGGGATAAACGTGTTTATTCCCGTGATTTCAAATAAAAATAAAGTGATTTTCGATTCATTATATTTTAGAGGGTATCAAACTAAAATCGAAAAAAATAATTTGGAGTACGTTGCATATATCAAAACAGAATTAAATCGTCGAAAAGACCTTATAATGAGCAATAAAACCTATGAAGAATTTGGGAATGTTGCTCCATTAAAAGAAACAGATTTTCCTTTTAGCTTAGCAGATAATGAATGTGTTATTAGTTATATTGAAAATAAAACAATCAAATACCTAAAAATACCAAATCTCTTAGAAAAACCTAAGGAGGAATATCCATCAACCCCACCAAAACAGCCTTAATTTAATTCGTTGTATAACGTTTTATAAAACTGTATATTTAGCGGACCAAAATCAAGCTTTTGAGCACTTTAAAATCTCTCTTTAAACAAACTTTTATTTATGGATTAGCCACCGTGCTACCACGAATGTTAAGTTTTTTATTAGTGCGTTTACACACAGACGAAAGCGTCTTAAAATCGGTTGCAGATTATGGCGATGTGTCTTTAATCTATTCCTATTTTGTGTTGTTCAACGTTATTTTGGCCTACGGAATGGAAACTGCTTTTTTTAGGTTTTTCCATAAAGACGATGATAAATCGACCGTTATTGGAACCTCGTCTATTTCGTTAATTGCTACTTCGGTTCTCTTTTTCATTTTTGCCTTAGTTTTTCAAAATCAGATCGCTAGTTTTATTGATATTAAAGTCGAATATATCAATTTGGTTATTTGGATTTTATTATTGGATGCTTTGGTTATCATTCCTTTTGCTTGGTTAAGAGCCAATGCTAGGCCTATTAAATACGCCATTATTAAAATTCTTAATGTGGCAATTAATCTGGGCTTAAACTTATTTTTACTGCTATGGTTAAAGGATTTAGCAACAGAATCTTCGTTATTAAATTCCATTTACAAACCCGATTTTGAAATAAATTATATTTTTATCGCCAATTTAGTGGCAAGTGCAGTCACTTTATTGTTGATGTCGCCTTTCTACTTCAAAATTAAGTACATCTTTAATACCCAGCTTTGGAAACAGATGATGCGTTATGCTTTTCCTGTATTAATAGCAGGGGTAGCATTTTCCATAAATGAAACTTTTGATAGGATCCTTCTCGATAAACTTTTACCCGAAAACATTGCCAAAACGGAGATTGGAATGTATTCAGCTTGTTATAAACTAGGGATGTTTATGACGCTTTTTGTAACGGCTTTTAAGTTGGGAGTAGAACCTTTCTTTTTCAGTCATGCCAACAGTGAAAACCCTAAAAAAAACTATGCCAAAATTCTTGATTATTTTGTTATTTTTGGATGCATTATCCTGCTTGGGGTGGTTGTTTTTGCCGATGTTTTAAAAGTGATACTTATTGGCGACGAAGCTTATTGGCAAGCTATGGTAATTGTTCCTATTATTTTATTGGCCAATTTATGTTTGGGTATTTATCATAATTTATCGGTTTGGTATAAAGTAACCGATAGAACCAAGTTTGGCGCATATATTTCGGTATTTGGAGCACTTTTAACCTTAGCACTTAACTTTTGGCTCATTCCTATAATAAGTTATGTAGGCTCGGCAATTGCGACGTTATCTGCGTACACGTGTATGATGTTGGTTTCCTATTACTATGGTAAAAAATACTATCCAATTCCTTATAATCTTAAAAAGATTTCCTGGTATTTAATCCTATCTGTAGGACTTTCTGCCATAACTTTTTACGGATTTAGAGGGAATTATTTGGTTGGAATTTCAGCATTAATTGTATTTTTAGCTTTAGTTTTTCAACTTGAAAAAAATGATTTGAAAAAACTTTTAAAAAGATCATAGATTAAAGACCTTTCCGTTTTTAAAAACCCGAAAGATTAAAGTAAATATAAATTTTAATGAATATAAAAATAATCAACAAATCCAGTCATGCATTGCCAAACTATGAAACCATAGCATCGGCAGGAATGGATTTAAGAGCCAGCTTATCAGATTCTGTAACTCTTAAGCCTTTAGAAAGAGCTATCGTAAAAACTGGTTTGTTTATTGAGTTACCCATAGGTTTTGAAGCACAAGTGCGACCAAGGAGTGGTTTGGCAGCCAAAAACGGAATCACTGTTTTAAATTCGCCAGGAACCATAGATGCTGATTATAGAGGAGAGATTGGTGTGATTCTTGTGAACCTTTCAAATGAAAATTTCACCATAGAAAATGGCGAACGTGTGGCGCAATTGGTTATAGCCAAACACGAACGTGCTGACTGGTTAGAAGTTAAAGAACTATCTGAAACCTCAAGAGGTGCAGGTGGTTTTGGGAGTACGGGAGTGAAATAAATTCCTGCGCCTGCCTGTCGGCAGACAGGAAAACAGGATCTCTAAATAAATATTAATAATACATTGGTACCTTTATACCTTGGCAAAAAACTTTAAATGGAAAAAGTAACTTGTTCTAATTGTGGAGCCGAAAACAATAACAACGCTAAATATTGTTCGGAATGTGGATTTACTCTCCCGAAAATTGAATTAAAATCAATCGAAAATATGGAGTCTAAAAGAACCATTGAGAAGCCTGATAATAAGAAAAAAATTATTTCAATGGTATTTGGAATAATTGCGTTCGGACTATCTTATTTTGCCGTTCAGCATTTCTTTTTTGAAAAACCTTCTTTAGACAAAGTGCTGATGAATGTTGCTAATGAAATTAACAAATCTTGTCCTATTATAGTTGATGCAGACACACGATTAGATAATTCGATTGCATTACCTAACAATGTTTTTCAGTACCAATACACATTAATAAATTTTCTTAAATCAGAAATAGACATTGAGGAAGTAAAAAACATTATAGAACCTATTTTAATAAATACAATTAAATCGTCTCCAGAGATGAAAATATTTCGAGATAATAGAACCACTTTAGCATATCATTACAGAGACAAGAACGGCGTTTTCGTTTTAGAAATAAGCATTGCACCAGATCAATATGAATAAAACTAAGACATCCTTTTATTCTGATAGGTTCTATCCTGAAACGTCTTGACTTGCAAGTATTTAAAATAGAGTTTAATTAAAAAGATACCTGCTTTTGCAGGCAATAGTATGAAAATAATAGTACCCATGGCAGGACGAGGTTCTCGTCTACGTCCACATAGTTTAACAGTTCCAAAACCGCTAATTCCAGTGGCAGGACAGCCTATTGTTCATAGATTGGTTAAGGATATTGTAAAAGTATTAAATCAACCTATAGACGAAATTGCCTTTGTTCTTGGAGATCCAGCCTGGTTTGGAGACGATGTGGTTTCTAGTTTGGAAGATTTAGCAAAAAGTTTAAATGCGAAAGCTAGCATCTATCGTCAAGATCAGCCATTAGGAACAGGTCACGCCATTATGTGCGCTAAAGAATCGCTTTCTGGCCCAGCGGTAATTGCTTATGCCGATACTTTAATTCGTGCCGATTTCAACCTCGATCCAGAAGCAGATGCTGTTATTTGGGTGAAACAAGTGGATAAACCAGAAGCTTTTGGAGTAGTTAAGTTAAATAACAATAATGAAATTATAGAGCTGGTTGAAAAACCGGAAACCTTTGTAAGCGATTTGGCAGTTATTGGTATTTATTATTTTAAGGATGTGGCTGTTTTAAAAGAAGAATTGCAACATGTTTTGGATAATAACATCATAAATGGTGGCGAATATCAAATAAACGACGGTATTAAAGGCATGATGGCAAAAGGAAAGGTTTTTAAAACTGGAACGGTGGACGAATGGATGGATTGTGGCAACAAACCTGTAACCATTGAGACCAATACGAGAATGTTAGGTTTTTTAAAGGCCGATGGAGATGAACAATTAATTGCCTCCTGTCTTAAAAATAATAACTCAACCATTATAGAACCTTGTTTTATTGGTGAAAACGTGGTTTTAAATCATGCGATTATCGGTCCAAATGTTTCCATAGGAAATAATTGTACGATTGAAGCTTCAACCGTTAAAAATAGTTTAATACAAAACCATACTACTATTAAAAATGCTAATTTAGACGACGCAATGGTTGGTAACCATGTAAGTTATGATGGTAATTTTACAAAAATCAGTATTGGCGATTATTCGGTGTTAGAGTAAAATTCCAACAAACGCGATAAGCGTGTTATAACTCAACAGGAATATAGTAATTTGTAAGAAATGACAACTTATCGAAATATTGTTTTCTAAATAGATAATATGAACAAGAGGTTTTTTAAAAAATTAATCACTGTCACCTGGAACACAGTCGAAAGGTATCACTTATGAAACAAAAATTCTACATCCTCATTTTTTTCTTCGGAATGATTTTCATTCCCCAGCTGAACTATGCGCAAGTGGATTTTAATAAAACGCCAGACGATGATTTAGGTGATGTTGAAGATAGAACCCAAGAATTGTTTTTTGAAGCTTTAAAACAAAAAGGAATTGAAAATTACGATCGTGCAGTTACAGCACTTTTGCAATGTATCGAGATCGATAAAAACGAATCTGTTTTTTATTACGAATTAGGAAAAAATTATAACAAATTAAAAAACTTTGGTGCCGCCGAGGAAGCTTTAAAAAAAGCTGTAAAATTTGAACCGGATAACGAATGGTATTTAGATGAACTTTACAGTGTTTACAACCAGCAAAACGATTTAACTAAAGCTATTAAAACTGTTAAGCAGCTCGTACAATACCATCCAGATTATAAAGAGGATTTGGCCATGTTGTATTTTAAATCCAAAAAATATAACGATGCTCTTAAAATTTTGGACGAATTGGATAAAGAACAAGGCATTACCCCTTCGAGAGATTCCATGCGAAATCAGATTTATGCAGCTACAGGTAGAAAAAAAGACCAGATTCAAAATCTTGAAACCCGGGTAGATAACGATCCAGATGAAGAATCAAATTATCTGGCTTTAATTTATAGATACAGCGAAAACAACGATAAGCAAAAAGCCTTCGAAACTGCTAAAAAGCTTTTAGAAATTAAACCAAATTCGCAATTGGTACATCTGGCACTTTATAAATTTTATTTGGAGGAAAACAATACAAACCAAGCTATAGCTTCTATGAAAGTTGTGCTCCAAAGTCCACAAATTAATCCTGATGCTAAAATGATGGTGTTATCGGATTTCGTGAAATTTGTTGGCGAAAACCCTGAATACGAACAAGATTTGGTAGAAGCCACAAGCTTTGCTTTAGACGACACCAACAATAAAAGTTATATAGAATTAGCACAATATTTTTTAACAAAAGGAGATAAAACTAAAGCTTTGGAATATTACAATGAAGCTCTAAAAATAGATTCGGATAATTATTCGGTATTAAAAAACATCTTACTATTGGAAATCGACTTGGAGCATTATACGGAAGCAGTATCTAAAAGCGAAAAAGCCTTATTAAAATATCCTTCTCAGCCTTTATTGTATTTGGTAAATGGCGTGGCCTTAAATAAACTCGATAAGTTTAAACAAGCAATAGACGCATTGGAAACAGGTCTTGATTTTGTGATTGACGACACCAAGATGGAAGGCGACTTTTACAGACAACTCAGTATGTCCTATAGTGCGTTAAACAATACAACCAAAGCCAAAACGTTTAGTGATAAAGCCAAACAGTTAGAATCTTCAAATTAATGAACCTATTGAATACTATAAAACCTCTTGTTCTAGGAGTTATTATCCTGTTTTTTACAGGGTGTAAGTCGTCTAAAATAACTTCAGACGGAACAGCTAATCTAAGCTTATCTTCTAAAGAAGTTATCAAGGAAAACTCTAAAACCTCTCCAGATTTTAAAACGCTACAAGCCAAGGTAAAAATTTCTTATTCTCAAGGAAACGACTCACAATCCCATACGGTTTCCTTTAGAATGTTGAAAGATCAAATTATTTGGATAAGTTCTTCGTTTAATATTATTAGAGTGAAAATAACGCCAGAAAAAGTGAGTTATTACAACAAGTTGGATAACACGTATTTTGATGGCGATTTCCGTTTTTTAAGTGATATTCTCGGAACTGATTTAGACTTCGAAAAAGTTCAAAATTTATTGCTTGGAAACCCTTTATATGAATTGAGTAAAGCAGATTATAGCATGTCTGTCCATAACGACAAATACCTGTTTCAGCCTAAGGAACAAATGGCGCTTTTCGAGTTGTTTTACCTCATTAGCCCGATTCATTTTAAAATGGATTCCCAGCAATTGGCACAACCTTTAGAGGCGAGATTTCTTCAAATAGATTACATAGATTATCAACAAGTAGATAAGGAAAGCTTGCCAGAAAACATCAAAATAATTGTGTTGGAAACCGACAAAGAAACTGTTATTGAAATGGCATTCAAATCTGTATCTTTGAACCAAGATTTGCGATATCCTTTTAGCATCCCTTCAGGATTCGAAGAAATAGTCTTAAAATAATGAGACAGAAAAACACTTTTAAATACATCTTTCTACTGGTTTTTATTTTAACTAGTACGCTTGGGTTTTCACAAAGTAAAAAACAACAGGAGCTAGAAGAGCGCCGACAAGAACTTAGTAGGGAAATTAAACAAATTAACGATTTATTGTTTAAGAATAAATCCCAGAAAAAATCCCAGACTTCACTTATTGAAGATTTAAGTTATAAGGTGAGTGTGCGTCGAAATTTGATAAAAGTCACGAACCAACAAGCCAATTTGCTTACTCGGGAAATAAATACCAATCAAAAGAGAATTACCGATTTAAGAAATGAATTAAAAACCTTGAAGGACAATTATGCTAGAATGATTGTCACCTCTTATAAAAGCAAAAGTGAACAAAGCAGAGTAATGTTTCTGTTATCTTCCAGTAACTTTCAACAGGCATATAAACGTGTGCAATACATCAATCAGTATGCAGAGTACCAAAAAGAACAAGGAGAATCCATTAAAATCAAAACCGCCGAATTACAACAAACCAATACCGCCTTATTAAAACAAAAAGAAGATAAACAAAAGCTTATTGACGAAAATAGGGTGGCACAAAGAGAGCTTGAAGGAGAATTAAAACAACAGGAAAGCTTGATGGCTTCCATTAATAAAAACTTAAATAATTACACGGCACAAATACGACAAAAGCAAAGTGAAGCAGATAAAATTGATCGAGAAATCGAGAAAATTATTCGCGATGCCATTGCCAGTTCCAATAAAAGCGCAGGAAAAACAACGACAGCTTCCAGTGGCTTTGCGCTTACCCCAGAAGATAAAATATTAGCTGATAACTTTGTTTCCAGTAAAGGAAAACTCCCTTGGCCGGTAGAAAAAGGTGTGGTCCAACTTCGTTATGGAAAGCAACCACATCCCGTAGTAAAAACGGTTATGATTCAAAGTAACGGCGTACGTATTGCTACTGAAGAAGGGGCTCCAATTCGTGCTGTCTTTAATGGAAAAGTATTAGCTGTTCAAGCCATAAAGCATGGAAACCTTTCCGTTTTAATACAACATGGTAACTACGTAACGGTTTATAAAAACCTTTCGAAAGTGTATGTTAAGAAAGGAGACATGGTTACTACCAAACAAGAAATCGGACAAGTATTTACCAATCCATCCAACAAAGAAACTATTTTAAACTTTAGTATTTTTAAGGAAAGTACCACCCAAAATCCAGCAGATTGGATTTTTAAGATGTGATGAGCAACGTTGGTCATCACATTCTTTTTTCAAAATCTTAAAAACCAAAGAATTTCTTAATTCTCTCCGATAACTTAGATTATAATCATAAAAACATCAATAATTACGGGAAAACCGTAATTGCAAAGAGGTATTTCATCGAAAAACAGTAAAAGTCGTAATATTTGATGTAAAACGAAGGTATTTAATACTTAGGTTTGTTTTTTTTATAACCCCAAATGATTTAATTTATGAAAATTCAAAATTCAAAATTCAAAATTCAAAATTCAAAAAGCTAAAGCGTTTTTTACCTAAGTTTTTAACTTTAGTGTTTATGCTTGGTGTTTTTAGTTGCCAAAAAGATGATTCTTTTAACGACAGTACAATTACTAAACCAGCAAAAAACAATGTTATAGTTAAACGAGTAACACTCGATGAGATTAAAACAAATAATCAATTACAAAAGACTTTAAATAAGATTGATAAATATTTAGATGTCAGTAAGTCTAAAGATACTAATTCAAGAATATATTCTAACGACGGTAGTTTTGTAATTTTAACAGATGAAATTGCCCAAGCAATAACCCATAATTCTGAAGCGTATACCTTTAAAATAGAGACTCCTATTCTACCAGAAGCAACCTTCGAGAATTTAATTATTGAAAAAAGAGAAAACCAAGATAAATTCTATTTTTATATCTATAGTTATAAAACCATAACACTTGCCAATAATACTGAATTTACATTTGTAATATCCATAAAAAAAATAGACCAAGATATCATAAATATGGACGATTTTTATGATACTATAAATTCAAGCATTGTCATGGTAAATGGATGTATGTATTTTACAGACGATCATGGTAATTCTGAACTTATATGGTGTTTTGGATCTAATGCAGGTGGTTCTTCCAATGAAGGCTCAACGGGAATTAGTGGCCCTCAAGTAAATATGGGCGATTGGGTGTACTTTTCATATGGAAGTGAAGGTTGTTATAGAACAAGAACTTTCTCTGTTCTTGACTCGTATAATACATACGAAGATCAGTATGGTGATGCATCATGGCATAATGTAACAGAAATAGAGCATAATGTACCATGCCCTAATGGGATAGGATGGAATAATGACGGGACCAACCCTGGCAATAATGGTGGATATGATAACGAAGAAAATGATCCACACTTCAATGATGGTTTTACTCCAATAGGTTCATCTGGCGGATCTACAACACCATCAAATAATAACAACTCAACAGTTGTAACTTTACAATCTCCACCTCGAAACTTTGCTCAAGAGTTATTCACGTGTTTTTCTGGGGCAGGGATGCTTGTTAATATATCAGATTTAACTTTTTTCCAACAAAGAAATCTCGCATACTATTTACAAAAAGACAACAGCAACTTTGGGACAAACTGTAGCAGCCCACAGGCATTGGCTTTTGCTTTGGAAGCGGCACAGGCGATGAAGGATGGTGGTGAAGTTGATTTTGAAAATGAAATAATTTTAGACCCAAGTTTTTGTGAGAATGAAATTTTAGATTGTGTTTATGACACCATATTAAGCGATCCTAATTCTTTTACAAACGCAATTTTAAATAACTTTCTCAGTGAAAAAACCGCAAAACTTAAGTTTGAAGTTGGGAATATACCTGCACAATTAGATGGTACTATTGCATTTACTTATACTAATTTGGATCCAGATAGTACAATTGCAAATGGAGATGTTATGACAGTAAGGATTAGTTCAGAATTTTTAGAGAATGCTTCAGCCTTAGAAATTGCTTTGGTATTAATGCATGAACCTATACATGCAGAATTATTAGATAGATCTATACAACTTGATATTATTACTCATGTAAATATTTTAGGTCATGTAAAGTTTTCGGGATCATCAAATAGTGTAACTCTTCAAGATATGATTTTTAATATGATGATTCAGGAGTACAGAAATTACAACGGAGGAAATAGTGGACAATGGAATCATGATGCATTTACAACTTTAGGATATAGAGATAATATGATTCAAGATTTAATTGATATTCATCCACTTTTAAATAATTCATCAGATGATTTTTTAACTAATGTTAATTCAGACCCTAACATTGTAGGTGGACCATATACTATTCCTCAAATTATGGATTATTATAGCTGGGTTGGGCTTGAAGAAACTCAAGATTATATAAACAATGTTGCAAATGATAGTGTTGAGCTTTCCAAAAAACAGTATATTGAAGATGTAGTAAACACAATGTATAACCAAGACTGTAACTAAAATGAAAACTCAATTAAATATTGTATTACTATTAATAATTACTACGCTTTGCAATAGTAATTATGCTCAAAATAAAGTTAATAATGATATTGAAAATTACTATATATATATTAGTAGCTTTGGTCCAGAATTAATGGCTTACCGTGCATATTTTTCAATTGATAGTACAGATGATGATTTTTATAAAGAAACCTATTTTTTTAGGATAAATTATACAGAACCTGTGGATTTCCAACCATTATATTCTTTAGGAAGACGTATTGCAGTAGATTTAGATACCATAAACCTAATAAAACCAAAAGAATATTTCAAAGGAAAGTCATACTGCGAAATTCATAAGGAATTAAGTTTAATGACCTCTCGAAACGGTAAAAGGCTAATTATAATAACTGACCTATCAAATACTGATCGGCTAAAAGAGGATCCAGATAAAAAATATATGATATGGTATGCTAGTTATGATGGAAGTATTATGGCAGATTTTGTGTGGACTAATATGAGGGGAAAGCACATATTGGAATGGGGTGAATAATTTAAAAATTATTTATAAAACTGTTTAAAAAAAGCATCTCATCCAAATCTTCAATGAGATGCTTTTCTATTATTTAAACAAACAAAGCCTTCAACTCCATAGCATCGTTATATTCTTGCGCCTGCCTGTCGGCAGACAGGAAAGCAGGAAATCGAAGATTCAGCGAAGTTAATCTCACACTAAAACACCAATTATATAAATAGCGCCTTCAA
>NZ_DATGNO010000079.1:0-10639 GCF_035306705.1 Xanthomarina sp.
TATTTATTAAATTAATTAGTTCTTTGTTTCTGAATTTTAAAAACGAGCAAATATATATCTTCTAGACTTATTTAACAAAATGTTTAGGATATATAACAAAAAAAAACAGCAATAAAATGCTGTTTTTTTTAATATCATAAAATTAGAGGCTTACATACCTTGCAACTTATCAGTTTTTTCGTAACCCGCTGGAGGGGTCATGTCAAACTTATCATCTGAAATAGGTTCTTTTTTGATTTCAGTAACCTCTTGAGTGATAGTTAAATCCATTCCCATTTGGCTCATATTCATGGTTAAATATAACGGAAAACCCTTTAAATCGGCACCCATCATGGTCGATTGTTGAGAAATAGCACTTATCTTATCTGTGGTATACACATTCATTTTTACAACAACGCCTTCCTTCTCTATTTCCACGTTATACTCTTGACATTCGTAACCAAGAACATTTTTAGTCGAATCTCCCTTTGTAACTTTAACACTATCCACATCATCTTCTGATGGTTCCATAGTTTGAAGCACATACTTTTTACCCGTCATTTGGTTATTAAGGGTCATAAGCATCTGGTTATTGTCGATGTCCATAATAGCAATTGAAGAACCTGTCATGAAATTATTGGTTTCAGAACGTGTTTTATTTCCTTTAAAATAAGTGGTGGTCATAATATCGCCAATCATGGCTAATTGCCCTTGCAACTCTGCATTTTCCGTGGACATGGTTTGTTTTGAAGTAACCACGCCTTCAGTAATTTTTTCTTGTGAAAAACCTAGGCTGCTAACAGCAATAAATAGAATAAATAATATTTTTTTCATAGTAATAATTTAGTTATTGGTTTGTATAAAAAATGTCATTCTGAATAAATGTAAAGAATCTTTTGTGAATATTTTACAAAAAAGATTCGATTTTTTAAGAATCATTTATCAGAATGACATTTTAAAGAATTTCTTATAATTCTAAAAGATCGTTTACTTTTCTAACAGCTTCTGCACTTTCTTTCATGTTTGCTTTTTCGGCATCATTTAAATGTAGCTCCACTATTTTTTCAATACCGTTTCTTCCCAAGATTACTGGAACCCCAAAACAGATATCTTTCATTCCGTATTCCCCATCCAAAAATACCGAACAAGGAAACATTTTCTTCTGGTCGCAAGCAATGGCTTGAACCAAACCACTTACAGCTGCTCCTGGAGCATACCAAGCAGAAGTACCTAATAATTTAGTAAGTGTTGCTCCACCAACCTTAGTGTCTTCTCTAACTTGCTCTAAACGTTCGGCCGATAAGAATTCTGTTACTGGAACCGAGTTTCTTGTGGCTAATCTTGTTAAAGGAATCATTCCCGTATCGCTATGTCCGCCAATTACCATGCCGTCCACATCGCTAATAGGTGCACCAAGAGCTTCGGCTAATCTGTATTTAAAACGTGCAGAATCTAAAGCTCCGCCCATACCTATAACTTTATGTTTAGGCAAACCAGTGGATTTTGCAGCTAAATACGCCATGGTATCCATAGGGTTACTAACAACAATAAGAATGGTGTTTGGTGAATGTTTCACTAAGTTGGATGACACGTCCTTTACAATTCCAGCATTAATACCAATTAATTCCTCACGGGTCATTCCTGGTTTTCTTGGAATTCCCGAAGTTATTACACAAATATTGCTATTTGCCGTGGCCGAATAATTGTTGGTTACTCCTGTTATTTTTGTGTCAAATCCGTTTAATGAAGCTGTTTGCATTAAATCCATCGCCTTACCTTCGGCAAAACCTTCTTTAATGTCCAATAAAACCACTTCTGAAGCAAAATTTTTAATAGCTATGTATTCTGCACAACTTGCTCCTACTGCTCCTGCTCCAACTACTGTTACTTTCATATTATAATTATTATTTTAAGTTAATATAAGAATGATACATCTCTTTTAAAACATTTGATTTTTAAACGAGACCTATCATATAATTTGATTTTCTCTAAAATTAAAATGAAGAAATTCTGAATCCTCAAAGCCTAGCTAAAAAACAACTTCTGTCCATATTATTTAACACGAACAGCTGTTTTTAAGGAATATTTCTGAAGGTTTTGTTTCGTAATTCCCAATTTACATCTGTCTGTTTAGCAGCTTACTTGCCAAACATTAGCAAATTTAACATTTTTAAATCATAAATGTTTCAAGATTTTACAAAATCTAAAATGAAAAGTTTAGTCCAAGAGAAGCACTATCAAATTTGGCAAAGGTATAATCTAAGTTTATGGCAAAAAAACCAAGTTTTACTTGGGCTCCTAACGTGGTTCTTACTCCAGACACCTTTTCTTCAATTGAAAAAGGATCGACAATTTTCTCAGAATAGATGAATCCATCGGTTACCATGTAAGTTCCCAATAAATCGGTATTAGACTTTCCGCTTAGATAGCCAAGAGCTCCATAAGCGTTTAAAACTTTAAAATTAGTTGAAGCTATTAGCTCAAATAATAAGGTATTAATATCTGTAGTCACCTTTTGCCCACTACCTTCCACAATATTGGTATTTGTAAAATCGTAACTCCCATCTAAATGCGTGTAAGCAATCAAGCCAGAGATAGCCACTGGAAAATACTTGTCGCGAGGTAACCAAGCGGTAAATTCCTGCTGAATTCCAAATCCGTAAAGTCCTGTTTTTACATCTTCGGTTTCAATTTTTGGAAAATATCGTGCTTTTATCTGGGTGCCTCTAAACGGCGAAAAACTAGCTTGCAAAAATGCTGTTGGGATAAAATTAATACCCGAAGAGCCTATTCCCGAGGGTAAAGTTATTTCTGTTTCTTGATTTCCAAAAATAGGATCATCGTAGGTTACTATAACTGTTATGTCCGGATTGTTATGTCCTAAAGCTGTAGCTACTGTTTTAGATGCACTATTATCTGGAAAACGAATGTTGTTATAATCGCTTACTCGCATCTCGAACGATTTCTTACTGTCGTTTATAAAGGAGGTATTCAATACCAGCCCAATTTCAAAGCCAAATTGTTTTTGACCTTTGGCATGATTAAACCACCCATTATTTATACCATAAGTCAAACCCTCGGTAGCTGGGGCCAAATAATCGGCACTAAAGCGCTTGGCATCATCAATACCGGCAGCCAATAAATCGTCTATATTATTTTGTGCATGTACGGTAAAAGAAGCTAAAAATAAGACTAGTAAATAAATTCTTGTACGCATGGCATTTATTTTATAGGTTAAGATCAAGGATACGGTTTCTTGATATATATTCAACTAAAAAGGTTTGCTTTTATTGCCTTCAAACAAAACAACAAAACAAAAAAACCTGCAGAATTCCTTAAAATTTTGCAGGTTTTGGATATATAATTTATTTAAAATATGCTAAAACAGCATTCTCAACTCCCATATTTTGGTCAGACCTTAATACGAGTATGAGTTTGCTTAAGCATCAATCTTTGCATAAATAGCATTCTTTTCGATAAACTCTCTACGTGGTGGAACTTCATCGCCCATAAGCATAGAGAAAACTCTATCCGCTTCGGCACCATTGTCTATTTGCACCAAACGCATCGTTCTGTGTTCTGGGTTCATGGTGGTGTCCCAAAGTTGCTCTGCATTCATTTCTCCAAGACCTTTATAACGCTGTATAGCAACGCTTCCTCCAAAGGATTCCGCAATAGCATCACGTTCTTTTTCCGACCAAGCATACTCTTTTCTCTGACCTTTTTTAACTAAAAACAAAGGTGGAGTTGCAATATAAATATGGTTATTCTCAATCAACTCTCTCATATACCTAAAGAAGAAAGTCAAAATTAAGGTTGCAATATGAGACCCATCAATATCGGCATCACACATAATCACTACTTTGTGATAACGCAATTTAGATAAGTTTAAAGCTTTACTGTCTTCTTCTGTTCCAATAGTAACTCCAAGCGCTGTAAAGATGTTTTTTATCTCTTCGTTTTCGAAAACTTTATGAACCATGGCTTTTTCCACGTTCAAAATCTTACCTCTTAATGGAAGAATGGCTTGAAACGCTCTATCTCTACCTTGTTTGGCTGTTCCACCTGCCGAATCTCCCTCGACAAGAAATACTTCACATTTTGCTGGATCTTGCTCAGAGCAGTCAGATAATTTCCCAGGCAAACCACCAATACTCATGACGGTTTTACGCTGTACCATTTCACGGGCTTTTTGAGCTGCGTGTCTGGCTTGAGCGGCTAAAATTACTTTTTGGACAATTATTTTGGCATCTTCCGGATGTTCCTCTAAATAATTGGTTAACATTTCAGATACTGCCTGACTTACAGATGCAGAAACTTCCCTGTTTCCAAGTTTGGTTTTAGTTTGTCCTTCAAATTGTGGCTCTTGAACCTTTACCGAAATAATGGCCGTTAAACCTTCACGGAAATCGTCTCCAGCAATATCAAATTTCAACTTATCCAACATCCCAGATTCATCGGCATATTTTTTAAGTGTATGTGTTAATCCACGACGGAAACCAGAAAGATGCGTTCCCCCTTCATGGGTATTAATATTATTCACATAAGAATGTAGGTTTTCAGCATAAGAGGTATTGTAAACCATGGCTACTTCTACCGGAACACCATTTTTCTCACCTTCAAAAGCAATCACATCCTTGGTTAACGATTCTCTGTTTCCATCCAAGAATCGGATAAATTCTTTAAGACCTTCTTCTGAATGAAACGTTTCGCCTTCAAATGAACCATCTTCTTTAACAAAACGTCTATCCACTAAATGAATGGTGATTCCTTTATTTAAATACGACAATTCGCGCATTCTACTAGCTAAAGTATCGTAGCTATACTCAACGGTTTGGGTAAAAATAGTATTGTCTGGTCTAAACGTAATAACCGTACCATTTTTATCTGTGTCGCCAACTGCTCTTACAGGATATAAGGCTTTACCTTTCGAGTATTCCTGCTCCCATACCTTACCATCTTTATATACGGTAGCCTTTAAGTGTTCAGATAAAGCGTTTACAACACTTACCCCAACCCCGTGAAGACCTCCTGAAACCTTATAGGAATCCTTATCAAATTTCCCTCCAGCACCAATTTTGGTCATTACCACTTCTAATGCCGAAACGCCTTCCTTTTTATGAAGATCCACTGGTATTCCACGTCCGTCATCTTCTGTAGAAACCGAATTATCTTCATTAATAGTTACTGTAATATTATTACAGTGTCCTGCCATGGCCTCATCAATAGAGTTATCTACTACCTCGTATACCAAATGATGAAGTCCTCTAGGACCAATATCTCCAATATACATGGAAGGACGCATACGCACATGTTCCATGCCTTCTAATGCCTGAATACTATCCGCTGAATAATTGTGCTTGTTAAATTCTTCTTTTTTATCGCTCATATAAATGTTTGTTGTTTCCTCCTACGCTAAAGTTTAGGTGGACATGTTGTTGTTAATCTTTTTGTTGAGCCATTAAATGACTTCACAAAAAAAGACGCTTTACAGCATCCTTTTGAATACCTACAAATATACGGATAAAAAACGCTTTTAGAAAGCATTTTAACGAGTATGATGTAATTTTATCAACATTTGTTAATTACCTAAAAGTGCGTTAAATCGCTTAAAAATGGCTTTAAATCTAATTTGCGCTAATTTTAACAGCTGCAAAAAAGTGCCAAAAACACAAAATCCCGCAGAAGCGAGATTTTGTGTTTTTAAAAATCCTATTTAAGGTTAATATTAGGATTAGTTCCCGTGAATAAAATCATTTAATTCTTCAACACTACTACTAAAATTGAATACATTATTTACTTTAAAATAGTTTTGAGGCTCTGTACAGTAATTAAAAGCAAATTTGGCGAATTCTAATTTATTCTCTTCAAATTTCAAGAGGTTACAAATTTCAATAATTTGATTACTTGTTAAACAATTTACAGAGGTAATCTGTTTCGCAATTTTGAGGGAAGTATCATCAAAACTAGTTGCCTTCAAAGTGCTTATTGCACTATTAAAATCTACTGAATTCATTCCATAAGCATTCCGGCACCCATCTACCAAGTCTTCTTCATAAAACTCACCTCCTCCAAAAGTTGTTTCGGCTACCGTATTAATTACAAATGGATTTTGTACAGAAACATTAATATTTTCTCCTTGGGCATTCACATTCGTATTAATCGAAATATTATTTATGGTTGTTTGAGCTTGAACAACCGTAGTTTCTTGTACTGGATCGCCAAAACGTCTAACATACACATTGGCAGGCGCACTATAACCTTGCACCACTGGGACCGAAGAAAAGAAACTCATTTTTCCTTTTCCTTGTTTATTTTTATTTCGTTTAATTTTATAAGTCACATCACTCATAATACCGTCTACATCTACAATTTGCATGTAATTTTTACTAATTGTTTCTAATGATTGATCTTCAAAAATAACTTTAGCGTGGTAATAAGAATTTGTCAACTCCTCTACACGAATATTGGTTTGAGGCAAATCATTCATCTGTTCACCATTTATTATCAGATAAAAAGCATCAGCATTTTCTGAAAACACAGTTAAATGTCCAAATGGCTGCATTTGAGAAAAAGCTGTTTGAACAAAAAACAGCACGACTGCCAATAAAAAGAAATTATTTTTCATAGTATATTATAAAAAGTTCTCGCAAAAATAACAGAAAATGAATCACTCGAACATTTGAAGGTATGTTTTTTTGAACGCACCACAACGTTCGAGTGATTTCTAATTTTATAGTTTTATTTTAAGGAGACAATTAGTATACCAAACTTAAATAGCTTCCAGTTTTTAATTAAACTAATTAATATGCATCGGCATGCACAGCGGCTACCGCTCTTCCAGATGGATCGTTCATGTTTTTAAAAGCCTCATCCCACTCCAATGCAATTTTTGTACTACAAGCCACACTGGCTTCTTGAGGCACGCTTAAAGCGGCTGTATCACTTGGAAAATGTTCAGTAAAAATAGAACGGTAATAATACTCTTCCTTACTTGTTGGGGTTTGAATTGGAAACTTGTATTTGGCATTTGCCAATTGCTCGTCTGTAATTTCTTTAGCAACAACTTCTTTTAAGGTATCTATCCAACCATAACCTACGCCATCGCTAAATTGTTCCTTTTGTCTCCAGGCAACACTTTCCGGCAACATGTCTTCAAAAGCTTTTCTTAAAACCCATTTTTCCATGCCTTGTCTTGATCGTGAATCCAACGCTTTTCCATCTATCATCTTATCCTGAGGGTTGATACGCATGGCCACATCCATAAATTCTTTATCTAAAAATGGCACACGACCTTCAATACCCCAAGCCGCCAAACTTTTGTTGGCTCGTAAACAATCATATTGATGTAGTTTGCTTAATTTTCTAACGGTCTCTTCATGAAATTCCTGAGCATTTGGTGCTTTATGAAAATATAAATATCCACCAAATATTTCGTCCGCACCTTCGCCAGACAATACCATTTTTATTCCCATTGATTTAATTACCCGAGCCATTAAATACATGGGTGTGCTTGCCCTAATTGTAGTTACATCGTAAGTTTCCAATTGATAAATAACATCTTTTATAGCATCTAAACCTTCTTGAATGGTGAATTTTATTTCGTGATGAATGGTTCCAATATGGTCTGCCACTTCTCTTGCCGCAGCCAAATCTGGAGAGCCTTCCAATCCTACTGAAAAACTGTGAAGTTGCGGCCACCAAGCTTCTGACGTGTCATTACTTTCAATTCTTCTTTGAGAGTATTTTTTAGCAATAGCAGAAGTAATGGAAGAATCCAGGCCTCCTGAAAGCAAAACGCCATAAGGCACATCGCTCATTAATTGTCTGTGCACAGCATCTTCCATGGCTTGACGGATTTCGGAAATTTCAGTTTTGTTGTTTTCCACAGCCGCATAATCCGTCCACTCACGTTTGTACCATTTTATAAGTTCACCATCTTTACTGGACATATAGTGCCCAGGAGGAAATAATTCTATTTTAGTACAAACGCCTTCAAGCGCTTTTAAT
Organism: Xanthomarina sp.; assembly: GCF_035306705.1. Classification (GTDB taxonomy): domain Bacteria; phylum Bacteroidota; class Bacteroidia; order Flavobacteriales; family Flavobacteriaceae; genus Xanthomarina. The sequence continues at coordinate 7,990 of NZ_DATGNO010000079.1, forward strand.
TCGGATGCCACATAAAAGGTTCCATGCTCGTCCCATCCCATATACAACGGAATAATTCCCATATGATCTCGAGCAATAAAGTATTCATCTTTTTCAACATCATAAAGAGCAAAACCAAAAATACCGTTCATGTCGTCTATAAAATCAACACCCTTCTCTTTGTATAGTGCTAAAATAACCTCACAATCACTTTGTGTTTGAAAATTGTAAGTGCTTTTTAATTGCTTTCTAAGCTCTCTATGGTTATATATTTCACCATTGGCTGCTAAAACAAGTTGTTTATCATTACTTAATAAAGGTTGTTTTCCAGAAGCTGGATCCACAATTGCTAAGCGCTCATGAGCCATAATTACTTTCTCATCGCTATAAATCCCACTCCAATCTGGACCTCTATGACGAATTTTTTTAGCCATCTCCAAAACTTGAGGTCTCAAGTCTTCAGTTTTCTGTTTTAAATCGAACGCACATACTATTCCACACATAATCTAATTCTTTTGGTGTTTTTAAAATCTGATACAAATATGAGACTGAAATATCAATACTGAAAGCATAAATCAATAAATGATTACATATTGAAACAAATTATCTTAAAATGATTCGTTATTAAAACTTAATCAAGTATAATCTTAAACTTTTCTTTATAGACTGAAATATGAGGGTTTATCTAACGAGTTTTCATAATAATTTCAAAGGAAAAACGTTAAAACACATAAAGGCATAAACCTATTTATTTTTATTCCTTTATATTTATAAAAAAAATCTATGAAAAAATCAACTTTATTATCCGCTTTGACATTTATATGTGTCTTATTTTTTTCAACAAGTATGTTTGCGCAAAGCTTTAGCGACTTAGACAAAAGCTCCATGGATGCCGCTAGTTTTCCGAGTGACTACAAAATTTCAGATAAACAAGTAAAAGTAATTTATAGCAGACCTCTATTAAAAGGCAGAGATGTTAAAACCCTGGCGCCAAACGGAAAAGTTTGGCGAACTGGAGCAAATGAAGCTGTAGAAATCACCTTTTACCAAGATAAAATGTTTGGCGACAAACAAGTTAAAGCAGGAACCTATTCCCTATTTACCATTCCTGGTGAAAAAGAATGGACATTTATATTAAGTTCAGACATCAATGTTTGGGGCGCATATTCCTATAACGAAGCGAATGATGTTGTTAGAGTTACCGGACAAGTAAGTGAAGGCAAAAAATCTTTGGAAGCATTTTCCATGGCTTTTGACGACGAAGGCAATATGTATTTAGGATGGGACACCTTGCGAGTTACTGTTCCGGTTAAATAAAACTTAGAAACACATACGATACCAATAAAAAATGTTCCAAGGGCTTAAAATCTTGGAACATTTTTATTTTTAATCGTTATCAGCGGGTTTTGTTACAGTCCTGTTCGACTTCAACTTTCAGACGAGCAACTTCAATCTAGAACTCAAGAAGTTCGTATAATCAGACACCTCACCTAATTCCTAATTAAGGTATATTCAAATATTTATGGGTTTGCAAAGACACTTTCCATTGCGGATTTGCCATTACATAATCCACAATTAGCGGCACCATTTTATCACGCATGCTCCATTCTGGTTGCAAATATAAAATGCAATCTTTATTGACTTTTGCTGCTTGTTCTTCGGCAAATTTAAAATCGCTTTTATTAAAAACAATCATTTTAAGCTCATGTGCCTTTTGATATATCTCTTCTGTAGGGAGTTTTAATTTTTTAGGCGACAAACAAATCCAATCCCAAGTTCCGGTTAATTTGTAGGCACCAGAAGTTTCAATATGTGTTTGCAATCCTTTTGCTTTTAGTTCTGCAGTTAATGGCGTCATGTCCCAAGTTAAAGGCTCTCCCCCAGTAACCACAATGGTTTTACTGTATTTAACGGCATTATCAACAATTTTATCAATGTCTGTTGGAGGATGCAAATCTGCCAACCAACTTTCCTTTACATCACACCAATGGCAACCAACATCGCAGCCACCAATTCTAATAAAATAAGCTGCTGTTCCCTTATGGAAACCTTCACCTTGAATAGTATAAAACTCTTCCATTAAAGGCAACATCAACCCTTTATCTATTAGCTCTTGTCTTTCACTTTTTGTCATAGGGTGCAAAGATAGCTATTTCAATATGTAAAGTTATTAAGTGCCTGAAGTATTTAAAGTTAAAAATTTTAACTTCAATTTCTTAATTTAAGAATCTAAAACACGTTGATTTTTTAGTACAAAACACTTTCAAAAGAAATGCCGGACAGATTAGATTTCCTTCTTAAATTGTTGAAAAGAAATCTCTAAGGATTGGTTCAAGATTCGTCTTTTTATACAAAATCTCAGGTTCCATGCATAAATACCAGCGATTCTTGACTCTTTAAGAACTGACAAAACCCTGGATTCAACACTAGAAAAAACACAGAAACAAACCCATTATTAAAAGTATTTACTAGTGCCACTTTTATTAGAAATGTTTTGGCATACTTAATAAAGTCATCAAAAAATAATCATGTAACTTTGTCAACTAAATAAAATCACCCCTATTTTATATGAAAACATCCATCCTTAGTCTAGCCATTGTAGGCTTTTTATTAATTGGTTGCAAAAAAGAACAAGATCCCTTTCAAATTGGGAAGCAGCATGTTGGTTTAT
>NZ_DATGNO010000080.1:0-94336 GCF_035306705.1 Xanthomarina sp.
CGTACTTTATCCAAATTAATAATGTGCGATTTATGACATTTAAAGAATTTAGAACTTAATAGTTTCTCAAACTTTCCTAGATTATAAGAGCTGGTTATGGTTACACAATTTGTAATATGGATTTTTGTATAACCTTCATAACCTTCTAGATGGAAAACCTCATCTTGTGGTATAAAGGAAATCCCTTTTTGAGTTGGGATTATAATTTTATTATTTTTAGAAATAGTCTCTTCTAAAAGATTTACTAATTTCAAATTACTGGCACTCTCCATCCTTAGTTTAATAACTTCCAATGCTTTGTTTATGGCTAGGACCAAATCGTTATTGTCAATAGGTTTTAATACATAATCAATGGCCGATTTTTTAAAAGCATCAATAGCATATTCGCTGTAAGCCGTTACAAAAATAACTTGAAAATTAACGTTCTTTAATTTTGAGAGCAACTCAAATCCATTTATTCTTGGCATTTGAATATCTAAAAACAAAATACTTATCTCTTGTGTTTCCAATGCATTAATGGCATCTTCAGGCTTTTGATAAGTACCTAAAATTTGAATTTCCGGAAACAAACTCTCAATCTTTTTTTGTAAACTTTTTAAATTTGAAATCTCGTCGTCTACCAAAATGGCTGTGATGTTTTTCATTTTTTATTTGTCTTAATTAAAAATACAGACTTATTGCCTTTATCGGTTTTATCTGGACTTATTTCTTCAGTGGAATAGTTAATCTCCCATTTTTGAGAATAATTTAAAAAATGTAATCTATCCTTTAAAACACTAGAAGATTTTATGTTTTTACTTTGTTTGTTGCGCGTGTTTACAAAACCCACACCATCATCCATAATTTCCACTTTAAAGGTTTGATGGTCCATATAAATAAAATTTAAGGTAACTAAACCGTTTTCCATTTTATTAAAAACACCATGATTTACGGCGTTTTCAACTATGGGTTGTAATAACATGGTTGGAATTTTTGTGTGTTTTATATCTAAATTAGGATCTACATGAATAATAAAACTTAGTTTTTCTTTAAAACGAAGTTTCTCGATTTCTAAATAGTTTTCTAGCAAACCAACTTCTGTTGCCAACGAAATTTCATTTTCTTTTGAAAGTTCAAAAAATTGACGAATTAATTTCGAAAATTTTACCAAATACAACTCCGATTTTTCAAAATTATTCTCACCTATATAATACTGTATCGCAGAAAGTGAGTTGAACACAAAATGTGGATTCATTTGAGATCTTAAGGCTTTCAATTGTAATTCAGACAAGCGTTTATCTTCAAATATTTTTTGATTCTTTTTAAATTGAGAGCGTTTTACGAAATATCTTGATATTAAGACTACCAAGAAAACACCAAGTAATACAACCAATGCTTTAAACCAAAATTTCTGCCACCACAAAGGTTGTATGATAAAACTTAATTGTTTTTTAATGCCATATGCATCTATAAAAAGCGTGTAATTATCAGGCTGAAGATTATTGAAATTAAAATTATTGGTTGTTGTTTTGATCCAATTTTTATGAATGGGTTCTAGTTTGTAGTTATAGGATAAATTCTTCTGTCTTTCTGAAAAATCAATATTAGAGATTTTAAAGTTTATAGTACTGTTATCTTCATATTTAAACACCGAATTACTTGTTGTAATCGATTGATTATTAAATAGAGCTTCCTCTATATAAACATCTAATAACTGCGAAGTTTTTTGTAAAGCTTTAGGTAGAATAGCAATTCCGTTATTTGTACTAACCAGTAACTTATCTTGATGAACAACCACATTGTTTACACTATTTGATGGCAATCCATTGTCTTTATCTATTAGCATTTTAAAAACAAACGTATCATTTATTTTTGTGTACTTTAATACACCAGACTCGGTAGCCAACCAAATGGTATTGTTTTCTAAATAGGCATTATTTACAATTAGAAATTCGGATTCAGGTAATTGATTAATGGTTTTTAAATCTGTAATGTAAGTGCCAAATCCGTCGGTATTTAACAAAATTTCTTTCTCTGAAATTTTAGAAATACTTAATATGGATTTATTAAATTCTTTGTTATCAAATTGAATTGAAGAAAACACCTCGTCGTTAAATTCCTTTAACCCGCTTGATGTGGCTACTAAAAACCTATCATTAAATACAAGTAATTCATTAATTCCACTTTGCAGATATACGTCCTTAACACTAAATTTTTCAGGATTGATTTTATTTATTCCTACGGAGAATTGTCCAAATAAATAATCTTTGTAAAAAACAAGCTGACGTGCTTTATCGTTCATAAAGTAAATTCGGTCTTGAACATCAACATCTAAAATCACATTATTTTTTCCTCTTTTAACATGACCTTTAGACATGTAAAACTCGGTGTCTAATTCCTCTATATAAGAGGCATTAAATAGATATTCTGCTTCGTTAATATAGGGAGAAAAACTATTTTTAGAGGGATTGTATTTATAAAAACCCTTATTAAAAACATTAGCAATAATTTTATTATTTACCTTACTAATATCACTAACTTTTTCGCCTGTCAAACAATATTTTATATTTTGTTTTTCTATTGGAAAATGGTAAATCCCATCTGTAAAAGTGCTTATCCAAATAGATCCTGTTTTGTCAATAAGCGCAAAGTGGGCTTTTAAATCTGCAGGTATATAAAACGTGTTTTTAATGTGAAAATTATCATCTAAAATACCAACAAATCCTTTTCCGGAGATCTGGATTTCATTGTTTACTAAGTTTATTCTTACGTGTTTAGATTGTTCTAATGCTAGTTCATCTTTAAAATTCCGTTTATATAATTTTAAAGTATTCAAATTAAGAATGGAGTATTGTTTGTCATTTACCCAATAAAACAAACTATCTGTGATTTGACCTCTTTTATGAATCATGTTTAAGACATTTGTAAAATCATAACTTTTAATGGTTTGATCGTTTTTATCTTGAACAAAAACAGAATCTAGTAATTCTGTAGTTTTAAAACTAGAAACAGTTGGGTGCTCGATATAGCTATTAGTAGCAATAGTGCTTCCTAAACGATATTTCATTAAAAGTTTCCATTTGTTATCTTGTAAAATATGAAATGTAGTAGAACTAGTTAAAAAAATCTTATTCCCTACTTGACTTGTGAAAATAGGGTTGAAAATTTCACCTTTTTGCTCGCTTTCAAAAGCATAAACACTATCATTTTGAATATATCCCAATTTTGATGATTTAGAGAGATACCATAGCTTGTCATCTGGAGTTGGAAAAACTTCCCAAACATCGTTAGTTGCCAAACCATCTTTGGTGGTAAAGGTTTTCATGGTGTTTCCATTGTACTTTACCAAACCTTTATCGGTTGCAATCCATATAAATCCTTTGGAGTCTTGGGTTATTTTATAGACATGATTACTAGGCAGTCCATCTTTTGTAGTGTAATTGGTGTATTGTTGAGAAAATGAAAAAGTAGTAGTAAAAAGAAATACGTAAAGAAGACATTTCTGGTTTATCGGTCTTTCTTTCTTTTTAAAGGAGACAATAATCAATGAAAAAAAACTCCATATCCGAATTAAAAATAAAGTGATATGGAGTTTTATATATTTCAGTATTTGATTTTTTAATGTATTACAAATGTAATCGTTTTATTAATTTATTGACAGACTTTTAATCCATTACCTAAATCCACACAAGTTGTTCCTGGAGGGCAATCGGAGTCGGTTTCACAAATAACATGGCAAGTTCCATTTAAACAAACTCCTGTACAATCGGAATCAGATGAACATTCATCAATAATTCCATTACAATTATTATCTATACCATCTGAAGTAACTTCTGTTCTTCCAGGATTTATACTAGGCTCTGCATCATTGCAATCTGTGTTGTCAAGCACATAACCGTCTGGTTGTGTACAAGCTTTTTTACTAACTTCAGGATTTCCATACGAATCACCATCCATGTCGAAATACCAAGTTTGTTCTATACATGATGTCTCATCATCACTACCACAGGCAACTACAAATAGCACAAGAACCAATACACTAAATTTTAAAATTTGATTTTTCATATTATTAAGGATTTACACTATCTATGATTACACAAAACTCTGCTTCTCCAACTCCTGGAATAACGACATCGAACCTAAACTCATCTCCTACTGCTGTCCCTGCTCTCTGACAAGTTACTGTACATGGGTAATTTGTTCCACCAATTCCAATGGTACCAGAACCTGTTCCATTTAAAGTAACAACCTCTGTAAGAAACCACATATCACCTGGGTTTGAGGTTTCATAAATTTCCACTGCGGCAACACCTGGTCCTCCATTATTTGGAAAAAACTCTGTTTGTAATTGTGCTTCTGGCAATAATGTATGCGTAGCACCATTTGTGTCTAAAATAGTTAACCCTTCATAATTACAAACATCTACATTGACGGCATGATCATCGTCATTATCACAATTAAAAAGAGTTAATGCAAATACTAATAGAATTAGGGATTTCATGGTTGTTTTCATAATATTTATTTTGAAATTATTGATATGTTATATTTATATCAAAGAAGCTTAAACTTGTTACCCACTTCACAGGTGTTTTTAAGTTTTATTATAACTTTTAAATCAGTTCGTCTATTCTTCCATCGCAATTATCGTCAATTCCATTTCCAGGAATTTCCATGGCATAAGGATGCACATTGGGATTGGTATCATCGCAGTCTAAATTATTATTTACGCCAACTGCTGGTGGTGGTAATGCGAAACCCGCTCCATAACCATCGCCATCTGCATCTGTATAATATTCTACAATGTCTATGTCTCCGTCACAATTATCGTCAATATCATTTCCAACAATTTCATCTGCTAATGGATTTATCATAGGGTTGGTATCGTCGCAATCTGCATTATTATAAACCATGCCATCTGGTGCAGGATCGCCAAAACTCACTTCGTAAACAGAACCAGAGTTTGGATCTCCAAAGCCATCATTATCAGAATCTTTATAAAAAGTAATTCCGAATAAACCATTGCAATTTTCGTCAATGCCATTATCTGGAACTTCTATAGCACCTGGATAAATATCTGCATTCGTGTCGTCACAATCTGTATTGTTCCCAACGTAACCAATTGGTGGGGTTTCATTACCATACACTCTTACAGATGGTTCAACTCCATAACCATCTCCGTCCACATCTTCATAATAAGAAGTCCATCCATGTTCTGGGTTAGAGCAGCCTGAACCAATTATAAATACTGCTAATACCAATAGCAATGCTGGTAAAATTGTTTTTAATAAATGCTTTTTCATAATTTTAAGTATTAAGTGTGTTTATATTAATTTTTTTATAGAATTTATAATAGAAATAAGCTGAAATTGAAATAAGACAAAGTGCTATAAATTGTGAATGTGATAGTATACTCTCAATAATAAAACCGCGTTCATCGCCTCTAAAAAATTCTAAAACCCCTCTTCCAAAAGCGTATAACATTAAATAGATTAGAAATACCTGTCCTTTAAATTGCTGATACTTTTTAACAACCAACAGTATTAACATGATGGTAAATATCATACTACTCTCATACAATTGTGTGGGATGAACGGAAATGTTTTGAGTAGTTGGAAAAATCAATCCTAAACTACTATCTGTTGGCGAACCATAGCAACATCCCGCTGCAAAACATCCCAATCGACCAATTGCATGTACAATGGTGGTGGTAACTGCAAAAACATCCAGCATGGGCAAAACAGGTATGTTATGTCTTTTTAGATACCAAATGATATAAGGGATTATAATTACAAACGAACCATAAAACACAAAACCTCCCGAAAAATTATTCAGTAGTAAACTTGGATTTTGTATGTATAATAACGGATCTTGTAGATAATAAAAAAGCTTTCCGCCTACAAAACCGGCAATAAATATGTTGTAGAAAAATGTATTTGAAAGATTAATAATTCCCAACTCCTTTTTAGCCCGCCATTTTGTATAAATTCCTGCTAACAACGTTCCTAATGCAATTAAAACCGCATAAGAATATATAGTGACTTCCTGTATTCCAAAAATACTTGATAGAAAATCGGGCAATGAAAAATGAAAGAGTTCTGGGAACATAAATACTTTTCAGGTTAATTACTTAGTTGATAGATTTTGGGCGCTTTTAAAAAAATCGCCAGCAAAAAAGTGATAAATTTCTACTGACGATGATTACATTTATTGATTAATAGCAGGTGCAAAATAGGTCGTACTACAAAGACTACAAATTACCAATAAAGGAATTATAGCTTTCATTTAACGAAATCCCTCTTTCATTCTACGAACTGATAATTTGTGCTGTTATAAAAAAAACTTATGTTTGTAGTAATATAATATGCAACCCTTAACAACTAGAACTACTTATGGATTCCGAAAGAATTATTGATCTATTTATGTTTGCCATTCCTTCTATAATTACTGGTTTGATAGCCTATTACTTTTTTAAGGAACACACAAAAAATGAAGATGGCAGAAGACGTTTTTTATTACATAAAGACATGCAAGTAAATGCCATGCCTTTGCGCCTTCAAGCCTATGAACGCATGGCCTTGTTTTTAGAGCGAATTACCCCTTCAAAATTACTTATTAGAATGAACCCAATATCTTCAAATAAAGAAGATTACGAAACCTTGCTTATAGCGGCTATCGAACAAGAATTCGACCATAATTTATCGCAACAAATCTATTTAGGCGACGATTGTTGGAACATTATTGTAGCTGCAAAAAACGCTACAATTCAACTTATTAGGAAAGCAAGTTTATTAGAAAAAACAGATACAGCAAATAAGCTTCGAGAAGTTATTTTAACCGAAATGATGGAGAAAAGAGCTCCAAGCGATGCTGCCTTATCTTTTATAAAACAAGAAGTAAGCGAGATGTGGTAAAACCTGCTTAACAATTAAGGTGTTATTCTTCCAAATGTTTCATTTTTGCATAATCAAAGCCTTGTTGCCACCATTTGGTCATAAGCCTTTTGCTAAAAATAAGCGAATTTTCAGTTAAACTAGAGGGCGTGTAATACAAGTTAAGCTTGACACCTTTGTTCTTAGCAGCTAATTTTCCAATAAGTATATCGTTTTGTTCCACTTGATTAAGCAAATGGCCGAAAAGATTAATCATTAAGGAGAATGGATTTTTCCCGAGCACTCTCTGGTTTTCTATATTTTCAGTTTCCAAAATAATCGCATCCACTTCTGTGGCGCCACGATTTATGGCTTCTCGAATAGGAACTACACAACCCAATCCTCCATCTGCATATTCAAATCCATTTACCTTGGCAATGGACATAAAGGGAATGTAATTGCAGGAAATCCATATCCAATGACAAAATTCCTCATACGTGCAATCGTTTATGGATTTATACTCAACTGTATTCATAGATAAATTGGACACTGTAACCACCACATCCGACTTTTCTGCTCGGATTTTAAAAAATTCTTCCCGAGTAAAATTGCGCTTAATACTTCGTCTTAAGGCATTGCTTTCGCCAAAGGTTCGTCGCCGTCTAACAAACTGCCACAGAGAGTTTATGAAATCTATGGACACATATTCCCTATCTCCTTTTTTACGTTGTACAAAAGGACTGACACTAAAAATATCGTGTTGCTGAACATTTGTGAAAATATCGTATAATTTTGGAATATTATCCACGGCCAAATGAGGAATCAATAAACTGCCTGTAGATGTTCCTAAAAACATATCGTAGGTTTTGTCTTGATGTTCCATTAGATATTGAGCCACACCTCCGGCATAAGCACCTTTACTTCCACCTCCAGAAATTACTAATGCTTTCATTGATTATCTAACTGACTTATAGATTCATTTTTAAACTTCGCGAAGTTGAAGCCACTTTGCCACCATAAATTCATTTTTTCTTTATTAAACACTAAAGAATTTGTTGTTAAAACTGTTGGGGTATAATAAAAATTGATAATTGCATCTTGATTGGTTGCTACAAATTTTCCAATTCTAATATTCTGACTTTCAATTCTATCCAACATAAAAGCAAACATATTTGTAAGAAGTGAAAAGGCATTTAACGAAGGCATTCTGTTGAATTGTGTGATTTCAGTTTGTAAAACAATAGCATCTATATGTGTAGCTCCTCGTTTTATAGCTTCCTCAATAGGAACCATGGAACCCAAACCTCCATCGGCATATTCGCAACCGTTTTTTTTGACTAAAGACATAAATGGTGTGTAATTACAGGAAATCCAAACCCATTCCAAAAACTCTTCGTAATCGAAATCTTTTATGGATTTATATTCCACTTGATTAAGCGATAAGTTTGAAACAGTTATTACCACATCTTTTTGGGATGCTTTTAACTCGGCAAACTCATCTTCGCTAACCGTTTTTTTTATCAATTTTTTAAGATTATAGCTTTCACCAAAGGTTTTACTACCTCTAAGTAAATTTCTTAGAACATTAAAATGATTGATTCTAATAGTTTCAAGTCCATTTTTTCTTTTTATTGCAAATGGGCAGACATTAAAAATAGCTTGCTGATCGACATTGGTGTAAATTTCCTTTATTTTTTCCACTTGATTTAAAGCCAAATGAGACACCAACAAACTTCCGGTTGAAGTACCCAAAAACAAATCGTATTGATGTTTTTTATTTTCAATAAGATATTGGGCCACGCCTCCTGCAAATGCACCTTTACTTCCCCCTCCTGAAATGACTAATGCTTTCATTTATTTTGTTTTTGTAATCTTAAAATCACGGTTTCATAATCTGGATTTTTAGATAAGGTTTCCAACATGTTTTTAGCATATTTTTTAAAACGCCAGTTGTAATGCCAGGAAGCATCTATAAGGTTAGATAACACTTTTTCATTAAAGATACTTAAAGAGTTTAAATAATTAAAAGCCATTAATCTCACCTCAAAACCATATTTAGGATCGGAATAGCTTATTAATTCATTTAAAAAATCTGTTTTATGCTCTGGTTGATAGGAAGGTGTAGAAATTGCCAGTGCCAACCAAAGCTGTCTTACATTTTTATCGCTTAGCCCAATGACATTTTTGGTTTCACTTAAATAAGTATTTCTATCTTCAGGGAAGTTTATCCATAAATGAAATAGTGCCGATTCTATGGTAATATACGACCGATCATCCAGCAAGCTTTCATAATCTTTTTTAAGGTTTAAAGGAATTTTATCTAAATTCTGAGCAATGGCTTGTCTGGTTTTTAAAGACCCCTCAAACACTTTAGCGGTCACTCTGCTCGGAATTTGAGAGATCACTTTCTGCTTGGCTTGATCTGAAATGGGAGCGGTTAAATAATAAGTACACTTAGAGGTTGCCAATTCACAATCCACCATTTCGTATTCTTGAATAAACGCCGATTTCATTAAACTTTCAGTGGCCTCTTCAAAAGGAAACTCCTCTTGCACCAACCAAATATTTACAAATTTCTTTAGGTTTTTACCACTGGTTATTTCAACTTCTGAAATAAAATCGGATGTTTCTACCATAGCAAAAGGATGTGCTTCCAAATAATTTTTAACGGCTTGTTTAAAGGCTTTATCGCCCACTTCTTCTCTTAAAGCATGTAAAACCCATGCGCCCCGTTTGTAAAAAGTCGTACTACTAGATTTCGGGTTTAACAAAGACGTACTTGTACCAGATCTGTTTTGGTCTATAAGTTCTTGGGCATATTCGTATAAGTTCCAGTAATACCAACTTTTTCCAAACACATCTTTTTCGGCTAAAAGCGCATAATAACTAGCAAAACCTTCCTGCAACCAATGATGCTCGCTATTTTTTGCTGTTACATAGTTGCCAAACCATTGATGGGCTAATTCGTGCGCATTTACATTCACATAATTTCTATCTACAAAAGCTATAGAGTCTATAACAAAAGCATCGGAGAAAATAGTAGCACTTGTATTTTCCATGCCTGCATATAGAAAATCGTGCACAGGAATCTGTTTATAGTTTTGCCACGGATATGGCAGGTCTATTTCATTTTCAAGAAAATCGAACATTTGTTTGCTATAGCGATAAGTGGGTTCCACCTTTAAGGAATCTTCTGGATAATAGTACATTTCTAATGGAATCCCACTATTGGATGTTTCTTCGTATTTATGGTATTTCCCAATAACTAAAGCAAGTAGATAGCTAGACATAGGCTCTTTCATATCGAAATGCCAAGTGGTATTTTCTGCTTCTACGTCTTTGCTTATAAGTTTTCCGTTAGCAATTACTTCATAATCGCTATTGAAAGTAATGGATAAATCGAATTCTATTTTGTCGTTGGTATCATCTAAACTTGGCAACCAATGGCTTGTATATTTTCCTTGTCCTTGCGTCCAAATTTGGTTTGGAGCTTCATTTTCCCAGCCCACAAAATAAAGAGCTTGCTTAGGTTTTGCCTCATATTTAAAACTTAGATGATAGATTTCATCTGCTTTAAATTCAGAATAAACAATCAGTTTTTCACCATCGTTTTTAAAATTGGTTTTCTTATCATTTAGTAAAACATCATCGAAACCCATAGCTAAGGCATCCAAATAAACAGAATCTACGGCCTTTAATATTTTAAAATTATATTCGGCCAAACCATAAACCTTGGAAGAGTCTACATTAAAACTCAAACCACTTTTAACATGAGTAAAATCAACATTTTCAACCTGTTGCGCATAAGTTAATCCTACAAAAAATAAAAAGAAATAAGAAAGGAGATGTTTCATATATATACCATATCAACTACTTGACTAAAATACATAAATTTTGAAGTTTAAAGTTTCAAGATTAAGTTTTATATTCGTATTATGTCTACAAGTTTACAAACTCCCATAGATTATTTAAAAGGTGTCGGTCCAAATCGTGCAGATTTACTTAGGACGGAATTGGGCATCCACACCTACCAAGATTTAATTAATTTATTCCCCAATAGATATTTAGACAGAACGCAATATTACAAGATACATCAATTACAACGCAACAATGCAGAAGTGCAAATTGTAGGTGAAATTATTAGCCTAAAAGAAATTGCACAAAAACATGGAAAACGTTTGGTTGCAACTTTTAGAGACGATACTGGAAGCATGGAACTAGTTTGGTTTCGTGGACAAAAATGGATTCGTGAAAGCTTAAAACTCAATAAACCTTATGTTATTTTTGGGAAAGTGAATTGGTTTAATGGCGTTTTTAGCATGCCACATCCAGATATGGAACTTTTGGAAGAGCATGAAAAAAACATACGTTCTGCCATGCAGCCCATTTATCCTTCTACAGAAAAGTTATCAAATAAGGGCATTACCAATCGTGTAATTACTAAAATTATGCAGCAATTATTTCTTGAAACCAAAGGTCGATTTCAAGAATCCCTATCTGAAAATATCCTCTCAGAATTAAAATTATTATCGAAATCTGAAGCCGTTTTTAATGTCCATTTTCCAAAAAATCAAGAGCTGTTAGCACGGGCTCAATTCCGATTAAAATTTGAAGAATTATTCTATATTCAATTGCAATTAATTCTGAAAAATTTAATCCATAAATCGAAAATAAAAGGCTTGCCATTTACACAAGTTGGAACGTATTTCAACACGTTTTATAAAGACCATTTACCCTTCGAATTAACCAATGCGCAGAAACGTGTTCTGAAAGAAATTAGGCAAGATTTAGGGAGTAATGCCCAAATGAATCGTTTATTGCAAGGCGATGTAGGTTCTGGAAAAACTATAGTTGCATTTATGTCAATGTTAATGGCACTTGACAACGGTTTTCAAGCATGCCTAATGGCTCCGACTGAAATTTTGTCAGTCCAGCATTATAATGGATTAATTGAATTGGCTAACAAATTGAACATCAGCATAAAAATACTTACAGGTTCAAGTAAAACTTCAGAAAGAAAAGAAATTCATAAATTGCTTGAAAACGGCGAATTAGACATCCTAATTGGCACACATGCTCTCCTTGAAGATAAGGTGAAATTTAAGAATTTAGGGCTGGCAATTATAGATGAGCAACACCGTTTTGGAGTCGAGCAAAGAAGTAAACTATGGAGGAAAGGCCCAAGCGGAATTCAACAAAATAATGAAGAGGAATCTGGGGAGATTAGAGGAGCAATTCCTCCACACATTTTAGTGATGACTGCAACCCCAATTCCAAGAACTTTAGCCATGTCTGTTTATGGCGATTTAGACATCTCAGTTATCGACGAATTACCACCTGGAAGACAAGCCATAAAAACGGTGCATCGATACGATAAAAATAGACTAAACGTGTTTCGATTTATTAGAGATGAAATTGAAAAAGGCAGACAAATTTATATTGTGTATCCCTTAATCCAAGAAAGTGAAAATATGGATTATAAGGATTTAATGGATGGCTATGAAAGCGTTTCTAGAGACTTCCCCGCTCCTAATTATCAAATTTCGATTGTACATGGCAAAATGAAACCGGCCGACAAAGATTACGAAATGCAACGCTTCATTAAAGGCGAAACCAACATCATGGTTGCCACAACCGTTATTGAGGTTGGCGTAAACGTTCCAAATGCTTCAGTTATGATTATTGAAAGTGCGGAACGTTTTGGCTTATCACAATTACACCAATTAAGAGGACGTGTTGGACGTGGTGCCGAACAAAGCTATTGTATTTTAATGACGAGTCATAAATTGAGTGCCGACAGCAAAAAACGAATACAAACCATGACTAGAACCAACGATGGTTTTGAAATTGCTGAAGTAGATTTAAACCTTCGGGGCCCCGGAGATCTTATGGGAACACAACAAAGCGGGGTTTTAAACCTAAAAATCGCCGATATTATTAAAGACAAGGACATATTACAATCTGCCAGATTCTACGCTAAAAAAGTGCTCGGTAGCGATCCTACGTTGAAAACTCCAGAAAACAAAAGTATACTTTACACCTACCAACAAGTTGCGAAGTATAAGAATATTTGGAATTATATAAGTTAGCTATAAGGTTCCATACAAGTAATTTTTTAACTATAAATCCTTTAATTTAGCTTATATTCGAATTTAATAATTGAAAAGATTTCCTGTCTTATTGTAAAAATTTATTAACATCAAAGACCCAAAAAAAGTGAATATACTTATCAAAAACGGCCTCTTTTTTTCTGGGGATTCAAACAAAAAAGCAACAAAGCAAGATGTTTTAATTGATAGAAATGGGAAAATCATAGAAATTGGTTCCATCAATCTTCCACAAAATAATACTGTAGAAATAATAGATGCAGAAGGACATTGGATTGTTCCCGGATTTATAGATTCTCACACACATTATGATGCCGAAGTCATGGCATCTCCAGGACTAAAAGAATCGGCACGACATGGCGTAACCTCCATCATACTTGGAAGTTGCTCCGTATCATCCGTATATAATTCACCAGAAGACACTTCAGACTCTTTTACGCGAGTTGAAGCAATTCCTAGAGAAGTGATGTTACCTTTATTGGAAAAAGAAAAAACATGGAACACGCCAAAGGAATGGAAAGCTTATATTAATAAATTACCCTTAGGGATTAATATTGCTTCGTTTATTGGTCATTCGGATGTACGAATGAAAGTTATGGGAATAGATAGATCCTTATCCGATGGAGAATCGGCCACAAAAGAAGAAGAAAACTTAATGGCACGCATGTTAAACGATGCGTTAGACGAAGGGTTTATAGGTTTGTCTACCATGGATAACCCTTGGGATAAAATGGATGGCGACAGGTATTGGTCGCATAAAACGCCTTCCTTCTACTCCTCTTGGAAAGAACGAAAAAGTCTTATCGAAATTTTACGAAAAAGAGATGCTATTTTACAAGGTGCTCCAAATTTAGTAACGCGCTACAATGCTTTAAATTATATGTTAGCGAGTTCAGGGCTTTTTAGAAAACCTTTAAAAACCACCATGATTGCCATGATGGATTTAATTGGCGATAGATATATTTATCCCATACTTGCTTTTACTACTAGATCTATTAATTTATTGGGAAACGCTAATTTTAGAATGCAATCGCCGCCATGTCCATTTACCGTATATTACGATGGTGTAGATTCTGTAATGTTTGAAGAATTTCCAAGTGGTGAAGCCCTTAGACATCTTGCAAAAGAATTAGATACAAGAGATGAGCTCATAAAAAACCCAGAGTTTCGAGATAATTTCAAGAAAGAAATCAAAAATAAATTCGCTCCAAAGGTTTGGCATAAGGATTTAAGTAAAACGACTATTATAGCTTGTCCAGATGAAAGTATGATAGGGAAAAACTTCTATGAATTAGCTGAAGAAAAAAACCAACATCCCGTCGATTTGTTTTTAGACACGATTATCAAATACGATAAACAAATTAGATGGACCACAACCATTGCCAACGATAGAACAGAAAAATACAAGAGGCTTTATAATTTCCCATATAATCTGATTAGTTTTTCAGATGCTGGAGCACACTTAAATAATATGGCTTTTTACAATTTCCCTTTGAAAATGATAAAAATAGTACAGGATTCTATCGATAAAGGCCAACCTATTATGTCTATGGAGCAATGTGTCTGGCGACTTACAAAAGAGCAAGGAGATTGGTTTAACATAGATTGTGGTTACCTAGCAGAAGGTGAAATTGCCGATTTGGTGATTATTAATCCTAAAAACTTTCATAACATCACAGAAGATGTTGAAATAGATATTATTGAAGAATTTAACAATCATGAAAGACTTGTCAACCGAAATAAAGGCGTAGTTTCTAGAGTGATGGTTGGAGGGAAAACCATTTTTAAAAATGATGAGTTTGTTGAAGATTATGGAAAAACAAAAAAATATGGACGGTTTTTAGAGAAAGTAATCTAAATCCTACTCCTCCATCAATCCATTAACAAACCCTTCAAACTCTCTTGTAAACTCCGTATATTTCTCTCCAGTTGCAGGCCCATTAAATCCGGTATGAATTTTACGCACTGCTCCTGTTTTGTCAATAAAAATAGTGGTGGGATAACTCAATACTTGGTTAAGCATGGGAAGCTTCTCTTGAGCAGACACCTTACTGGAACTTCCGTATTGAGCCAATAATACAGGATAATCAATACCTAATCTGTCTTTTAATCTTTGGATGTTAGCAAAAGCTTTCTCTTCAGTTTTAGTGTATTCGAAAGCCAAACCTATAATTTCAAAATCTTTGTCTTTGTTATTTTTATAAAATTCTATAAAATATTTGCTTTCGTCTAAACAATTTGGACACCAAGTTCCCATAATTTGTACCAGAACTACTTTGTTTTTAAAGCGTTCGTCTTCTAAAGAAACCATATGGCCTTT
This sequence comes from Xanthomarina sp., assembly GCF_035306705.1. GTDB lineage: Bacteria > Bacteroidota > Bacteroidia > Flavobacteriales > Flavobacteriaceae > Xanthomarina. The sequence continues at coordinate 15,276 of NZ_DATGNO010000080.1, forward strand.
TTCATCAGGAAAAGAAAAACTCATCTTCTCGTAACCGTCTTTTAAGTAGGTTAAATTATTAGCATCAGGTAATTCGAAGCTTTCGTTGCGTTTCGCCGTAAAAGGCTCTTTATAATGGTTTCCAGAGTAAAACATACCTTGTATAGTACTATCTGTAACGGTTGCTATAAAAAAATAGGCATGAGCCCCATCGAAAGTAGATAGTTTTAATTGGTTGCCATCTAAAACGCCTTCCAAAAACCTATAATCTCCAGTTAGGGTTCTAAAAGTTCCAGTTACCTTGTTGTTCTCTTGTTTAAAAATGCCTTTGGCAATATATTTATCGGTTTCAGAATTTGGACTAAAAGTCGTTTCCCAAATCCCGGAAACATCAGTTTTGGCTTTATTTACAGTCTCAAAACGTTCGGTTTCACCAAAAATGGCTTTAAAAGGAACTGTTCGGTTTAAATCGTCTTTAATATAATTTCCTTCTAACCCCTTTTCTGTAATTTTTGCTGCTATATAACCTTCAAATACTGGAGGATTTATAAATACAGAATCATTTCTGTAAATAACCTCATCGACTTCAATAATTTCATCCCCATTGAAGATTTGAAGTTTATCTATACTTAGAACTTCAAAAATAAAAGGCATATCTATACTATCGTTTATTTTTAAAAGCGCTTTGTAAGTTCCTATTTGTAAAGTTTTAGGCTGTTCTTTTTCCAATTTACAAGAAACCAGAAATATCAAGACCACTAATAAGCTTAAATGTTTCATGAGAAATTAGGGATGTCTGTTAAAATAAAAAAAGCGACCTGTTGGTCGCTTCTTTTTTATTTATTTTTTCTTCGGAACAAATATAGGAAGCAACTCAGTTGAGACTTCACCAAAACCAATTCTGGTACCATCTTTTTCGCAATGGCCACGCATAATAACCGTATCGTAGTCGTTTATAAACTTACGCTCTGAACCGTCTTGAAGTTTAATAGGTTTTTCACCTCTCCAACTTAATTCCAACATGGAACCGTAAGAATCTGGCGTTGGTCCTGAAATAGTTCCAGACCCCATCATATCGCCCGAATTTACTGGACATCCATTAACAGTATGATGCGTTAATTGCTGTACCATATTCCAGTACATGTATTTAAAGTTAGACTTGCTAACAATCGTTTCTTTGGCCGATTTAGGTTTGATGGCAACCTCCAATTTAATGTCGTAACTTTTCTTTCCTTTATATTGTAAATAAGGCAATTGTGGTTTCAATGGTTTTGGGCCTTCAACTCGAAAAGGTTCTAAAGCATCTAAAGTTACAATCCAAGGTGAAATGGACGATGCAAAACTTTTTGCCAAGAAGGGTCCTAATGGTACATATTCCCATTTTTGGATATCTCTTGCAGACCAATCATTAAATAAAACCAAACCAAAAATATATTCTTCGGCTTCCTCAATAGGAATAGGTTCACCTAAATCGTTGGCAGCTGTTGTAATAAAAGCCATTTCAAGTTCGAAATCCACTAATTTTGATGGTCCAAAAACTGGTGTATCACTTCCAGCTGGGAGGGTTTGTCCTTGTGGTCTATGAATTGGAATTCCCGAAGGAATAATAGAACTACTTCTTCCATGGTATCCCACAGGAATGTGCAACCAGTTTGGCATTAAGGCGTTTTCTGGGTCGCGAAACATGGTTCCCACATTGGTAGCATGTTCAATGCTTGAGTAAAAATCGGTATAATCTCCTATTTGAACAGGTAATTGCATTTCAATCTCGTCTAGGCGAAAGAGAACAATTTCCTTGTGTTTGACGTTGTTTTTTAATTCGTCGTTTTCTGCATCAAAAATATGCGCAATTCTATTTCTAACTGTTCTCCAAGTTTTTCTACCGTCTGCAATAAAATCGTTTAAGGTATCCTGCAGAAAAATATCGTCGGTTAATGGAATTCCTTCAAAATAACCTAATTGATGTAAAGCTCCTAAATCGATGGCCGTATCTCCTATTCGCGTTCCGATTGTAATAATATCATCTCGCGTTAAGAACACTCCAAAAGGAATATTTTGTATTGGAAAATCTGAGTTTTTATCTACATGTAACCACGATTTTCTATGTGGATCATTAGCTGATATTGACATAACCATTGTGAGTTTTTTTATATTGTTAAAAATCTATTCAAACCTACATAACTTTTTATTTTTATACTAATAATTAAGAAAGAATGTGATTTTAATTGATTCCTTAATGAAATCCAAAAAGCAAAGTAAATATATGTTTTTTGATGGTTTAAACTAATCTATTTGTTATTTTTGACATGATTTTAACGATAACAAGATTTTCATTAAAACCCATCGGGATTTATTGAATTAAAAAACAAATAAAATGATGCAACGCGACGAACAAATCTTCGAATTAATTGAAGCTGAAAAACACAGACAACTGGAAGGCATTGAGTTAATTGCTTCCGAAAACTTTGTAAGCAACCAAGTTATGGAAGCTGCAGGTTCTGTTTTAACTAACAAATACGCCGAAGGCTATCCTGGAAAACGTTATTATGGTGGCTGTGAGGTGGTTGACGAGGTAGAACAATTGGCCATAGACAGAGCAAAAACTTTATTTAATGCCGAATACGTAAACGTACAACCACATTCTGGAAGTCAGGCCAACACTGCTGTTTATGCGGCTTGCTTAAAACCAGGCGATAAAATATTAGGCTTCGATTTATCTCATGGTGGACATTTGACCCATGGTTCTCCTGTAAATTTTTCAGGAAAATTATACAACCCAGTTTTTTATGGAGTAAAAAAAGAAACTGGTCTAATTGATTACGACCATGTGGAAGAAATGGCTAAAAAAGAAAAACCAAAATTAATTATTGCTGGGGCTTCTGCTTATTCTAGAGATATGGATTTTAAACGTTTTAGAGAAATAGCAGATAGTGTTGGTGCTTTGTTATTGGCCGATATTGCACATCCCGCTGGTTTTATTGCTAAAGGTATTTTAAACGATCCGTTGCCTCATTGCCATATAGTAACCACTACCACACACAAAACCTTACGTGGACCAAGAGGTGGAATGATTATGATGGGACAGGATTTCGACAATCCGTTTGGATTAACACTTAAAAACGGAAGCTTACGTAAAATGTCGTCATTATTGGATTCTGCTGTATTTCCTGGAAATCAAGGTGGTCCTTTAGAGCATATTATTGCCGCTAAAGCGATTGCTTTTGGTGAAGCTTTAACCGATGCGTATTTACATTATATGCTACAAGTTCAGAAGAATGCAAAAGCCATGGCACAATCTTTCGTAAATAGAGGTTATCATATTATTTCTGGTGGCACAGACAACCACATGATGTTGATTGATTTAAGAAATAAGAATCTTACTGGAAAAGATGCTGAACAGGCTTTAGTAAAAGCAAATATTACAGTAAACAAAAACATGGTTCCTTTTGACGATAAATCTCCATTTGTAACTTCTGGAATTAGAATTGGAACGCCAGCCGTTACCACTAGAGGCCTAAAAGAAAAAGACATGGAGGGAATTGTAGCTTTAATCGATGAAGCACTAATGAATCATGAAGATGAAGCCAAGCTAGAAGCTATTGCTGAAAAAGCCAATGTCATGATGAGAGACTTGCCTTTATTTGCATAGGTTTTTATAACTTTTATATAAAACAGAAAAACCTGCTGGATCAGCAGGTTTTTTTATGTTTACTTTTTAGAATGTTTTGTTTAAAACATAATATGTTGGTAAGCTCCAGAATCTGGAGAACCCATTCTACTTACACCTAAAATATCGTTTGGTACTTGTCCGGCAAAGCCAGGATTCCCTAGAGCATTTGCTTTGGAATCCTCGCCAATTATCATTTGGTTCCTGTCTCTATCTTTAAAATCTGGATTTTGATTAAAAACATTCCCTTCATATAAAGCTGAATCATTGAAATTATAATTAGAGCCAGTAAAATTATTGTTATTATCTTGAAATCTCATCAAGCTGTTTGTAAACTTAAAGTTGAAGACCACGCCTGGATCTTCAATTTCATCCAGAATAAATTCGATATTATCGTTTCCGTAAATAATGCAATTGTTGAAATTGGCTTCGGTTAAATCGGCTAAATAAGCCACGTTATCCGCATCTAAAAGAAAATTATTGATCAATAAGGTTGGAAACTGTCTATAACTATTATTCCAAAAATTAGCAATCGTGCTATGTGTTACATTATATTTTCCTCCAAAAGTAGCAGCAAAACTACTTTGTCCAGAATTATTAATCACTAAGTTTTCAGCTAAAATAGAAGTTCTCCTTCCTAAGATTCCAAAATTACTGGAATTGTATATTTTCGAATTGGTGATATTTAGTTTGTTGTTGACTTCATTCGGATTTCCTTCACATAAAATACCAACAGCGCCATTTTTAATAGTTGCGTAATTAATGTTGTTATTAACACTGCCTTCAAGCAACCAAATGGTTCCCCATTGCCCCGGAATATTAGAAAAACTAGGTTCTAGTCTGTCTCCTTCAAAAACAACTTCATTTTCCAACAACTCCTGATCGGAACTTAAAGCACCATTAACTTGTAAACTAGCACCTTCTGAAACCAAAATTCCAGAATTGGCATGAAAATGTACGCGTGCTCCAGCTTCAACCGTTAAAGTTTCGTTGTTTGGAACGGCTGCATACCCATAGACCACATAGGGTTTTTGGTTTGTAAAAGTTAATTCGCTTGGCAATAAATAACGACCTTGAATATCGGTTTCTATAAGCTCTCCGCCTATGTTTATAGTCAAGGTTTCAATAATTCCTGTCGTATTATCTTTATCAGGATAGATAAAAACGGCATCCTTTACTAGGGTTACCAATTCTACCGATTGAAAGTTGGAACCAGAGTCGAATTCTATTTTATCGGTATATAAAAATTCGCCATTTAAATTCGGTAAATTATTGATATCGATAGTTGTTTCTATAAATACGTACATACTATCTTTTGCAAGAATCTCTACGTTTTGGAACACTTTTCCAGGCATTCCATCTACATTTAATCGATAGTTTGAGTTTTCGCCCAAAGCCAATCTAAGAGAAGGAATACTAATATCGTTACTGCTTCTATTATACACTTTAAGATTGTAGGTACTAGACCCAATATTTGTAAAAACGGTGTCTAAGTAAACGGTATCTTTTGAAAATTCCAGATTTCCAGAGCTCGGTCCAAAATCCAAATCTTTTCTACAGGAACTGGTAAAGATAAAAACGCTTAAACAAATAATAACATAAAAGGTTTGCTTCATTTTTGAATGATCATTTAGGAATAATATCTCGAGTACTTGGTAAAAATATAACTTTTGAATTGATGATTTAGTATGAAACTAACATTTTAGTAAAATATTTTAAAAACCTCATCTATTATCCTTGTTGGTTTTAGAGTCTTTGAACTTATAAAACACCAAGTTGTTTCAGATTTTGCCAAAAGCTTATTTGTGGTATTATTTATAATTTCAACAACTCTTGTACAGGTTACCCCTTCAGATTTTGTGATATAAGTTTTAATTTTAATGGCATCGTCCAATATGGCTGGGCGTTTATATTCTATAGAATGTGTGAGCATGACCCAAAAGTAAGCATCTCTTATTTCCTGGGAAGCATAAGTAACCCAATGTTCTTTGGCAATATCCTGAACCCACTGAACATAACGCACATTATTAACGTGATCTAGATCGTCTAAATCGTCTTTACTAACCGTTAAAAAGCTCTCGAAAGTTTTCAAAATTATTTATTTATTTATTAGAAATGCCTCTGAAATATATCCACTTAGATTAAATTATAATTTTCTATTTTTCAATAATCTCAACTTCAAACAGCTTATCCCAACGTTTTCCTGTAATAAAAAAGGTTTTGGTATCTGGATTATAAGCAATTCCATTTAATACATCTAATTTTGGATGTTGGGTAACTAGCTTTCTTAAAGGTGTAAAATCGATGACCCCTTCCACAGCACCATTTTTAGGATTTATAATGGCCACGCCATTTTTGTTATAACGGTTGGCGTAGATTTTACCATCCACCCATTCCAATTCGTTCAATTCCACGACTTTTCCTTTATTATGGTAAGCTTGAATAAAGCTCTCTTCAGTTAAGGTATCTGGATTTAGGATCCAAATTTTTTCGGTTCCATCACTTTTATACAGTTTTTTGCCATCGTTGCAAATTCCCCATCCTTCTTTACTTTCACCATATTTAAAGCTTCCTGTTCTTTCAAACGTGTTTACATCGTAAACAAGACCTGTACCACTTTTCCATGTAAGTTGATAAATTTTATCGTTTAAAATGGTTAAGCCTTCACCAAAATAGGCATCGGCCAAATTGATGTTTTTTAAAACCTCTCCTGTTTTATAATCTACTTTTCTAAGTTTGGACTCCTTGTATTGTCCTGTGCTTTCGTATAATTCACCTTTGTAAAACTCCAAACCTTGGGTGTAAGAAGTTATATCGTGAGGATATTCGTTAATAATTTTATACGAATATACTTTAGGAGTCTGATTGTTTAAAATAGTGATTTTCTGAGTAATAATTTCGGTTGTTCCATCTAAATTAAGATGTGCTTCAACCAGATGTTCACCCAACCTATATTCTTTTAAATCTATTGGTTCTGAAACTGGATTTCCATCTATTTTAAACTCTACCGAAGAAACTTCATGGTTTTTTGGATTGGAAATCGAGAGTTTCAAGGTTTCATCTATCGTAATAGCTTGCCCTTCGGCATTAGTTTTAATAGAAATATCATTTTTTTTCTGTGCAGAATTACTTCCACAAGACAGTAAAAAACTCCCTAAAAATATGATTGTAAGATGTTTGAATGTCTTCATTTTAACTTTATAATTTTCGGCAAGTTATTTATTAAAATTCAGTTTAAAAAATCATTGCATTAAAATTAAAAGTATTGTATCTTTGCACGAGGCAAGTCCTACACAACTAGCTCCTGTTGAATCCTCCAGGGCGGGAACGCAGCAAAGGTAAATGGTCGTAGCAGTGTGATGTAGGTAACTTGCCTTTTTTTTTGCCTATCCTTAATCCTTTCTTAAGAAAAGGACATAAAAATAACAAAGATTTGAAAGCTCCGGTTTTCAAATCTTTTTCTTTTTACCCCTACTATTTGCAATTCATTTTTAATTTTACAATTTTATTATATCTTTAACGCTATGTCTAAAATTGTTTTGATTACAGGTGGATCTTCTGGAATAGGAAAATCTGTTGGTGAATTTCTAGTCCAAAAAGGATTTATTGTTTACGGAACAAGCCGATCACCCGAAAAATACCCCGAAAGTAAATTTCCCATTGTAGCTTTAGATGTTACTAAAAAGGAAACTATTACAAGTGCCATTAATCACGTACTTTCAAAAGAAGGACATATAGATGTTTTGATTAACAATGCAGGAGTTGGTATTACAGGTCCTATTGAAGAAATTCCTGAATCTGAAATTAAAAACAACTTCGACACCAATTTATTTGGTCCCATTAATGTCATTAAAGCCGTGTTGCCTAGCATGCGCGCTCATGGTTCGGGATTAATAATAAACGTTACTTCCATTGCTGGTTATATGGGTTTACCTTATAGAGGTATTTATAGTGCCAGTAAAGGTGCTTTTGAACTGGTTACCGAAGCTTTTAGAATGGAGATTAAAGACTTCAATATTCAAATGACCAATGTGGCACCTGGCGATTTTGCGACTAATATAGCTTCTGGGCGATACCACGCTCCTATTTTAGAGAATTCCCCATATAAAATTCCTTATGGAAACACCTTAAAACTCATGGATACGCATGTAGATGAAGGCAAAGATCCCTTACTTATGGCTAAGGCCATCTTTAAAATCATTAATACTCCCAAGCCTAAAGTTCATTATAAAATTGGAGAATTCATGCAAAAGTTTTCTATTGTGTTAAAAAGAATTCTGCCCGACAAGACTTACGAGAAGCTTTTATTAAAGCATTATAAGCTGTAAACTTCTATTGTTCTAAAAAGAAAGCATTGAAAAACAAACTAGCTATGAAGAAATTATTATCACTCTATATCATTTTAAGTGGATGTATGGGTTATGCACAAATACTCGAGATAAACAATCCCAGCCATGCAGAATCGCGATATAGTTTGCAGGAATTAGTAGAAAACGTATTAATAAGTGGTGATTGTGCCGAAGTAAATAATTTTTCCAACCAAGCTTTTGGAGCTCCGAACCAAACATACTCTAAAAGTTATGGCTATTTTAAAAAACCTCTAGGAAGCACCTTTGCTTTCGATGAAGGGATTATATTAACTAATGGCCAGGCTTATCCTGCTGGAAATAACACAATAAATATTAACGGAGAACCTAGCAATGAAAACTTCATGCCTGGAGATTCCGATTTAGAAGCAGCTTTAGGTGTGTCGGGAACCTTAGATGCCACTTTTGTGAAATTTAATTTTGTGCCTACCTCTGCGGATTTTAGCTTTAACTTTATTATGGCTTCTGAAGAATATAACAACTATTTTGAATGTTTGTACTCAGATAGTTTTGCTTTCTTATTACGTGAAGTAGGTGCCGCAACATATACCAACTTGGCAATACTCCCAAATGGACAACCAATAACTGTTACCAATGTTAATAACTCAAATGGATGTCCTGCCAATGTTAACCTCTTTGAAGGATATAATCTACCTCACACCAATTATGGCGGTCAAACCAAAGTACTAACGGCAAGTGCCACAGTAGTGCCTTTCCAAGCCTATGAAATTAAGCTTGTGGTAGCAGATCAAGGAGATTATGCGTGGGATTCTGCCATTTTTATAGAAGCTGGAAGTTTTAATATTGGCCTTAATATTGGGGAAAATTTAACCATTGCAAATGGTAACCCTGCGTGCTCTATCGATACTGTTGTTTTAGATACTCAAATTCCACCAAATTCTGTAGCTCATACTTGGTATTTTAACGGTGTTGAAATTATTGGAGAAACAGAGCCAACTCTTATAGTTATTGAAGACGGTACCTATAGCGTGCTTGTTGCTTATGGAACAAGTTGTACAGCAACAGATACCGTGACAATTGAATTTACAACCAGCCCCATAGCAAATCCGATTCCTGACCAGATACTTTGCGATATTGATAATGATGGGTTTATAGAATTTAATCTATTACTACTAAACGAATTTATTTTAGATACTCAGCTAGAAACCGATTTTTCAATAAGCTATCACACAAGCCAAGCAAATGCAGATGCCAACATCGATCCTTTAGAAGATTCCTATACCAATCAAGTAGCCTATTTTGAAGAAACCATTTTTGCAAGAATAGAAAGCAACCAAAACCTTAATTGTTTCGACACCACAAGCTTTTTAATAGATGTCACTCCAGCTCCCATTGCCGCGCCAGTAATTTATGAATTATGCGACAATATCGACGATGGAGATGATACTAATGGCATGGTTGAGTTCGATTTAAATACCCTTGCTGCTCAAGTTTATGGCAATCAAAATCCTGCAGAGTTAAATATTTCTTATCACATAGATCAAGCAGATGCCAATATCAATGCGTCACCCCTTTCTTTATTATACACGAATATTGTTGCAGATCAACAAGAAATTATTGTCAGACTGGAAAACATAGACAATCCTACTTGTTACGGTACAGCTACAGTTACTCTTGTAGTTAACTCTTTACCTATAACTGCAATTACCGTTACCTTGGAACAATGCGATGACGATTTAGACGGATTAACCTTATTTAATTTAACTCAAGCCTATAATTTAATTTCTGCTAATTATTTGGACTATGAAATTACTTTTTATGAAACCGAAGCTCTTGCACAAACTGGATTAGCTGTAGATCAGATTACAAATCTAACGGCCTACCCAAACCTAAACCCATTTAATGATGTTGTTTATTCAAGAGTTGAAAATGAAGAAGGCTGTCATAGAATTACTAGAATAGATTTAATTGTTGGAGCCTCCCAAATACCAGCAAACTTCCACTTAGATTACGTGGTTTGCGACGATGCGCTTGTTGATAGTGACAACAGGAACGGAATAGCCTCCTTTAATTTTAGCGATGCAACTACTCAAATTGAAGCCTTATTCCCGATCGGGCAGAATGTAGTAGTTAGCTATTATGCAAGTATGGCAGACGCTCTTTCTGAAGAAAACGCCATCTTGAACATCACCGATTTTAGAAATGAGAATTCCCCTTTTACTCAAAATATTTTTGTTAGAATCGACAATGAAAACATCAATGCTTGCCTTGGTTTAGGCGAACACATAACCTTAACAGTAAATGCCTTACCGGAACTCAATCCAATTTCTAATTACGCACTTTGTAGTGATAATAACGAGGCTACTTTCGATTTAACAACAAAAGACATAGAAGTTATAGGCACGCAACCAACGCCATTGTTAATTTCTTATTTTGAAAGTTCAGAAGATGCCAAGAACAACACAAACCCAATTGTTGGAGCTTATATAAACAATCAGAATCCAAGAACTATATATGTTAGGGCACAATTTGATAATAATAACAATGGTGTTGGAGATGTCGATGAATGTGTAGCAACAGATATGAGTTTCAATTTGATTATTAATGCAAACCCAAGTGTTTTTGAACCAACTCCCATTCAAATTTGTAGCTATCAAATAAATACCGAATATAATCTAACCATTAGAAAAAATGAAATTACTGGAAATGATAATTCCATAATCCTGGTTTATTACGAATCGCAATTAGATGTAGATAACAACAACCCAATAACCAATCCGTCGGCCTATTTAAATACTGTTTTAGATAATAACATTATTGTTGTGGCAACAGGTACAAATGGCTGTATCTCTCAAACGACTTTAACACTAAACACTGTTTTATTTGCTAACTTAAATCTAACACCTGCTCCTATTGAAGAATGTGAGGTAGATAACGATGGTTATGATGCCTTTGATATAACTAGAAGTGAAAACAGTATTTTAAATGGTCTAAATGCTTTAGATTTCGTGATTACCTATTACGAAAATGAGCAAGATGCTTTAGAAGGAAACACCAATACCATTAACAATCCGTTAGATTTCACAAACACAGAGCCTGTTAGTCAAATTATTTATGTGCGTGTTACGCCATTCACTAACAATTGTTCTCAAATAATACCATTAACCCTTATTGTAAATCCAGTTCCTGAAATAGCGTTCGAAAACAAATATGTTATTTGTTTAGATACGAATAATCAAGTTATAGATCCAGTAACTGAAACTATTTTACCTAACCCGCCAATCGACACGCATTTAAGTGAAACCGAATATACTTTTCAGTGGTATTATGGGGAAGTAACCGATATAAACAACCTAATTACTGGAGCTAATCAAGCAACTTTCACACCAACAACAACTGGCTTCTATACAGTTAATGCAGTAAATATTTCAACTGGATGTACCATTCCTGGAACTACAGAAGTTGTAGACTCCTATCCTCCTGAAAGTATTACTGCTGAAGTTATCAGCCAATCGTTTACAAACAATAACGCCATTGAAGTAACTATTGTAGGACAAGGTAATTATTTAATTAGTTTAGATTATGGAGAGTGGAAAGATGCTACAACTTTCCATAATGTTAGTGGTGGAGAACATAATATCCGAGTTAGAGATACCTACAATTGTAATGAATTTGTATATGAACTAACCGTGATAGATTATCCTAAATTCTTCACTCCAAATAATGACGGTTATAATGATACCTGGAACCTATATGGGATGCAAGATCAGCCTGAAGCAAAAATTATTATTTACGACAGATATGGCAAACTCATAAAACAAATTAGTCCTAATGGAACTGGTTGGGATGGCAGATTTAATGGTGAGCCTTTACCAACCAACGACTATTGGTTTACAGTGGAATACACCGAGCCAATCTCCTCGGTTAAAAAGATATTCAAAGCGCATTTCACCTTAAAAAGATAAACGAGATTTAACAGTTTTTTTGCTAATTAATAAGCGTACCAAAACATTATAAATTGTAATTTTGCACGACCGAAGTTTCGGAATAAACACAACGAAATTCACCTAAAAGGAATTAAAAACCAATTATTTATGAAATTTTTTATTGATACTGCCAATTTAGACCAAATTAAAGAAGCCCAAGACTTAGGAGTACTTGATGGTGTTACTACAAATCCTTCATTAATGGCAAAAGAAGGCATTACTGGTCATGATAACATTTTAAAACATTATGTAGACATTTGTAATATTGTGGATGGCGATGTAAGTGCTGAAGTTATTTCAACAGATTTTGAAGGTATGGTTCGCGAAGGAGAAGCATTGGCCGAGCTGCACGAACAAATAGTTATTAAATTACCTATGACTAAAGATGGAATTAAAGCCTGTAAGTATTTTTCTGATAAAGGCGTTAAAACGAATGTTACTTTAGTGTTTTCTCCAGGACAAGCCCTATTGGCTGCCAAAGCAGGTGCTACTTATGTATCTCCATTTATTGGTAGATTGGACGATATTTCTACAGATGGATTAAATCTAATTGGTGAAATAAGACACATTTACGATAACTATAGTTTTGAAACTGAAATTTTAGCAGCATCTATTCGTCATACCATGCATATTATAGATTGTGCTAAATTAGGAGCCGATGTTATGACAGGTCCTTTAGATGCTATTGAAGGACTTTTAAGACACCCTTTAACTGATATAGGTTTGGCTAAGTTTCTAGAAGATTACAAAAAAGGAAACTAAGAGTTTATTTCTATCATAAAACATACAGCCTCAATATTATATTGGGGCTTTTTTATTGATTGATTACGCCTAATAGTTCTTCTTCAAAATTAATAGAGAACATGTTGGCATGGGAGTTTTCAATAAATCCTTTTCTGTTTAAAATAATGACTTTGGTAATTGGAAAAATGGCCAGAGTTTGCTTAGCCTCTTTTGGATTTTTCAATAGATATTCTCGAGCGGTTTCAAAATGATACTTTTCCAAAGTTTTTTTCCATAAGTCCTTACTGTCATTGTTGGCATTAATTCCTAAAAACAACACTTCTGGATACTTCTCTTTAAGTTCAGCTACTTTTCTATGGCTTTCTACCACATGATTCATGGTGGCTTGAGACCAGAAGAAAATAACACAGGGTTTATTTTTTAAAACCGAACTTAAATCCAGTTCGTTGTTAAGCACATCAAAAACTTTCACGTTTGGTAAAGGGTTTCCTGGTTTTAAGCTAATTAAGGCACCTACTAGATTACTTACATACTCTTTATGCTTCGTATTGGTGCTCTTAGCGAGATAAGACTGCAACATACTATTGTAGATGTCTACATTCTTGTTATTACTAATAAATTCGATAATGGCACTAATCAACAAAGAGTTCTTAATGTTTTCGTTTGTCATTAAACTATCTATTAACTGCAATCTAATTAAACTATAGTCTAAAGATTGTTTACTAAAAACACTATCTTTTGAAGTTTTAAAGTGTTCTGTAAGCGCTAAGTTTTCAAAATGGTGCTTTAAAAATGAAGAGTATGGAAAATAATCAACTAGATTCTCATCATTATAATCAATGTTATCTCTATAACTATAAAAATCTACTGGTAAGGATTCAAAATTTTCACGTTCGTTCTTTGTATAATTAATAAACGGATAAGTTTCTTTGCTTAAGTAATAATCGTAATTAATATTAGATTCTGCCAAATGGTAAAAAAGCTCGGAGGTTCTTTGTCTGGAAGTAAATTCGTGTAATTTTTTTAACTTATATTCTTTGATAGAGTCTAACTTATATTCAAAATCCTTAGGAGAAAGATGACTAAACCCCAAAACCTGTTTATCTTCAATCTCTCCGTCCAAATATAAATTAATTAAATAATTGTTCTTTCTTGCGCCTTTTCCTGTAAACACTAAAGATTCGTCAAACTCCATGGTATTTAGCCTAAACATAATACTATCAAGGGGTTCCAATAAAACCATTTGAATTTCACCACCATGCGAAAAGGTATATAAACCAGGGATTAACTCCTTAACTTTATAAAGAAATCTGTTTTTGGTATCAAGCGGTAAAGTATCTATAACAGAATTACCTTTTAGTAAAACCACATAGTTATTGGAAGGATTTATTATTTCGCCTCCTAGGTAGGCTATTTCACCTTCGTTTTGATTGGCATCTTTTTTACATGATACCAGAGTTACCAATAATAATATTAATAAGTAAAGATGCTTCATAAATCTTTTAAAGATATTTCGTTTCATTAAATCAAAGACAAAAATAAAAGTTGCTAGCTTCATCTGTTGTTAATTCGCTGTTAAATATTAATAAGATTGCTTTTGTTTTAGGTTGTAGTTGCTTTTGACTATTTTTGCAAAAATTTAAATTATACGCTTATGTTATCAGTTTCTAATTTATCCGTCCAATTTGGAAAACGTGTTCTTTTCGACGATGTGAACATATCTTTTAATCAAGGAAATTGCTACGGAATTATTGGTGCCAATGGCGCAGGAAAATCTACATTCTTAAAGATTCTATCTGGAAAACAAGATCCAACATCTGGACATGTTCATTTAGAGCCTGGTAAACGAATGTCGGTTTTTGAACAAGACCACAACTTATACGACGAACATACGGTTTTAGAAACGGTTTTAATAGGAAACAAGCCTTTGTTTAAATTGAAATCGGAAATAGACGCACTATATGCCGATTATACAGATGAGAATGCTGATAAAATTGGCGAATTACAAGTGCGATTTGAAGAAATGAATGGTTGGAACGCAGATAGCGATGCTGCTGCTATGCTATCTAACTTAGGAATTACTGAAGACCTTCACTACACATTAATGAAAGATGTAGATGGTAAACAAAAAGTACGAGTGCTTTTGGCTCAAGCGCTTTTTGGAAATCCAGATGTGTTGATTATGGATGAGCCTACCAACGACTTGGATTACGAAACCATTTCGTGGTTAGAGAACTTTTTGGCAAATTATGAAAACTGTGTGATTGTGGTTTCTCACGACAGACACTTTTTAGATGCCGTTTGTACACATATCTCTGATATAGACTTTGGGAAAATAAGCCATTTTTCTGGAAACTATACGTTTTGGTACGAATCGTCTCAATTGGCAGCAAGACAGCATGCACAACAAAACAAGAAGGCTGAAGAAAAGAAAAAGGAATTAGAAGAATTTATTAGACGATTTTCTGCGAACGTTGCAAAAAGTAAACAAGCAACAAGTAGAAAGAAAATGATTGAAAAATTAAATATTGGAGATATAAAACGCTCTAGCCGAAGATATCCTGCCATTATTTTTGAAAGAGAACGAGAAGCTGGCGATCAAATTTTAAATATAGAAAACCTTGCTGCATCTATTGATGGCGAAACCTTGTTTACTAAATTGGATTTGAATTTGGTAAAAGGAGATAAAGTGGTTTTGTATTCAAAAGATTCTAGAGCTACAACCGCACTCTTCGAAATTTTAAACGGGAAAATTGAAGCCGATTCCGGAGTGTATAACTGGGGAATTACCACCTTACAATCTTATTTACCTTTAGATAATAGTGAGTTTTTTGAAAATGATTTAACCCTTGTAGATTGGTTACGCCAATGGGCCAAAACCGAAGAAGAACGTGAAGAAGTACATATTCGTGGTTTTTTAGGAAAAATGATTTTTAGTGGTGAAGAAGCTTTAAAGAAATCGAATGTACTTTCTGGAGGAGAAAAAGTAAGATGCATGTTGAGCAGAATGATGATGGTAAGAGCCAATGTTTTAATGTTAGACGAACCTACAAACCACTTAGATTTAGAGAGTATTACTACCTTTAACAATTCGCTAAAAAACTTTAAAGGCACCGTATTGTTTTCTACGCATGATCATGAATTTGCACAAACTGTAGCAAACAGGGTTGTAGAATTAACCCCAACAGGAATTATAGATAGATATACTACGTTTGATGAGTATATGCAAGATCCTAAAATTAAAGAATTACGTAATAAAATGTATGCCGTTAACGTGTAAGGTATGCAGAGTTCAGTAGACAGTCGCAATTTTTCGTTTTAAACACTAAAAACTGCGACTGATACTGTAAATATTTATATTAAGGCTGCAACTCGGCAGTTACACTCTCTACAATGGGTACGGCAGCATCGAGTTCTTCTTCACTAACAAAAATCTCTTGATACCCTGGTACAGGAGATCCAAAACCTGCAAGTCTCCCCGATTCCGTTTCATCTTTTACAATGGGACTAATCCCTACTGCATCCAATTTATCCACTATTAATTGAGCAATAATAAAACTTCCTGTATAAATTTTTATATAACTAGATTCCATAGTATTTAATTTAGCATTGCTTTTAAAGATACAAAATTACCTTGTAATTCGTCGATAATATGATTTAAAAGCACCCTTCTAAAAAAATTGTGAAAAACACAAAATGTTAAATTATATGATTATATTTGATATATTATTAAATTATTTAAATTATTACAATGAGTAAAGGAACAGTAAAATTTTTCAATGATTCAAAAGGATTTGGATTTATTGTTGAAGACGACACAAACAAAGAGCATTTTGTTCACATTTCTGGATTAATCGATGAAATTCGCGAAGGCGATGCCGTAGAATTCGATTTACAAGAAGGTAGAAAAGGATTAAACGCAGTAAATGTTAAAGTATTATAATAATATTTAACTTATTGACATTAAAAAGCCTCGATATATTTCGAGGCTTTTTTTATTCTATGCGTTCATATTTAGAAACTTAATTTATCGTAATTCGGCACCAAGCTCCAAAGTGAAATTCTCTTTTAATTTTTCCATAATCTTATCTATCTGCTTATCTGTTAATGTTTTATGTTCATCTTGAAACGTAAAGCTTACAGCATAGCTTTTTTTCCCTTGAGGCAAGTTTTCACCTTGAAACACATCAAACAAATTAACGGTTTTAAGAAGTTTTTTTTCTGTATTATAGGCAATTCTATTAATATCTTCAAACAGCACTTTATCTTCTATCAATAAAGCAAAATCTCGTTTAATCTCCGGGTATTTAGGAATGCTAGTATAACTTATTTTATTAGTGTTTTTAACCAATTCAATAATCGTATCCCAGTTAAAATCGGCAAATAAAACATCTTGAGAAATCCCGAAATACTTTAAAACAGATTTTTTAACCAAGCCAAACTCGACTACTTGCTGTTTCCCTATCGAGAAAATAAGACCTTCGCTAAGCACGTCGGCATTAAAAGGCGACACGTTAACATCTGTAAAACCTAAGCGCTGTAACACACTATGCACCATTCCTTTTAAATAAAAGAAATTCGTTGGTCTAGAGTCTGCATTCCATCTTTCAGCCTGTTTGCTACCTGTTACAAATAAAGATAAATGCTTATGTTCCGCTCTGTTTTCCTTGTAATTATGATAGGTTTTTCCAAACTCAAACAGTTTCAATCGATCTCTTTTTCTATTGATATTATGACTAACATTTTCCAAGCCAGAAAATAAAACAGATTGTCTTAAAACACTTAAATCATGACTTAAAGGATTCAGCATTTTTACTTCAAATTCTTCCTTAAGTTGCTCGCTTAACTTGGTGTATTCGGGCGTTGTTAAGGAGTTTGTTAGGGTTTCAAAAAAGCCTTGAGCTACCAATTGATTCCCTATAATATTCTGTAATTTATAGTCTTCAAATCTAGATGTATTAGAGATGGAAGCATTCAACTTTTCTGAAGTTACAATATTATTATAACCGTAAACTCTAATAATCTCCTCTATAACATCAGCTTCACGTTGTACGTCGTTTCTGTATGCTGGAACGGTTAAACCCAAACCTGTTTCGGTAACGTTATTAATTTTAATATCTAAGGAAGTTAAAATATCTTTAATGGTATCTTCAGGTAGAACTTGACCAATTAACTTTTTAGCATTTTCAAAACTTAAACGCACTTGAAAATCCTCAATTTTTTTCGGATAAAAATCAAATATTTCACTTGTAATTAGACCACCAGCAATGTCTTGTATCATCAATGCCGCTCTTTTTAAAGCGTATTCAGTAATATTGGGATCGATACCTCTTTCAAATCTAAAAGATGCATCGGTATTTAAATGATGTCTTTTGGCTGTTTTTCTAACGCTTACTGGATTGAAATAAGCACTTTCTAAAAAAATACTTGTGGTTGAAGCTGTAACACCAGAATCAATTCCTCCAAAAACACCAGCAAAACACATCGGTTTTTCAGCATCGCAAATCATTAAGTCTTCTTCGTGCAATTCGCGTTCCACACCATCTAACGTAGTAAATTTTGTTCCTTTTTCTAAGGTTTTTACTTCAATTTTATTCCCTGTAATTTTAGCAGCATCAAAAGCATGCAAAGGTTGCCCTAGTTCGTGCAACACATAATTTGTAATATCTACAATGTTGTTTTTTGGGGTTATTCCAATGGCTTTTAATCTATTTTGTAACCAGATTGGCGAGTCTTCCACTTGTAAACCCGAAATGGTCAAACCACAATATCTTGGTGATAGCTTTTTGTTTGTAACATCTACATCTATCCTTTGGGTTCTATTGTCCACATGAAAAGCACTTACAGAAGGCGTTATTAACTCCAAACTAATGTTTTTTTGAAGCAAGCCAGCTCTTATATCTCGAGCCGTTCCATAATGACTCATAGCGTCTGCCCTATTTGGAGTTAAACCAATTTCAAAAACATGATCATTTTCCACTTCAAAAATTTCGGTAAGTAAGGTTCCTACTTTCAACTTTTCGTCAAGAACCATGATACCTTCATGAGATTTACCAAGACCCAGTTCGTCTTCGGCGCAAATCATTCCATGACTTTCTTCTCCTCTAATCTTACCTTTTTTTATGGTCCAAGCTTCGCCTTCTTCAGTATATAAGGTTGTACCAATAGTTGCTACGGGAACTTTTTGTCCAGCTGCCACATTTGGAGCGCCACAAACTATTTGCAACGGCATATCTAAACCTATGTTTACGGTAGTTAGTTTTAATCTATCTGCATTTGGATGTTGTACACAAGTTAAAACCTCACCAACTACAATACCTTCCAATCCACCCTTTACAGATTGGAAAGAACTAAGCCCTTCAACCTCCAAACCTAAATCTGTTAGCAGCTCGCTAAGTTCATCTGGGGACCAAGTAGTCTTTATAAATTGCTTTAACCAATTGTAAGAAATCTTCATGTTTGCTTTTTATTTAAGACGGCAAAGATAAAATATTGCCCTCAGCATTCAAACAAAGCGTTGAAAATTGTAGAGAATAAATGACTTTAAATATAAAAAAGAAATAGGTTGAAGAATAACAGATTATTTTACAGAAGAAAAAATCAAAAAAAAACACATTTTTCAATTAAATCTTCTCTAAATAAACTAACTATTTAATGGAAAACAACCTGTGTATTTAGGTTAACACTAATCATGAACCAACAAACTCATCCAAATGTATACTATTGATAGAACCATGTGACGCATGTGCTACCACTACGCCATTTTTAATGACAAGTAATTGAGGGGATTCATGCATAACTTGAAATTTATATCCAGTTTCATTAGAAACATCTCTATAATTCAACAAATCCAAGAAATATAGATCTAAATCAGTTTCAGATATATCATAAGCACTAACAAATTGCTTTAAAACCATTCTACTTACGCCGCAACGTGTAGAATGTTTAAAAATGACCTGAGTTTTGATTTTCGATTTTTCTTCAATATCCTCCAACTGGGCAACACTTGTTAGTCCAATCCATGGCAATACTTTTTCTTCTTTTTCTTCGGAAGAGCTACTAAATATTTTATTAAAAATTCCCATAAAAATATAGTTTTTAGTTCTTGTAAACTTGTCTTACAATATCCAGTTACAAGAATTATATGAATAGATATAATGGTAAGTCGAAACTATTTTAACTATCTTACAAACTGACTAAATGTCTTATAAACATTGACTCTATCAGACATTTTGTCCTGCGGTTTGAATTGGTAAGATAATTGAAATAAACACTACAAAGAAAGCAAAATAATTTTGTTAGACTGAAAAATTGGGATCTTAAAATTTAAAGATCTCAAATGTTTTTTAGAATAATTATAAATAAAAATTAGATATATGAACTTAAATAATTTTACCATAAAATCGCAAGAAGCCATCCAGCAAGCGCAACAACTTGCCCAGGGATATGGCCATCAACAAATAGAAAACGAACATTTATTTAAAGCTATTTCTGAAGTTGACGAGAATGTTTTACCGTTTATCCTTAAAAAACTGAATATCAATATTCCAGTTTTATATCAGGCTGTAGACAAGCAATTGGAAAGCTACCCCAAAGTATCTGGAGGAGATATTATATTGTCTCGTGAAGCTGGAAAAACTCTTAACGAAGCTGAAATTATCGCTAAAAAAATGACAGATGACTATGTGTCCATTGAACATTTAATTTTGGCCATTTTTAAATCCAATAGCAAAATTGCCCAAATGCTAAAAGATCAAGGAGCTACAGAAAAAGCACTAAACGCAAGTATAAATGAGTTGCGTAAAGGAGATAAAGTAACCTCACAGAGTCAGGAAGAAACCTATAACTCCCTAAATAAATACGCTAAAAATTTAAACCAATTGGCAAAAGACGGTAAACTGGATCCAGTAATTGGTCGTGATGAAGAAATACGTAGAATTCTACAAATTTTATCCAGACGAACCAAAAACAACCCGATTCTTGTTGGAGAACCAGGAACTGGTAAAACAGCTATTGCAGAAGGTTTGGCCCATAGAATTATAGACGGAGATATTCCTGAAAACTTAAAAGATAAGCAAATTTTCGCTCTAGATATGGGTGCTTTAATTGCTGGAGCAAAATATAAAGGAGAGTTTGAAGAACGTTTAAAAGCCGTAATTAAAGAAGTAACGGAAAGTGATGGAGACATTGTTCTTTTTATTGACGAAATCCACACCTTGGTTGGTGCCGGTGGTGGTCAAGGCGCTATGGATGCTGCCAATATTTTAAAACCAGCCTTAGCAAGAGGTGAGTTAAGAGCTATTGGTGCGACAACTTTAGACGAGTATCAAAAATATTTTGAGAAAGACAAAGCGCTTGAAAGACGTTTTCAAAAAGTCATGGTGGACGAACCAGATACAGAAAGCGCAATTTCCATTTTACGTGGAATTAAAGAGAAATATGAAACGCATCATAAAGTTCGAATTAAAGACGAAGCCATTATTGGAGCTGTAGAATTATCCCAACGTTATATTACCAATCGTTTCCTTCCAGATAAGGCCATCGATTTAATGGATGAAGCTGCTTCAAAATTACGCATGGAAATAAATTCAAAACCTGAGGAATTAGATGTTTTGGATAGAAAAGTCATGCAGTTAGAAATTGAAATCGAAGCTATTAAACGTGAAAAAGATGAATCGAAATTAAAAACCTTACGTTCCGATTTAGCAAATTTAAAAGAAGAACGCAACGAGATCAATGCGAAGTGGAAAAGCGAAAAAGAAGTTGTCGATAATATTCAATCTTCTAAAGCAGATATAGAAAATTTCAAACTAGAAGCCGAACGTGCAGAACGCGAAGGGGATTATGGAAAAGTAGCTGAAATTCGTTACGGAAAGATTAAGGAAGCCCAAGAAACCTTAGAAAAACTTCAAAAAGAACTAAAAGAAAACCAATCTGAAAGCTCTTTAATCAAAGAAGAAGTTACTTATGAAGATATTGCAGATGTGGTTGCTAAATGGACAGGAATTCCAGTCACTAAAATGTTACAAAGTGATCGTGATAAACTATTAAAGCTTGAAGCCGAATTACACAAACGTGTGGTTGGACAAGAAGAAGCCATAATTGCTGTTAGTGATGCCGTAAGACGCTCAAGAGCTGGGTTGCAAAACCCGCAAAAACCTATTGGAACCTTCTTGTTTTTAGGAACTACAGGGGTAGGTAAAACAGAGTTGGCAAAAGCCTTAGCAGAATATTTATTCGATGACGAAAATGCCATGACCAGAATAGACATGAGCGAATATCAAGAACGTCATGCCGTAAGCAGATTAATTGGTGCGCCTCCAGGATATGTGGGTTACGACGAAGGTGGACAACTTACCGAAGCGGTTAGAAGAAAACCTTATTCTGTAGTCTTATTGGATGAAATTGAAAAAGCCCATCCAGATACCTTCAACATACTATTACAAGTATTGGACGAAGGTAGATTAACAGATAATAAAGGGCGTGTAGCCGATTTTAAAAACACGATTATAATTATGACTTCAAATATTGGAAGCCAGATTATTCAAGAACGTTTTGAAGCTACCAAAGATATCGATTCGGCAATTGAAGCTGCTAAAGTAGACGTATTAGCGCTATTAAAACAAAGTGTTAGACCTGAGTTTATAAATAGAATAGACGACATTATCATGTTTACGCCTTTAAGTAAAGAAAACATTAAAGACATTGTTGGCTTACAATTAAAAGGCTTGACCAAAATGCTATCTGAGCAAAACATTACTTTCGATGCCACAAACGAAGCTATCAAGTATTTAGCTGAAAAGGGCTATCACCCAGAATATGGAGCTAGACCTGTAAAAAGAGTCATCCAGAAAGAGGTTTTAAACGAATTAAGTAAAGAAATTTTATCTGGTAAAGTAACTACAGACAGTATTATTTTACTGGATTCCTTTGACGATAAACTTGTTTTTAGAAATCAATCGCATTTGGTTGAAGAAGATTTATAAGAATAGTTTTTTTATGTAGTTAGTTAGTCTGCCTTCTTACAAGCAGGTTAAAAGCAACGCAACTCCTTAAAAAGAGTTGCGTTGCTTTTTGTTTTTTTTTAGGTTTTATGTATTAGACCTTGACCTCCTAAAATTAATAAGCTTATTAAAATTTGTAGGTTAAGTTCACGCAAAATTAGATGGATCCCTTTTTAAATATTTCAAACTAAACATGTTAGAAAGTAACATCATTACTTAAAAAAAAAAAATTGTTTGAGATTAATCTTTATCAAAAAAGCACCAACTTCTTCTATTAAAGCAAAGATGTCTTATAAAAACCAATATCTTAACAGCTAAACTACAACTTCTGTCCTATGAGCATTTTTTTTTATTATAATTTTCCTGAAACGGAAGTATTTGTTTTCGATGAATTTTTAATTTGTCAAATCAAGGAAGGAGAATCGATCCAACCGGACCACAACATCAAATTAAACGAAATTATACAAAAGCACTTTTCAGGAAAAAATATCGCCTATATTTCCAATCGAGTGAACTCCTATTCCGTAGATCCATTGACGTATGTGGAAACTGAAAAAATACCTAATTTACTAGCTATAGCCTTGATATCACAAGAAGGTATTATGCGAAGAAATGCTGAATTTGAAAAAGATTTTTATGATAAACCTTATGAGATTTTTAATAATTTAAGCGAGGCTATAAACTGGGTCCATCGAATCATCCGAAATGCGGATTAATAATTTTCTATAGCTTATAATACATGTATTAAGAAAATAAGCTTAGATGAGGCATTCCCATACTTTGGACATATTTCCATAGTATTAGTTTGTAGTTGACTTAAAGAGGTGGTTTTCTTAAAAGAACAAAGAGTTAAATAAAAATAAGTTTTCACTTAGAATTCATGAGAAAAATAAGAGATTTTATCGCTCTAACATAAATGAGTGGATGAAAATTTCTTAATGTTTTAATAATTTTCAAACGAAATAGCAAAAGTATAAACAGTTAATCGTATTTTTGGTACCACTTAACCTATAAATATGTGCTTATGTCCATTAGTAATTACATTGATCACACCCTTTTAAAATCGTCTGCCACCAAAACTGATATAAAAACTCTATGTGAAGAAGCAAAAAAGTATCGATTTTATTCGGTATGTGTTAACAGTTTCTATGTTGCGCTTGCAAAGCACTTATTACATAGAAGTAATGTAAAAGTATGTGCAACTATTGGATTTCCTCTGGGAGCCATGAGCACTGAAGCTAAAGCGTTTGAAGCTGCAAAAGCCATTGAAGATGGCGCCGACGAAATTGATATGGTAATTAATATTGGCATGTTAAGAAGTAAAAATTATGTGTCGGTTTACAAAGATATTTATGATGTAAAATTAGCTATTGGAAAAACACCATTA
Source organism: Xanthomarina sp. (assembly GCF_035306705.1). Classification (GTDB taxonomy): domain Bacteria; phylum Bacteroidota; class Bacteroidia; order Flavobacteriales; family Flavobacteriaceae; genus Xanthomarina. The sequence continues at coordinate 39,371 of NZ_DATGNO010000080.1, forward strand.
AAGGTTATTTTGGAGATTAGCGAATTGTCTAAAAATGAAATTATTAAAGCGTGTCAGATTTGTTTAGATGCCAAGGCAGATTTTATTAAAACATCTACAGGTTTTTCAAAAAGTGGAGCTACCTTGACAGCGGTAAAAATGATTAGAAAAACCGTTAAGGATAAAGCGAAAATAAAAGCTTCTGGCGGAATTAAAGATCTTGAAACAGCCATGAAATATATAGATGCTGGAGCCAACCGAATTGGCACTTCATCTGGAATTAACATTGTTACCGATAAAAAATCGAAAGTAACAAACAACGATTATTAACTTTTTTATTTATCCATTGCTATGAGTGTTCATATTGAAGCAAAACCAGGAGAGATTGCGGAAACTATTTTATTACCTGGAGATCCGTTACGTGCTAAATGGATAGCCGAAACTTTTTTAGAAAACCCTGTTTGCTTTAATAGAGTACGAAACATGTTCGGTTATACAGGTACTTACAAAGGCAAACGTGTTTCTGTTATGGGAACAGGAATGGGCGTACCTAGTATTACTATTTACGCGCACGAACTAATTACAGAATATGGTGTAAAAAACCTTATTCGTGTTGGAAGTTCTGGATCCTACCAAAAACATGTTGAAATTAGGGATATTGTTTTAGCTATGGCAGCCTCCTCCAATTCGGGACTTAACGAATTACGCTTTGGCGGTGCCGATTATGCTCCAACAGCAGATTTTAGTTTGTTCCAAAAAGCTGTAGAAGTGGCGAAAGAAAAAAACATTCCGCTAAAAGCTGGAAATGTATTTACCTCAGATGAATTTTATGCGGACGATTTCGAGTCTTACAAAAAATGGTCGAAATTTGGAGTGCTTTGTGTAGAAATGGAAACTGCAGGTTTATATACAGTTGCAGCCAAACACAATGTCAAAGCGCTTTCCATATTAACTATTTCAGATTCTTTGGTTACAGGAGAACGTACCACTAGCCAAGAGAGGGAAACCACCTTTAAAGACATGATCGACATAGCCTTAGAATTGGCTTAAGCCTGAATAATTGTTTTTTTTTAAGAATGAATGGATAAGTGCAAACTTAAATTTAACCATGAAGTATCTTATTCTAACCATGTTTGGTCTTTCATCTTATTTCTCAAGTTTTGCTCAAGAAAAACCTGTGGAAAACACAACCTATTACTTGATACGACATGCAGAAAAAGATAGAAGTAATACATTAGACAAAAATCCACATTTAACGAATATAGGAAAAACGCGAGCTATAAAATGGAGCGAGGTTTTACAACACATCTCTTTTGATGCAGTGTACTCGACCAATTATTATAGAACAAAGGAAACCGGATGGCCCACAGCAGAAAAAAATAGTTTAGATATAATAATTTATAACGAAAACAATATAAACATTTTAAAATTCCTTGAAGAAACTCAAGGAAAAACCGTTTTAGTAGTTGGACATAGCGATACGATTCCTCGATTTGTTAATACCATTTTAAACAAAGACACGTATCAGGACATTGAAGATTCCAACAATGGCAATTTATATATTATAACCGTTTTAGATGGAAAAAAGCTAGACCAAGTGTTAACCATCAATTAACTGTTACGTTATTAAGTTCTATTTTAGAAAGTAATTCCAAATTATTATTTTCAAATAAATGACCTAATTCGTTCAAATTGACTTCCTTTTGTTTTGGCTGATAATTATTATAATCAACAAACCTAATTCCGTTGATATAGCGTTCGTTATAAACTTCTCTAAACCTAAATCCCAAACCAACCTTTTCATGAAAAGAATAGGCTAAATAATCGATTTTAAAAGTTTTCTTATCTATCCAATAGATAAAAACATCCTCATAATCCGCTCCTCCTCCATCTTGTTTAAAAGTAACTTCAATTTTAAAATAATTTTTATTTTTTATCGATTCTTCACCTAAAAAAGTTTTAATCACAGCCTCATCATTCAAACCGTAAGGAAGCACCGAAAAATAATGTACAGAATTTACAGAAGCTGCATATTTTACAGCCATCGAATCCAAAAGCTCTAAAGGTTCATTATCAACAAAACGATTGAATCCATTGTTATCTACCACATCTCTTAAGGTGAAGATAGAGTCCTTAAAATGACGTTCTAAACTAAAATCGCCATGATTTCTTATGGCCTTATAGTGCTTGTCCCTAAAATCGAATGCAATGGTCGAAGCATCAATCAGCTGGGATCCAGAAACCTCTATGGACTTATTGATAACTTCCTGAGCGTTTAAACCTAAAGGTTTTGCTTTTTTACAGCTCAAAAAAAACAGGCTACATACTAAAGGCAGAAGAATGAATTGTTTCATAAGGTGAAAATTTCAAGTGTTGTGGTAAAATTACTGATAAAATTCAGGAGTATTCTAAAAGTTCTTTTAAATTATTTATCTTTGACAAGTATGCAAAAAAACGTAAACATAAAGAACCGAAAAGCCAGATTTCAATACGAAATATTGGACACCTATACTGCTGGCATTGTTTTATCGGGAACCGAAATAAAATCCATTAGAGATAGCAAGGCTTCAATAGCCGAAAGTTTCTGCGAATTTAACGAACATGGTGAGTTGTTTGTAATAAATATGACCATTGAAGAATATATCTACGGCACATATTACAACCATAAACCAAAAGCCACTAGAAAGCTTTTATTAAATAAAAGAGAGTTAAAAAAACTAGAAAAGGAAGTTAAAAATACGGGACTTACTATTATTCCTTTACGCCTATTTATTAACGAAAGAGGTTTGGCAAAAATGAGTATCGCGCTAGCCAAAGGAAAAAAACTATTCGATAAAAGAGACACTATTAAGGATAGAGAAAATAAAGTGAGATTAGACCGAATTAAAAAAAGCTTTTAATTGAAGCATAGAATCAAACCTTAGTTTTGGTATGATTTCAAATTTTATAAAACTTCTTAAACTTTAAAACGAATTTAGTCGTTCTTTTTTAAACACCCTCAAAACTTTAAAACAGATGAAAAAGTGGAATTTATTACTTTGTTTGTTCGCCCTTAACCTATCTATAAATGCTCAGGAAAGTGCTATAAAATATGGACATAAAGTAAAAACTTTAGAAACTACCGTGCAAACACTTTACAATGTGGTTTCTGGTGAAAAAGGAGATAAAAGAGATTGGGATCTTTTTAAATACCTGTTTATGCAAAATGCAAAACTAATTCCCACTAAAAAAAATGAAGAGGGCTATTTTATTACCCGATATATGTCGCCTTCAGATTACATTTCTATTTCTGAAACCTGGTTGCTCGAAAACGGCTTATTTGAAAAAGAAATTCATAGAACCGTTGATTCCTATGGTAATATGGCCCAAATTTTTAGCACTTACGAATCCTTTCAAAATGAAACAGATCTTGAACCTTTTATGAGAGGTATAAAAAGTATTCAGTTATTTTTTGATGGTTTTAGATGGTGGATTGTTAATATATTCTGGACCCAAGAAACCGAAGATAATAAGATACCTATAGAATATTTACCTCGATCTAGATATTAGTTTTTATCTTCTAATAAAGGTACAAACCTAAATTCGCCAAACTCGTGTTTTTCGAAATCTTTAGGTCCTTTTCTAATAAAAAGTGTCATAACTTGTACGTCGTCTCCAACAGGAATTACCAGACGTCCACCAATGGCTAGCTGACTTAATAAGGGTTTAGGAACAAAAGGAGCTCCAGCTGTTACAATAATTCCATTAAAAGGTGCTTCTTCTTCTAATCCGATATAACCATCTCCAAAAATAAGTTTTTTGGCCCTATACCCTAAACTAGGTAGAAATTTACTTGTTTTTTTATACAGTTCCCGTTGTCTTTCTATACTATAAACAACAGCTCCAAGCTCGCATAAAACAGCTGTTTGATACCCACTTCCTGTTCCAATTTCCAAGATTTTATCGCCTGGTGTAATTTGTAATAATTCCGTTTGAAAAGCTACTGTATAGGGTTGCGAAATAGTTTGGTCTGCAGCAATAGGAAACGCTTTATCCTGATACGCATGATCCAAGAATCCAGAATCCATAAATAAATGCCTAGGAATTTTTCCAATAGCCTCCAAAACTTTTTTATCAGTAATCCCTTTACTATTAATCACTTCAACCAGTTGTTGCCTTAATCCCTTATGTTTAAACGTATCCTTCACAGTTAATTTAGTTTTCTAGGCTAAAATAATCCAATAAGTATCAAGTTCAAAGTTTAAACTTTAAAGTTTCGTTTAATTTCTATTTTCTATTCTCCAATTTCTAAAAGTAAAATCTTATTTTTGTTGAAAACGTAATAACATGCTAAAAGCTGGAGTTCTAGGTGCTGGACATCTTGGGAAAATTCATTTAAGGCTACTTAACCAATCAGAAAAATATCAACTCGTTGGTTTTTATGATGCAGACGAAGTGAATGCAAAAAAAATTGAAGCTGAATTTGGTTATAAATATTTTAATTCCATCGATGCCTTAATTGATGCTGTGGATATGGTAGATATTGTAACCCCTACGTTGTCTCATTACGAATGTGCCAAAAAAGCCATTGCAAAAGGGAAACATATCTTTATTGAAAAACCAATAACCAATACAGTTGAAGAAGCCGAACATATAAGAGAACTTTTAGCCCAACACAACATTCGTGGACAAGTGGGACATGTGGAAAGATTCAATCCGGCGTATTTAGCTGTAAAAGATCAGATTGTAAACCCAATGTTTATTGAATGCCATCGTTTGGCTGAATTTAATCCTCGTGGAACAGACGTTCCCGTAGTATTGGATTTAATGATTCACGATATAGATATCATCTTAAGTGTTGTAAAATCCAAAGTCAAACATGTTTCTGCCAGTGGTGTTTCGGTAATTAGTGATACGCCAGATATTGCCAATGCTAGAATAGAATTTGAAAATGGCTGTGTAGCCAATTTAACAGCTAGTAGAATTTCATTAAAGAACATGCGTAAATCTCGTTTCTTTCAAAAAGACGCCTATATCTCGGTTGATTTTCTAGAAAAGAAATGTGAAGTAGTTAAAATGAAAGATGCTCCAAAAATCCCTGGAGATTTTGATATGATTCTGCAAAATGCTGAAGGCGTTAAAAAACAAATTTATTTCGACAATCCTGAAGTAGAAAACAACAACGCTATTTTAGACGAGTTGGAATCTTTTGCAGATGCCATAAACAACAACAGACCTCCAATTGTAACACTACATGATGGCACAGAAGCCTTAAGGGTGGCGACCATGATTATCGATCAGTTTTAATTCCATCCTTAATCCTTCTCAAAGGGAAGGAAACTTAGATGGAAAATATAATCTTAAATAAAAATATTAACTATAATTAAAAATTCCCTCTCCTTTGGAGCGGGTTAGTAGAGGAATGAAAAACGTAGCAGTAATAGGTGCTGGAACCATGGGAAATGGCATTGCACACACTTTTGCTCAAAGTGGATTTAAAGTACAACTTATAGATATTAGCGAAGCTTCTTTAAAACGAGGAATGGACACCATTTCTAGCAACTTGGATAGAATGGTTGCCAAAGAAAGAATTACCGAAGCTGAAAAAGTGGAAACCTTAGCAAACATAACTACTTTCACTAATATTAACGAAGGAGTAGCTCATGCTGGTTTAGTGGTTGAAGCTGCCACCGAGAACCTCGATTTAAAACTTAAAATTTTTAAGCAATTAGACGAGGCTTGTTCTAAAGACACCATTTTAGCTAGTAATACCTCTTCTATTTCCATTACGCAAATTGCTGCAGCAACTTCTCGACCAAGTCTGGTTATTGGAATGCACTTTATGAATCCGGTTCCGATTATGAAATTGGTGGAAATTATTCGTGGTTACAATACAAGCAACGAAGTAACCAATACCATTATGGAATTATCCAAAAAACTTGGCAAAACTCCAACCGAAGTCAATGATTATCCAGGATTTGTAGCCAATAGAATTTTAATGCCTATGCTTAACGAAGCTATAGAAACACTTTACAATGGTGTGGCTGGAGTTGAAGAAATTGATACAGTAATGAAACTTGGAATGGCACATCCAATGGGACCTTTACAACTAGCCGATTTTATTGGTTTGGACATTTGTTTATCTATTTTAAACGTGATGTACGATGGTTTTAAAAATCCAAAATACGCTCCTTGCCCACTTTTAGTAAACATGGTAATGGCTGGTAAGTTGGGCATCAAATCTGGCGAAGGTTTTTACGATTATTCTGAAAGTAGAAAAGCAGAAAAAGTGGCTGGACAATTTTTGAAGTAATTTTAATTACCGACTAACACTGTTTACTGAACACTGTTTACCGAACACCGAATACTTAAAAAAAATGGCAAGAATATATCCTTTTAAAGCAGTACGTCCTACTCGAGACAAAGTGAGTTTGGTTGCTGCTAGGCCGTATCAAAGTTATAGTAAAGAGCAATTGGAATCTAGGTTGCGAGACAATCCGTTTTCGTTTTTACAAATTGTAAATCCTGGATATAGATATGATAAGGAAATTTCTGGAGAATCAAGATATAACCTAGTAAGAAACAGGTATTTAGAATTTAAGGAAGACGGTATTTTTACTCAAGATGAAAAGCCCTGCTACTATATTTATAAAATTGTAGATCGAGAACAACAGGAGTTTAATGGGATTGTAGCCGCAGTGAGCAATTTAGATTACGAAACGGATGTTGTAAGGAAACATGAAGATACTATTGAATATCGTGAAGAGATTTTTAAAGAATATCTAAAAACGGTTGGATTTAATGCAGAACCTGTACTCCTAACCTATCCAGATAATCCGGCGATTAAATCTATTATAAACAAAATTCAAAAAGAACGTGCCGAATTCGAGTTTACCACCACGTATAGAGATACCCATTATTTATGGAAAGTAGAAAATGAAAAAACCATTGAAAGTCTAAAAAAGGAATTCAATGAAATTCCAACAATTTACATTGCAGATGGCCACCATAGATCGACTTCTTCATATTTGCTATATAAGGATTTAAAGGAAGCCAACCCCGAACACATTGGAAATGAGCCTTATAACTTTTTTATGAGTTATTTAATTCCGGAATCCGATTTACAGATCCATGCTTTCAATAGACTGGTTAAGGATTTAAACGGATTATCCAAAGAGGATTTTTTAATTCAATTAGACACTAATTACCGAATAGAAAACAGAGGTAAAACGCCATATCAACCCATAAAAAAACATCATTTTAGTATGTATTTAGATGGCGATTTCTATTCGCTTCATTTACGAAAAACCATTTACAATATGGAAACATCTTTAGACGGTTTAGATTCTCAAATTCTTTATAAAACTATATTAAACCCTATTTTAGGGATTGAAGATTTAAGAAACGACCAAAGAATTTCATATATTAATGGAAAGAAAGACCTAGTAAACATTAAAAGCAGTGTGGACAGTGGCGAGTTTAAAGTTGGTTTTGTAATGATTCCCGTGTGTGTGGAAGAAATGAAACAAATTGCAGACGACGGTCTAATTATGCCACCAAAGAGCACTTATATAGAGCCGAAATTGCGAAATGGTGTTACTATTTATGAATACTAAATTCCTGCGAAAACAGGAATCTCTTAATCGGAAGTTTATATAAATTACCAAGAATAAAAATTACATATGTCAATAGAACAGAATCTTAATAAGATAAAATCCTCTTTACCAGAACAAGTAACTCTTGTTGCCGTTTCTAAAACTAAATCTGTTAAAGAAATTATGGAAGCTTATCAAGCTGGACAACGCATTTTTGGAGAAAACAAAATCCAGGAAATGGTTGAAAAACATGGAGAGCTGCCAGAAGATATCAAATGGCACATGATTGGAAATGTACAAAGAAATAAAGTAAAACATATGGCTTCGTTTGTAAGCATGATCCATGGGGTTGAAAACTTTAGAACTCTCAAAGAAATCAACAAACAAGCTAAGAGAAATGATAGAATTATAGATTGTTTACTTCAAATTAAAATAGCATCGGAAGATTCTAAATTTGGGATGAGTCCAAGCGAAGCTTCAGACATATTAAAATCTAGCGAATTCCCAGAACTAAAAAACATCAAAGTCGTAGGAGTTATGGGAATGGCGACCTTTACAGACAACCAGGAGCAAATAGAAAAAGAGTTTAATTTATTAAAAACCACGTCAAACCAACTAAAAACCATACATTCGGAACTGGAAATTATTTCTATGGGAATGAGTGGCGACTACCCATTGGCTATAGCTTGTGGCAGCAACATGGTTCGTGTTGGAAGTAGTATCTTTGGAGAACGAAATTATTAAAATCAATGGATAGTTGTAATCGCTAATAACCGATTTCAACTTAATAACATTTAAAAAACAGCACACAATTTACGCTATATTAGACATAGAAACCACTGGTGGTAAGTACAACGAAGAAGGTATAACCGAAATAGCAATTTATAGATTTGATGGCCATAAAGTGGTTGATCAATTTATTAGTTTAGTGAATCCTGAGAGAGAAATCCAGCCTTTTGTTGTTAATCTTACAGGTATTAACAGCAACATGCTTAAAAATGCCCCTAAATTCTATGAGGTAGCCAGACGTATTATAGAAATTACCGAAGATTGTATTGTTGTTGCCCATAATGCAGATTTCGATTATAGAATTTTAAGAACCGAATTTAAACGTTTAGGTTTTCCGTATAAGCGTAGAACACTTTGTACCGTTTCTCTTTCTAAAACACTTATTCCAGACCAAGCATCCTACAGTTTAGGCAAACTTACACGAGCTTTAGGAATTCCAGTTAGCGACCGACATAGAGCTAATGGAGATGCAGTTGCAACGGTAAAACTCTTTAAGATGTTATTGGCAAAAGACATTGAAAAAGTAATTGTTCAAGATGCTATTAAAGTGGAACCTACCTTTAAAATGGAACCTAGTTTAAAACAAATTTTAAACAATCTCCCACATATTACTGGTGTCTATTATATTCATAATGAAAATGGCGAGATAATTTACATAGGGAAAAGCAAAAACATTAAAAACAGGGTCAGCCAGCATTTTACAAACCTAAATGGCAAGTCTAAAAAAATTCAGTTACAAACAGCTGCAGTTACCTACGATGCCACAGGAAATGAATTGATTGCCTTATTGAAGGAAAGTGAGGAAATTAAACGTAACAAACCTATTTTCAATAGAGCTTTGCGAAGAACTATTTTTACACATGCACTTTATAGTTTTGTGGATGAAGATGGCTACATCAATCTAAAAATCGATAAAGCAGATGGGAGAAAAAAAGCCATTACAACCTTCAGCACCAAAAGCAGCGCCAAACAATTTTTATTTAAAGCGGTAGAAGAATTCAATCTTTGTCAAAAACTATCAGATTTGGACCCAACAAAAGGCAGTTGTTTTAATTATACCATTAAACAATGTGAAGGTGCGTGTATAAAAGAAGAAACAGCTATATCCTATAACGATCGTGTTAATAAACTCATAGAAAAATACAGCTATAAAAATGCAAATATGGTGCTAGTAGATAAGGGCCGAGAAGTTGCAGAACGCAGTGTTATCTTAATAAAAGATGGTGTTTACATGGGTTTTGGTTATGTCAATCTTAATTATCAAATTTCCAATTTAAATGTTTTGGAATCGGTAATTACACCTATGGAAAACAATAGGGACACACAACATATTATTCAAAATTATTTAAGGAGAAATAAGCAAATAAAACTAATCCCACTTAATAACCCGTGAAAAAAATCTACCTAACCATCCTACTTATCACCCCATTAATTTTTCATGCGCAATCTGGTTTTAATTCAACTGATTATTCTGTAACCCATACCGATCTTAAAACAAATGTTTTTGAGAAAGATTCCACTGCCAATGCTTTAGTAATTTACGAGTATGGAAACACTTACATAGACGATAAAACGTTTAATCTCATTTCTGAAGTAAAGCGAAAAATAAAAATTATAAATACGAAGGGTTTTGATAGGGCCACAATAACCATTCTATTATACAACAACGGAAAGAAAAGAGAAAAACTTCGAGAAGTCACTGCAACCACTTATAATTTACAAGGAAATTCAGTAATCCACACAAAATTAATAGAAAGTGATATTTATGAAGAGCGATACAACGACAATTATACTTTGGCAAAGTTTACTCTTCCCAACGTTCAAGAAGGCTCTGTTATAACCTACAGTTACACCACCGAATCCCCTTATGTTTTTAATTATAAAGGCTGGGAATTCCAAGACGATATTCCAAAATTATACAGCGAATACAACACTAGTATTCCTGCAAATTATGAATACCACATTAAACTAGTAGGTTTTTTAAAGTTTACGGTGCACAAAAGCGAAATTAAAAAGTATTGTTTGACAGTACATGGTGGAGGACATTCGGATTGTACTGATTCCAAATATGTTATGGAAGATATTCCCGCTTTTAAAGAAGAAGACTACATGACCACTAAAGATAATTATTTGGCTAAAATTGGTTACGAACTCAATACCGTAAAAACATTTGATGGGAGAACAGACAAAATAAGCAAAACTTGGAAAGATGTAGATAAGGAATTAAGAGCGGACAGTAGGTTTGGAAAACAACTCAACGTAAAAATTTCAAACAACTCGTTTATGTCTGAAACGGATGATTTACAACGAGCTAGAAATATATTCTCCTATGTTCAAAACTCCTATACATGGAATGGGGATTTTAATATTTTTGGCGATGTTTCAGTAAAAAACCTCATGAAAAACAAATCTGGAAACGTTTCGGAAATAAACATGCTCCTGCACAATCTTCTTGAAGAAAACAAAATAAAGGTTCATGCTGTTTTATTATCCACAAGAAACAATGGTTTTGCCACCAAAATATTTCCTATTATTTCAGAGTTTAATTATTTAATTGTTCAAGCCACAATTAACAATGAAACTTATTTATTGGATGCCACAGATGAATATTTACCTTTTGGGGAACTCCCATTTAGATGCTTGAACCAAGAAGGTAGAATGCTTGATTTTAAAAACGGTAGCTCTTGGATAGATTTAACCCCAAATAAATTATCGTTAATTCAATACAAGGTAGATTTAAAGTTAAAAGAAGACCATCTTTTAGCTGGAAAACTAAACACAACAGCTACAGGTTATCATTCCTTAGCTTTAAAAAAGGAATATCACGCAGGCCATACTGCTTATTTAAATGGATATAAAGAAAAGTACCATTCAGTAAACTTTATAGATCATTCAGTAAGCAGTAAAGAGAAATCCAGCGATACGTTTTCAGAAGAATTTAACATAGAATACACTGCAGAAGAAATAGGCGGAAATCTCTATATCAATGCGTTTTTAATCAAATTAATGGACGAAAACCCTTTAAAACTTCAAGAAAGAACCTATCCCATAGATTTTGGTTTTCAAGATGCCTTTTTATATACATTAAAAGTAGATTTAAATGAAAACTACGAAGTACTTGAAACTCCAAAAGATTTAACTATTAGCTTGCCTAACAATAAAGGTCTTTTAATTTTTAGTACAAAAATAATTGAAGATGCCATTATCTTATATTTCAAGTTTAACTTCAAAGAGGCTATCTACAATCCGGAGTATTACGAAAGTTTAAAACAATTTATGGGTACACTTGTGGATATTCAAAAAAACTCCCTAATCGTATTAAAGCATAAATAGATTTTCTTTTATTACTTTTGACCTTATGGCTGAAAAAAAACCACTTGCCGACTGGAAAATAAAGGTTCATGATATTATTTATGAAGCTGAAACACCTGCAGGAAAGTTATTCGATATTATTTTACTTATAGCCATTGTAGCAAGTATTTTGCTAGTTATGTTAGAAAGTGTGGAGTCTTTAGACAAACAATATCACACGTTTTTTAATATTTCAGAATGGGTTATAACCATCATGTTTTCAATAGAATATATCTTACGGATTATTTCTGTTAAAAGACCACTTAGATACGTTACTAGCTTTTATGGAATTATCGATTTACTATCAACTATTCCAAAATACCTTTCCTTAATATTTGTAGGCACTCATGCTCTTGTAGCTTTTAGAGCCATTAGATTGTTACGTGTTTTTAGAATATTAAAACTGGTTCGGTTTTTATCAGCATCCAATCATTTAGCTACGGCCTTAAAAGCGAGTAGAGCAAAAATTATGGTCTTTGTGCTTGCCATGGTTATTACAACCATTATTTTAGGTACAGTTATGTACCTGGTTGAAGGTAAAGAAAATGGTTTTGATAATATCCCTAAAAGTGTGTACTGGTGTATCGTTACACTTACCACTGTTGGTTTTGGAGACATCACACCACAAACACCCTTAGGTCAAGTTATAGCTTCATTTGTAATGATTATGGGTTATGGAATTATTGCTGTACCAACAGGAATAGTTACGGCAGAATATGCTAAGCATGATAAAGGAACTGATTCAAATAACCATAATGCAAATGCCATTTCTCCAATACCTAAACACCCAAGGAATACAGACTCCAATTCACTGTCTTGTCCTAATTGTTTAAATGAAAACCATAAGGATTCAGCTAAATTTTGTCACGAATGTGGTCATGATTTAAACACAATATCATAAAACCTTTAAGTTATTACTAGCAAAGGCAACCATAAGTATTTAATTTCTATTGTAGGACCAACTGCAATTGGAAAAACAGCGCTAAGTATCAAGTTAGCGCACTATTTTAATACCGAAATAATCTCGGCAGACTCCAGACAATTCTATAAAGAAATGTCTATTGGCACAGCTGCACCTACTCCAACCGAATTGGCTGCAGCCAAGCACCATTTTATTCATCATAAATCCATTGAAGACAACTATAATGTAGGCGCGTTTGAAAAAGATGCCTTACAGCTATTAGAAATATTGTTTAAAACACATGATGTGGTAATAATGGTTGGAGGCTCTGGCTTGTATGTAGATGCTGTAATTAATGGCTTGGATAGTTTTCCTGAAATCGATTCCAAGATTCGAGAAGATTTAAACAAACAGTTGGAAATTGAAGGTCTAGAGACACTTCAAGAAAAATTGGAAATATTAGATCCAGAATCCTACAAAAACATAGCTATCGACAATCCGAAACGAGTTATTCGTGCTTTGGAAATCTGTATCGGATCTGGACAGCCTTATTCCTTTTTTTTAAATAAAGAAAAAGAAAACAGACCCTTTAAAGCCATTCATATTGGTTTAACCGCCGAGAGAGAGGTTATCTATCAAAGAATTAACCAACGGGTCGATATCATGATGCAACAAGGTTTATTGGAAGAAGTAAAAGCGTTGATAGATAAACAAGAACTCAATGCCTTAAACACGGTAGGCTATAAAGAGCTATTTAAATATCTTAAAGGTGAATGGTATTTAGATTTTGCCATTTCTGAAATAAAGAAAAACTCCCGGAGATATGCAAAAAGACAACTTACTTGGTTTCGGAAAAAAGACAATCATCTTTGGTTCGATTATAAAACATCTATAGACACCATAGTAGAGGCAATAAATTTGAAAATAGCCGAGAAAACCTAAAAGAAAAACATTTAAAAAACCCAGCTAAATCTTGGATGTTAGCTGGGTTTATTCAAATAAAATAAATAAAAAAACCGAAGCTATGAACTTCGGTTTTTTACTATATAATTAGTAGCTACTATAATTTAAATAATAAACCAAAAGCAGCATTACCTCCAAATGGGTTAGCAACGTCTCCAAAACCTAAGTTGAAATTTGTTTCTGCTTTAGCTCCAGTAACATCTGCCTTCGTACTTGAAAAAGATAATAAGTTCTTTAAACCAAAGGTTAAAGCAATCTTTTCGGTTACAAAATAGTTGATACCTAAGTCTAAACCAGCACCAAAAGTGTTGTTAGTTACATCTACAATCTTGTCTTTGTCACTTGTGTAACCAAGACCAAGTTCTGTATACGTTTTAAAACGTTTTCCTAAATCTAAAAAGTAATAACGTCCAAATACACCTGCACCAAAACCAGAACGGTCATTAGTATCAGTACCAGCAACTTCTCTCTTATAAGAAGAATAAGCTACATCGATTCCTACAGCTAAATTCTCCATAATAAAGTATCCTGCTTTAGGGCTAATGTTAAAGTTGTTAGTTTTAGTTTCTGAATTTTTGTCGTTTGTACTACCAAATCCAACAGTACCTTCTATAAAGATATCACCTTCATCAAAACCAAAAGAACCTTCCTCTTGATTGTTAGCATATCCTAAAGTGCTTACGCTTTCTTGTGCATTAACGTTAGCAAATCCAAAGACTACTACCGCAGCCATAATTAATGATTTTTTCATAATAAATTTGAGATTATAATTGTTTTTTAATTATTCGGCAAAATTAAACATTATATCTATTCTGACCTACAAAAAAGTGAGAATCTTCTTCTTAAAAATAAACACAAAACAACCGACCTATAACTGCCTATATTTTAATGGCTTAAGCAGGTGTTAAAAAATTAAAATTTATTTTAATCATGAAAAAAACGCAAAAAAAAAGACTATCTTTTCAGACAGTCTCTTGTATTTATATGGATTATAGAAATTAGAATGAAAACTCTACTCCTAAACCAATGGTTGACCAATCTCCTCCATCTAAGCTTACGCCTGTGTAAGAAATATTGGCACCAATCATATCAGTAAAGCTATATCCAACTCTTGGACGGTAGTAAAAACCACCATCATTACCGTCGTTAATTCCAATAGCATAACCTAAATCGGCTCCAACATAAAGCGCATCTGTAGCATTAAAACGTGCTGCAGCAGCAACAGGAATAAACTGTACATCATCATAATCTACTTCAACTGAATAACCGAAAATATTGATAGATTCAGTTTTACCAAAAGCATTAGTAAAACCTGTGGCACCACCAACAGAAAATTTATCAGAAACCTCAATTAAATAAGCTGCATCTAAACCAATACTAAAAGATGAGACATCTCCTGCATCACCAACTGGTAAAGCAAAGTTTGCACCTACTTTGAATCCTCCTTGAGCACTCATTACTGAAAATCCGAAAACTGCAATTGCTGCAGTAAATAATAATTTTTTCATAATTTATTAAGTTTTTAAATTGATAGAACAAACTAAGTACTTTTTTTTCAATTTACGAACAAAATAACTCATAATTATCAACATTTATAAGAGGCTGTAATTCTAAACACCTACTAATCAGCATGATGTGTAATAAGTTATTAACAATTTATATCAATTCTAGCTTTAATTATCTCTAACCCGCTTATTTAACTAGTCTATTTAGTTTATTTTTGCACTAATGAAATGGGAACACGCCTTAAAAGACTATAAACTTTACTTGAAAATTGAAAGAGGACTTTCTGCCAATTCCATTGCCAGCTATGGTTTGGATGTAGAAAAGTTAATGAAATTTTTGGAGGCTAACAAAATGCCAGCTAATCCTATATCTATTACCAAAGAAAGCATTCAGCCTTTTATTTACGAAACTGCCAAGCATGTAAATGCCAGAAGCCAATCTAGAATTATTTCTGGGCTTCGAAGTTTTTTTAACTATCTCATTTTTGAGGATTATAGAACGGATAATCCTTTAGAGTTAATAGAATCCCCAAAAACAGGTCGAAAACTTCCAGACACACTTTCATTAGAGGATATTAACCATTTAATTGAAGCTATAGATTTAAGCAAACCTGAAGGCGAACGCAATCGAGCTATGCTAGAAACCTTATACAGTTGTGGCCTGCGTGTTAGCGAGTTGACCAACTTAAAGATTTCTGATTTATTTTTTGAGGAAGGTTTTATAAAAGTTACTGGAAAAGGAGACAAACAACGCTTTGTACCCATTGTAGAATCCGCTCAGAAATACATTAATTTATATAAAAAGGAGATCCGAGTTCATTTAGACATTCAAAAAGGACATGAAGACACCTTGTTTTTAAACCGAAGAGGAAAACAGCTTACCCGAGCTATGATTTTCACCATTATCAAACAACTTGCCGTAAAGATAGATTTAAAGAAAAGCATTTCCCCACATACCTTTAGACACTCGTTTGCCACGCACCTATTAGAAAACGGAGCCGACTTAAGAACCATTCAACTCATGTTGGGTCATGAAAGTATTACCACAACCGAAATCTATATGCATGTGGATAAAAGTCATTTAAAAAATGTGCTTCATAGCTTTCATCCAAGAAAATAAACAAAACTTTCTTGTGTATTACTATTTAGATAGCTGATTATTAACTATTTTAGTAGTGAAAACTATAGCATTTTTTAGATTCTCCCCATATTAACTTCAAAACTATCTTAAAAATTGTTTAGAAAATATGGATTTTAAAAACTCAAAAATATCAAACGATTTAAATTCCCTCAACGGTTACAACGAAAAACGCATGTGGCAGTTAGCCGTTGAAATGACCAATGTTGGCGTATGGGAGTTTAACGCTATAAGCAACAAGGTGTATTTCTCTGAGGCCTCCAAACGCATTATTGGTTTTGAAAACGACCCAACATTTGGCGACAACATAAACGCTTGGAACGATCGTGTACATCCAGAAGATAGAGACAAGTATTTTCAAGATTTCCAAGATCATATCCATGGTGTAAAAAACCTGTATGTTAATGAACACCGTATAAAATGCAAAGACGGCAGTTATAAGTGGATTTTGGATAAAGGAAAAATTACTGAAAGAGATGCCAATGGCAATCCCATTCGGTTTATTGGAACCCATGTTGATATTAGCAAGCATGTTGAAAGTGAAATCAAATTAACCGACACGCTTAATATTATAACCAAACAAAACAATCAGCTTAAAAACTTCGCACATATTGTTACACATAATTTAAAACAACATGCTGCCAATTTTGAAAGTCTCCTTATTTTTTATGAAGAAGCCACATCCAACCATGAGAAAGAGGAAATAATAACTTATTTAAATACCTTATCTGCGTCCTTAACAAAAACTATAGGAAATTTAACTGAGATTGTGTCTGTTCAAAACAATCGAACAGCCCGAATAGAAAAACTATATCTGGCAAAAGAAGTCAACCATATCCTAAATGTACTAAACATGGTTATTTCAGAAAACAATGCTAAAATCACCAATCACATCAACCCTAATTTATATGTTTATTACAACCCATCTTACATTGAAAGCATCATTCAAAACCTATTGACCAATGCTATTAAATATAAGCATCCAGATAGGGATCCAGAAATTAAGATTGAAAGTGTTATTGATGATAAAAACATACAAATTAAAATATCCGACAATGGCCTAGGAATCGATTTAGTGAAGTTTGGCGATTCAATATTTGGACTTTATAAAACCTTTCATAAAAACAAAGATGCGGAAGGAGTTGGTTTATATCTGATAAAAAATCAAATAGAAACTTATGGTGGGAAAATTGAGGTTGAAAGTGAAGTTAATGTGGGCACTTGTTTTACCATTAGCATTCCAAACGAAAAAAGAATAACGCCTAGTGAAGCTATTCCAAGTTAAGCCCTAAGCCACACGTGTACTTGAATTTTAAAATTTAGTTCTGTTTCTACTGGATTCTGAATTTTTATCGAAATTCTTCTATCTAAAGCATCTAAGAAGTGAGAATTACAAAAATTATTAGAGATTTTCCGACCTAAAAAATTTAATTTGTTGTTAAAAGGTTTTCTATATCAGAGTAAACGTTATTTTTGTAAATAAACAAATAAGAATGCAGTTTAAACATCCTGAACTTCTTTACGCTTTATTTGCGCTGCTTATCCCAATTCTTATTCACCTATTTCAACTTAGAAAGTTTAAAAAGCAGGCGTTTACCAATGTGGCGTTTCTTAAAAAAGTAACGGCCCAAAGCAGAAAAAGTTCTCAAATAAAAAAATGGCTCATTTTATTTACAAGAATGTTGGTGTTTGCAGCTCTAATTTTTGCATTTGCCCAACCTTTCACTTCAAAAATAAATGCGCTAAACACCCAAAAAGAAACAGTAGTGTATATAGATAACTCCTTTAGCATGCAAGCCAAAGGCGAAGAAGGTGAATTACTTAAAAGAGCCGTCCAAGATCTCATTGAAAACCTAGAGGTAACAGAAAATTTCTCGGTTTTCACAAATAACTACACTTTTAAAAACACAACAATTACTGCTATTAAAAATGAATTGCTACAACTGGACTACGCTTCCAACCAACTTAACTACGACGCTGTTTTATTAAAAGGCAAAAACCTCTTTTCCACCAATTCAGGAAACCAACAACAGTTAATCCTGGTGTCGGATTTTCAAACCAAGGAAACGGCATTCACACCCACATTAGATTCTTTAATAAGTCTCCATGCCGTTCAATTAAAACCTGTAAACTCCAACAACCTGTCTATTGACAGCTTATACATTTCTAACAAAACACCATTAAACATCGAGCTTACAGCACATGTTTCCAACCAAGGAAAACCGCTAAAAAACATTCCAATCTCTTTGTTCAATAATGAAAATCTAATAGCAAAAACAGCCATAGATATTGAACAAAATGCTACAGCTGTTTTTACTGTAAACAATGAAGAAAGCGTAAACGGAAGCATTGTTATTGACGATATCAACCTAGCTTTCGACAATACCTTGTTTTTTAGTATCAATAAAGCAACTAAAGCAAACGTACTTGCCATAAACGAAAGCGACGATACGTTTTTAAAACGAATTTATTCGGAAAATGAATTTCAATATACTTCAGTCTCTTTAAATGAGCTCAATTATAGCGACATTGAAAACCAAAACCTCATTGTTTTAAACGAATTGGAAAGCATCCCAAATTCTTTAACAACCGCTCTAAAGGCTTTTACCGATAAAGGTGGTTTTCTAATGATCATTCCATCAGAAAAAAGTGATTTACAAACCTATAACGACTTGTTGCTGCCATACAACATGCGTTTTACTGCATTAAATTCTTCAGAAAAGAGAATTACAACCATCCATTATTCACATCCACTTTATAAGGATGTTTTTAATAAAGAGGTTTCTAACTTCCAATATCCTAAAGTTCAAAGTTTTTACACACTAAACAGTTCCAATGGAAGTACGCCATTACAATTTGAAGATGGCAAAGCATTTTTAACAAAAAGTGACCAAGTTTATGCGTTTTCAGCTTCCTTAAAAACTGAAAATTCAAACTTTAAAAATTCGCCTTTAATAGTTCCTACGCTTTACAACGTTGGAAAACAGAGTTTAAAAACCTCGGAATTGTACTATGTTATCGGGGAAGAAAATAAATTTGACATTCCAATAAGTTTACAACAGGACGATATTTTAATGATGACTTTAAATGATGAAAGTTTGATTCCGCAACAGCAATATTTCAATAATAAAGTCCAAATTACAACGAATGATGTTCCGGCTACAGCAGGAACTTATACGGTAAGCAATAAACTGGATTTTATAGAAAATATCAGTTATAATTATAAAAGAGACGAAAGTATGTTGCAATATCAAGATCTTTCGGGTATAAAACACATCAACTTATCCCATTCCCTACCCGATTTATTAGGGAATTTAAAAAGTGACTCAAAAATTAACGAGCTATGGAAATGGTTTGTTATTTTTGCACTAGGCTTTCTAGCCATTGAACTGCTCATCTTAAAATACTTTAAATGAACGCACTTTTAAAATCTGCCACAATTATCGACCCTAAAAGCGATTTCCATAATCAAACGGTTGATATTTTAATTGAAAATGGTGTGATTACCGAAATTTCAAAAACACTAAAAAACCCTAAAAGCATTCAGGAAATAGATTTAAAAAATCTGCATGTATCCCAAGGCTGGTTTGATAGTAGCGTGAGTTTTGGAGAACCTGGTTACGAAGAACGTGAAACCATAGAAAATGGTTTAAAAACAGCGGCGCTTTCAGGTTTTACGTCTGTGGCATTAAACCCCAACACAAATCCAGTAATCGATTGCAATTCTGATGTGTCTTTTGTAAAAGCAAAAGCAGAAAAACATGCTGTTAACCTCTACCCTATTGGTGCTTTAACCAAAGAAAGCAAAGGAGTGGATTTGGCTGAATTATTCGATATGAAAAATGCGGGTGCCATAGCTTTTGGTGACTATGAAAAACCTATAGAAAATCCGAATTTACTTAAAATAGCCTTGCAATATGCCAGTAATTTTGATGGCTTGGTACTTTCTTTTCCACAAGAAAATAAAATTTCAGGAAAAGGTGTTATGAACGAACAGTTTACCAGTACTTCTATAGGATTGAAAGGCAATCCAAATATGGCCGAAGAATTGCAAATTTCCAGAGATTTGTTCTTATTGGAATACACGGAGGGAAAACTTCATATTCCAACCATTTCTACAGCAAAATCGGTGGAACTGATTCGCGAGGCAAAAAGGAAAAAATTGAATGTAAGTTGTAGTGTGGCCATTCATAATCTAATTATAACAGACGAGAGTTTAACCACTTTTAATACCAACTTTAAAGTACTTCCGCCTTTGCGTACCAAAGAAGATATAAGTGCTTTAATAGATGGTTTAAAAGATGGCACGATAGATATGGTAACTAGCAATCATAACCCGATTGACATAGAGCATAAAAAAATTGAGTTCGATTTTGCCAAATACGGAACTCTTGGTTTAGAATCTGCTTTTGGTATTTTAAACTCCCATTTTAGTACAAAAAAAACCATCGATTATTTAACCAAAGGAAAAAACAGATTTGGAGTAACTTCTCAAGCTATTGCTATAGGAAACAAAGCCGATTTAAGTTTGTTTAATCCTAATGGGACACAAAAATTCACGAAAGATGCTATTAAATCGACTTCAAAAAACGCCATCTTCCTTGGTTACGAAACCAAAGGCAAGGTATATGGTATTGTTGCTAATAATAAACTTATTTTAAATTAAATTCATGATAGATCAAACCGTTCAAGAAGGAAAGACCATGGCAATTATTAGTTATTTGACCTTTATTGGGTTAATAGTAGCTATTATAATGAATCTTGAGAAAAAGAATCCCTTTACCTTTTTTCATGTCCGACAGATGTTGGGATTAATCATTATGCTTCTTTTTTCAAATTTAGTTGAAGAATATGTCAACAGTTTGTTAGGGACTAGCTTTTGGATTATAACCTTTGTTTGTTGGCTTTTTGGAATATTTTATGCTTCAAAAGGACAAGCAAAACCAATTCCCGTTCTTGGAGAAAAATTCCAGGAATGGTTCAAAAATATTAATTAAAAAAACACAGTAAATTGAGCTTAACATATATTACTAGACCATCTACCTTAAAAGAAAATGCGCCATTATTAATAATGTGCCATGGCTATGGAAGTGATGAGAACGACTTATTTTCTTTTGCTTCAGAATTACCTGAGGAATTATTTATTATTTCACTTAAAGCACCATATCCATTACAACCCTATGGAAATGCGTGGTTTGCCATTAATTTTGATGCAGATCAAAACAAATGGAGCGACGACGAGCAAGCCAAAACTTCAAGGGATTTAATAGCCAAATTTATAGACGAAGCTTGTAGTAAATACCCAGTAAATAAGGATAATGTTACTATTTTAGGATTTAGTCAAGGTACTATTTTAAGTTATGCTGTGGCTTTAACTTATCCTGAAAAAGTAAACCAAGTTATTGCTTTAAGTGGCTATATTAATACGAAGATTATTCCTGAAAACCTTACCGGAAAAGACTATTCACATTTAAGTTTTTATTGCTCGCACGGCAGTGTCGATCAGGTATTACCTGTTGAATGGGCTAGAGAAGCACCAAAATTCTTAAATGCTTTAAACATTGAGAACCAGTATTCCGAATTTCCTGTGGGTCACGGTGTTGCTCCACAGAATTTTTACGAGCTCAAAAAATGGTTAATCGATAGAATTTAGAGTTTTATTGCGTTGGATATAAAAACGAATCGATAAGTTTAAATTTTAACTGCTCGTCTTCGGTTATTTCATAATGAATCAATAATTCTCCCCAATATTTCCCATCAGAAAAGTTGGCAATGATCCATTTATGATTTAAAATTCTAATGGAATTAATAAGCATTTTTGCGCCGGTCATGGATGCATAAGGAATTAGCACGTGTTCTTCACCTGGAAGTGCGTTCAACTCGTATATTTCATCTTTGATAAAAGGAATCAATTCAGAGACATTAAAACCTCGTGCTTCAAAATAAGACAGGGCAGCTTCTGTTTGGTCGAGTTTAAATTCAGATAAAGTTAAAATTCGATCTCGTAAAACAGAAATTGTGTCTTCATAAGCTTGCTTTTTCTCAAGGCTTCTTTCGTATTTCACATCATACGCTTCTAGAATATTTTTAGAATTCACATATTGAAAAACAACGAGTAAAAGCGCAAAAACAAATAGGTACATTAAAATTTTATTCTTCATTAGATAGTAATTTGTAGGTTATCATAAGCCAGAAAAATATTTTCTGGTAAGTTTTGTTGCACGTCGTCATGAAACCCCATTAAATGGCTAATATGGGTTAAATAAGCTCTTTTAGGGTTTACTTTTTCAATAAAATCTAAAGCTTCTTCCAAATTAAAATGCGTAGCGTGAGGCTGTTGCCTTAACGCATTGATCACTAACACGTCCAGGTTTTTTAGTTTTTCTATTTCTTTATCCTCAACCGTTTTCATGTCTGTTAAATAGGCAAATTTATCAAATCTGTAGCCAAAAACCTGAAGATTATAATGCATCCCATCAATTGGAACCACATTTAGATTGGCTAAAGGGAATGCTTCATTCTTAACTTCGTTTATAAGAACACCAGGTGCTCCAGGATATTTGTCTTCGACAGCAAAAATATAATCAAATCTACGCGTCAATTCTCCTATAACCCGTTTATGAGCATACACAGGAATAGGACCTTGATTAAAAAAATAGGGTCTAATATCATCTAAACCGGCTGTATGATCTGCATGTTCGTGAGTAAATAAAATGCCATCTATTTTGTTGCATCCTACCGTTAACATTTGTTGTCTAAAATCGGGGCCACAATCTATCACGTAAACAAAAGAATCCCATTCAATAAGAACTGAAACTCTTAAGCGTTTATCCTTAAAATTTGTACTTAAACAAACAGGATGAGTACTTCCTATAACCGGAATTCCTTGCGATGTTCCCGTGCCTAAAAATGTCACTTTCAAACCTTTTAATTTTAAAACAAAAATAAGGTTATTTTTTTGTTTAACCTGCTAATTAATTACCTTTGTAGTTAAGATTTAATCCAAAATTTAGAATGGAAATAACCCTAAAAGGAGATAAAGAGTTTGATGACATTCCTTCATTAAAAACAAAAGCCCTTCGTATAAATTTAAACGAGCATATTTACGGAACTTTTGCAGAAATTGGTGCAGGACAAGAAACGGTGAGACATTTTTTTAGGGCAGGTGGCGCTTCGGGAACCATAGCGAAAGCTATGTCGGCATACGACAAGGATTTTAGCGATGCTATTTACGGTGTAGAAAAGGATGGACGTTATGTAACTGAAGCTCGTTTACGTAAAATGCTAAACCACGAAATTGGCCTCATTGAAAAACGTTTGACAAGAGATAAACATCCAAATAAAATGTTCTTTTCTTTTGCCAACACAGTAACCACCATAGATTTTGCAAAACAATACAAAGGTCATGGTTGGGTTGGTATTCGTTATCAAATAGATCCTGAGAAGGATTATAACGAGATTATTTTACATCTTAGGTTTAAAGAAAACGATGCCAGATTACAACAAGAAACTTTAGGGATTTTAGGAACAAACTTGATTTATGGTGCTTATTATAAATATAAGCAACCTAAAAATTTACTTCGTTACTTATATGACCATTTAGATAAAGACCAGATTGAAATTGACACCATAAACTTTTCAGGCCCCATTTTTGAAGATGTGGACAACCGATTAATGAGTTTACAGTTGGTTAAAAACGGGATGACAGATGCCGTAATGTTTTCTCCTGATGGAAACAACGTTTTGCCAGCAAAAGTTTTATACAAAAAGAATATTTTAGCTTTACGTGGAAGTTTTAGGCCTGTAACCAAGGTAAATATGGACATGTTCCATAGGTCTTACGAAATGTTTATTAAAGAAAATAAAGTAGAGGAAGAAAGAACCCAAGTTGTTTTCGAAATTACGCTATCTAATTTACGTGCTGAGGGCGAAATTGATGAACAGGACTTTATGGATAGAGCCAAGTTGCTTTGCTCTTTAGGACAAACCGTTTTAATTTCTAATTTCCAGGAGTATTACAAATTGGTGGAATACTTCTCTCAATATACCAAGAGCAGAATGGGACTTGCTATG
Source organism: Xanthomarina sp. (assembly GCF_035306705.1). Lineage (GTDB taxonomy): Bacteria > Bacteroidota > Bacteroidia > Flavobacteriales > Flavobacteriaceae > Xanthomarina. The sequence goes on from NZ_DATGNO010000080.1 coordinate 63,644, forward strand.
GGTGTTAACAATCTCGTGGATATTTTTGACGAAAAATATTACCGTCATTTAAGTGGTGGTATTTTAGAGGCTTTTGGAAAGTTATTCTTTAAAGATTTGAGAGTATACTTATATCCAATGCACAACGATGATGGCACAATTACCAATAGCGAAAACGTAAAAGTTCATCCTAGGATGAAAGAATTGTACAAATTTTTTAAGTACAATGGTAAGTTGGTGGATATTACGGATTACGATGAAACCATTTTAACCGTATTCTCAAGAACTGTATTAAAAATGATTACGGATGGCGAAGAAGGTTGGGAAACTATGTTGCCAGAAGGTGTTTCGAAATTAATTAAAGAGAAAAGTCTGTTTGGTTGTGAAACTGAGGAAACTTTTAGAAATGAGTAAATTTCCAGATAGAAAGCGCTGTCTTAAAAGCAGGTTTTAGGTTGGTTCGATCACAGTTTAAAACAAGAAAACCTCAATATCCATTGAGGTTTTGACTACAATGAATCTAACAAAATAAATTAATCCTACTTGTAAGACAGCGTATTATTACTTTAATATTTGATCGGTATGTTCTTTGGTTTTCACTTTTGATATTACATCCTCGATAATTCCTTTTTCATCAATTACAAATGTGGTTCTATGGATGCCTTCATATTCTTTTCCCATAAACTTTTTTGGTCCCCAAACCCCATAAGCTTCAATCACGCTTTTATCTTCATCCGCCAATAATGGATAAGGGAACTTGTATTTGTTTTTAAAATTGCTTTGTCTTTTCTCACTATCTGCACTCGCACCTAGAATCTCATAACCTGCTTTTTGAAATCTAGAATAATTATCGCTTAAATTACAAGCTTCAGCTGTACAACCTGGCGTACTTGCTTTTGGATAAAAAAACAACACCAATTTTTTTCCTTGAAAATCTTTTAAAGAAATGCTGTTTCCATCTTGGTCTTTTGCAGTAAAATCTGGTGCTTTATCTCCTGGTTTCAAATTTGTCATAGTATCTTTGTTTAAATTCAATTTTTGTAAAAATACAACTTATGACTAAGCAAGAAAAGGTAGAATTCGTTATAAAAACGTTAAATGAAATTTACCCAACCATTCCTGTAGCGTTAGACCATAAAGATCCTTATACTTTACTAATTGCTGTATTATTGTCTGCACAATGTACAGATGTTCGCGTAAATCAGATTACTCCATTATTATTTGCAAAGGCAGATAATCCGTACGATATGATAAAGCTTTCTGTTGAAGAAATCAGGGATATTATTAGACCTGTGGGCTTATCGCCAATGAAAAGCAAAGGCATTTATGGCCTGTCGCATATATTAATAGATAAACATGATGGGCAAGTACCAAAAACATATGAAGAACTAGAAGAATTACCAGCTGTAGGACATAAAACAGCTGCTGTGGTTTTATCTCAAGCTTTTGGAATTCCAGCATTTCCAGTAGATACACATATACATAGATTGATGTATCGATGGGGATTTACCAATGGGAAAAATGTGGTTCAAACAGAAAAAGATGCGAAACGCCTGTTTCCAGAAGAAATTTGGAACGATTTACATCTACAAATTATTTGGTATGGACGTCAATATTCTCCCGCAAGAGGTTGGGATTTGAATAAAGACATTATTACAAAAACTATTGGAAGAAAAAGTGTTTTAAAAGCACATCCTCAATATATAGACGACAAAATATAGAATTTTAGCTATCTGGGATTTAATCCTTCAAACTTCATGCATATTGATAAAAAGAAACTAAAGCAAAAAAGTCCTAACGACTAATTAGGACTTTTTCAAAGTTTAGTTGAGAAGCGCTTCAAACTTCATCTTATTACAATTTATAACACTTAAAGCCTTCGAATAATCAAGAAGAAACTGTATGGTCTCTTCTTTTGGGTTTAAATCAAGCTGCCTTTGGGGATTTTTTTCAGAGTAAAGTTTTGCCATTTAGTTTTATTTTTTAATGGGTTTATTTACAATCTAAAACGCAACAGTCTGATTATTATTGTTTAATTGGTTAAAATAATATTATGTTTATCAATAATTTTTCTCATATTAATTAAAGCGTAACGCATTCTACCTAATGCTGTATTGATACTAACACCTGTTTTATCGGAAATTTCCTTAAAACTCATGTCGTTGTACATACGCATCATCAATACTTCTTTTTGATCGGCTGGAAGTTCTTCAATAAGTTTTCTAACATCAGCTTCAACTTGCATTTTAATTATGCTTCGTTCAGCATCTAAAGTTGTATCGCACAAGACCGAAAAAATATTAAAATCTCCCGAATTGCTAAATTTAGGCATGCGATTATTTCGCCTAAAATGATCGATTACCAAATTATGGGAAATACGCATCACCCAGGGCAAGAATTTACCTTCCTCGTTATACTTTCCTCTTTTTAAGGTTTTAATTACCTTAATAAATGTGTCTTGAAAAATATCTTCAGCCATATCCTTATCCAAAACCTTGGAATAAATAAAACTAAAAACGCGTTGTTTGTGTCTCTTAATTAAAACCTCTAAAGCAGGTTCATCACCTTTAATGTAGTTACTGACTAGCGTAGCATCTGTGACAAGTTCGTTTTGCATAATTATTACTTTGAACACAAAGTTTCCTTTATGTTTGGGGTTAAATCTATTTTAAAGTAATTTTATGCTATAGGCTAGACGAGTGATTTTAAGATTAGTAAGTCCCAAATATAACAACATTCTTTGTTATTCTACAAATTAATTGAAATTATTTGAAAAAAAATATTCGATAAGATTCTATTTTCTTGGTTGATTTACTTATAGTATCTTTGCAAAATTAGCGCCTATACAACTTATGACTCCTAACATTTCTCAAGTAAACCCGAAAGAAAATATCATTATTAAAGGTGCTAGTTTGCACAATTTAAAGCATATCGATGTTGTAATTCCAAGAAATAAATTGGTTGTTATTACTGGTTTGTCTGGCTCTGGGAAATCTAGTTTGGCTTTTGATACATTGTATGCCGAAGGACAACGCCGATATGTGGAAAGCCTGTCCAGTTATGCCAGACAATTTTTAGGAAGACTTAACAAACCTAAAGTTGATTACATAAAAGGCATTGCTCCTGCTATTGCCATAGAACAAAAAGTAAATTCTACCAATCCTCGTTCTACAGTAGGTACTTCAACAGAAATTTACGATTATTTCAAATTACTGTTTGCCAGAATTGGAAAAACCTATTCTCCAAAATCCGGAAAGGAAGTTAAGAAAGATACGGTTTCAGATGTTTTAAACTATATTAAAACTTTTGATGAAGGTGAAAAACTCCTGCTCCTCGCTCCTATTTATTTAGAAAAAGGACGCACCATGGAAGACAAGCTAAAAGTGCTTCAACAGCAAGGTTATGCTAGAATTAAAGTGGATAAAGAAGTTTTAAGAATTGAGGAAGCAAAAGATGTTTCTGAAAATGATTCCATATTTTTAGTAGTCGATAGAATTATCACCAAAAACGAAGAAGATTTTTACAACCGTTTGGCAGATGCAATCCAAACTGCATTTTTTGAAGGAAAAGGAGAATGTTATATAGAAACATTAAAAGATAGCAAACAACGATTTTTTAGCAATAAGTTCGAATTGGATGGCATAGATTTTTTGGAACCCAATGTGCATTTATTCAGTTTTAACAATCCCTATGGTGCTTGTCCTAAATGTGAAGGTTATGGAGATATTGTAGGTATAGACGAAGATTTAGTAATTCCAAATACAGCTTTATCTGTTTTTGAAAATGCTATTTTCGCTTGGCGTGGAGAAAGCATGAGTTGGTATCGCGATCAATTGGTGAACAATTCCCATAAATTCGATTTTCCCATCCATAAACCCTTTTTTCAGTTAAGCGAAGAGCAGAAACAACTTATTTGGGATGGTAATAAATATTTTGAAGGCTTAAATTCATTTTTTGCCGAGTTGGAATCCAAAGCTTATAAAATCCAAAATCGTGTGATGCTTTCTCGTTACAGAGGAAAGACCAAATGTAAAGCTTGTAAAGGAAAGCGTTTAAGACCAGAAGCAGATTATATTAAAATTGGAGGTGCCACTATTACCGATTTAGTAGATCTGCCATTAAACAAACTAATGGCCTTCTTTAAACAGTTGGAATTAAACGACTACGATTTAACAATTGCCAAACGCTTGCTTAAGGAAATCAATAACCGTTTGATGTTTTTGGACAACGTGGGTTTAAACTATTTAACTTTAAATAGGAAATCGAATACACTTTCTGGAGGAGAAAGTCAACGAATAAATTTAGCAACATCTCTAGGAAGTAGTTTGGTTGGTTCGATGTATATTCTTGACGAACCTAGTATTGGTCTGCATCCAAAAGATACCGAAAAATTGATTGGTGTTTTAAAATCACTTAGAGATATAGGAAACACGGTTATCGTGGTGGAGCATGATGAAGACATTATGAAAGAAGCCGACGAGATTATCGATATTGGTCCAGAAGCTGGAACTCTTGGAGGAGAAGTAGTTGCAACCGGAACATATAAAGATATTTTAGCTTCCAACTCATTAACAGCTCAATATTTAAATGGCACATTAGAAATTAAAGTTCCTAAAAAAAGAAGAACTTCTAAGTATCATGTAGATATTCTTGGTGCTAGGGAAAACAATTTAAAGAACATAGATGTTAGCATTCCACTTGGAGTGTTGACAGTTATTACAGGAGTTTCGGGAAGTGGAAAAAGCACCTTGGTAAAGAAAATATTGTATCCAGCACTTCAAAAAATATTAACCGATTTTGGCGATAAACCTGGGCAATTTTCAGAGCTAAAAGGAAACTTTAGTAATGTGAAACAGATTGAGTTTGTAGATCAAAATCCTATTGGCCGTTCTTCTCGCTCAAATCCAGTAACTTATATCAAGGCATACGACGATATTCGTGCCTTATATGCCAATCAGAAATTAAGTAAGATTAGAAATTATCAGCCAAAACATTTCTCCTTTAATGTGGATGGTGGACGTTGCGAAACCTGTAAAGGTGAAGGTGAAGTTACTATCGAGATGCAATTTATGGCAGATGTGCACTTAACTTGCGAAACCTGTAATGGCAAACGTTTTAAAAAGGAAGTTTTGGAAGTTACTTTTAACGACAAAAGTATCGACGATGTTTTAAATATGACCATTGATGATGCCATTACCTTTTTTGAAACACACGACCAAGGTAAAATTCAAGGTAAACTACAACCTTTACAAGATGTTGGTCTAGGTTACGTAACTTTAGGCCAAAGCTCTTCTACCCTTTCTGGCGGTGAAGCACAACGTATAAAATTGGCGTCGTTTTTAGGAAAAGGAAGTAAAAGTGACAATACCTTGTTTATTTTCGATGAACCAACTACAGGATTGCACTTTCATGACATACAAAAGCTTCTAAAATCGTTTAATGCCCTAATTGAAAAAGGACACTCCATTTTGGTGGTAGAACACAATCTAGAATTGATTAAATGTGCCGATCATATTATCGATTTAGGTCCAGAAGGTGGTGAATATGGTGGTTATTTAGTCGCTTCTGGAACACCTGAGGAAATTGTTGCCAATAGCAAATCCATTACTGGTAAATATTTAAAGGAAAAACTTTAATAAAACATAAAAGCAAAGAAGCCCACAAATGCAGCCACCATTAGTACTATTGGAAAAAACATGAACGTTGTTATACTGCCTTTTAAAAAACTCTTAAACCAACTTTGTTGATAAAAACATTTTAAAGCAATAATTAGATAGAAAAATATAGATAAAACGATTAGAGCATCTATCCAATCTGGAATATCTATTATAAAATTTATTCCAACAAGAAAACTAAACACCGTAAATATAAAGGCAAAAAAGTAAAAGCTAAACACCAAATGATGCGCATAACGTCCACTTTTTCTGTAAACTAGTTTTAATAATAAAGCAAATAACGGCAAGACAAAAAACATGGCAATAGGAACAGTATCATAAAAGGTCTGTAAAATACTTCCTCCTTGTTTAGATTTAAGAAACTTTAATCCTTGCGCATATAAGCGCCTTTTAAATGCGCTATCATCATCTTTTAATCCCATGGACCTATAAATTTCTTTATCTGGAGCATTTATTTTTATTAAAGAATCTGTTTCTACAGATGTTAGACTAACGTTGTTCTTTTTAGGATTGAAATTTTCACTTTCTACCAAAGAGTCAATTTCCTTAGCTGACATTCCTGTATAAATAGAGGTTTTTTTAAGGGTTTCTCGAGCTTCTTCTCTATCTATAGAGTCTTTAATTCTATTTGCTTGAATTTCTACAAATGAAAGATTATCATTTTTCTCATTTTTCTGAAAAGCAGTAGCAAGACCTTCATCAATTTCCTTTGCTTGTTTATTGGCATTAAATGAAAATAAAAAGAAAAACACAATTGCTATAAACAAATACATTTGAGCTGGATGCAAATAAAGCAAGCGTTTGCCCTCAACAAATTTTCTAGCTATATAACCTGGTTTAAATAATAAAGGAAGAAAACTCTTGAAAAAACGCGCATCAACAGAAAAATAATTGCTAAGGGTGTTAGAGAATAACACACGAAGCGTTAATTCGTCCTTTGACTTTTGACCGCAATGAGGACAAAAAGAAAAGTCGCTTTTAAATGCTTTTTCACAATTTTTACAAGTGGTTTGCTTGGTTGGCATATTCAATAATTGATCTTATAAATGTATGAAAAAAGACTCTTATGAATACAAATAACTATTAAGATTCTTCTAATCCTTTCAAAAAAAACCACACATAAAATACTGGTGAAGTGATTTATTTTATACTGAAAAACAATAGGACCAAAACCTTAAACCTCTTGCATTTGATAAATGACCATAATCTTTATTTTTATATGCATCTTGTTTTCAATTAGTTAAGCCGTCTGTTTTATTTAAAAACATTTTTGGCATGTTGTTTGTTTTATACTAGACAAGTTTCATTTTAAATCTAACAATTATGAAAAAATTTATGCTTTTAATAGCAGCTTTGGTCCTGGGAGGATTAACTGTTAGTGCAACAACTACCAACAAACCAAGTCATATTGACAATACAACAGCTTTGAGAGGTTATGGTAATTCTTTCATATTTGTTGAAAATGGCATCGAGTTTTCGATATTTCCAGACGGACAGTTCGATTTTTATATGCCAAACTATGGACCAAATGTTAATGTGTATGGACCTGGAATAAGCATCAGTTTTAATTCTGGATACAATTACAATCCATTTTTACAATACGATGAGTATGGAGCCATTATCCAAGTGGAACATGTACCAGTTTACTACGATTTTTACGGTCGTGTAAGCCAAATTGGAAATGTGTTTGTAAACTATAATGGTTTTGGACATGTATCTAGAATTGGAGGCCTTTATATTCATTATAACTCTTACAGACAGTATACATATTACACTGGATATATCAATGCCTTCAATCCGTATTATATTTACAGACCTTGGCATGGGTACTATACAGTTCCGGCTTATACCCACTGTGTCGTTTACCATAAACCATATAGACAATATTATACACCTGTAAGATATAATTACAATAAACCGTATACTAACAATTACAGACGTACTACTGCTGTTGCAAGCAGGCGTGGAACTACAGTTACTAGACAAAGTGATTTAGCTACTAGACCAACTCAGGCAAACAATACGCCAAGACGTGATGTTGGAACTGCAAATCCAAGATCGAGCAATCAAGTTGCTACTCAGCCTAGAAGCACGAACAATACTGTAAGACCTAGCGAAAATTCTCAGGTTAACACACCTAGATCTAATAATCAGGTAGCCGTAAAACCTAGAGAAGCAACAAATACGGTAAGACCTCGTGGAGAATCACAAGTTAATTCACCTAGATCTAATAATCAGGTGACAACAAAACCTAGAACTGAAACAAATACTGTAAAGCCAAGAAAGAGTTCAGTGGAAAATTCGCCTAGAGCAAACAGCCCAATGGTTTCACAACCTAGAACACAAACTAGAGGGAATTCAACAAAACCTGTAGTAAAGAATAATGTACCTGATGGAAAACCAAAACAATCAAATAGTCGTACATATAATAAAGAGAATACTAACAGTCCAGTAGCTTCAAATACTAGAGGCAGAAGATAGTTAGTTTTTGGTTGGTTAAGTTGGAAAGTCCTGCAAGTAGTTTGCCTCAAAGCAACATTGTGGGATTTTCCTATTTTATACCATTACTATTTTTGTTTGAATTAAAAAACCTACAAAAAACAAACTAATAGTTATAAAATAACATTTAAGAACCTCTCTTTCCTATTCTGAAAATTCTATTCAACAAAACAGAAATATCATCAGATAAATTAAATCCATAAACCAATGAGCCATAGCTTATAGAAATAAGCGTGCTTTTGAAAGTGATATTAATAATAGGATGAAACGGGAAATCCCAGAAATAAAAAACACCTAAACTTACTAAAAGAAGTAAAATAACCTTTACCGTATTAGCTGAAAATGGCAGCATATTAAACTTATAGTATACAAAGACTATTTTTGAAATATTGTAAATTAGAATGGCTATAAAAGTGGCAAATGCAGCGCCATTTATTCCATACAAAGGAATAAAAACCATGTTTAAAACAACGGTTAAAACGGCTAGGAAAACTCCTAGAATTAGCACCATTCTGTAATAATCGCTATTAAAAAGAATCGCATTATTATTACCAAGCAAACTATCCAACAATTTGGTAAGGCCTATAATGAAAACCACGATTAAACCATCAACATAATTTTCGTTGATTAGTTTGTAAAGTTCATTAATATTTAAAATAATAATTAAAAATATAAACCCGCTAATAATGAATAAGGTCAACGAACTTTTTTGATAAAGAATCTTTAAATCCACTTTATTTTTTTCGTTTAAAAGTTTTGCTGTCAACGGATTTACAATTTGATACATAGATCGATAAGGCACACCAATTACGGTAGCAATGTAAATAGCAACTCCATAATAAGCTACGTTTTCAATGGCTTCGTAGCGATTAATCATGAATTTATCAATTTCTAAAATCACGTTTGCTACAGAACCTGCTATAATTATTAAGCTCGTGTATTTTAAAATAGATATCAGATTAGGGATTCTTTCAAATTTCAATTTTGGAAAACGGAGACTAAACGCATACAACTTCATAATAACCATTCGCAAGGCGTAAACACCAACAATACTATAAATAAACTCGTCCACAGTTAAATAGCCTGCGTATAAAACAAGAAGTAAAACTGTTGTAAATAATCTATGAAATACCTCTTTCATAAAATTGCCAAAAACAGTTTGCATTTGTACTTTAGACCACGCATAAAAGACTTCAAAATAGGCAAAGGTTATGGCTGCGAAGTAAATTAACCAAACATAATCGACCACAATCAAATTATCTCCTGCCAACCAAGTGCTAATAAATGAAAAAGCGAAATACCCAATCAGTCCAAAAGGAATAATTATCAGTAAAGGCAAAAACAACATTAAGGTTAAAAAGCTATTCTGAGATTGTTTGGTTTTAAACGAAGAATAAAATTTCACAATGGTATTATGAACACCAAAAGCCATAAGTGGCATCATAATATTAGCTGTGGAAAGCAGATAACTTACCAATCCAAAATACTCGTCACTTAAAAATGAAGTATATAAAAACAGGACATTAATGGCTCCAATTCCAAAACCTAAATAGGTAATAAGTGTGTTTTTTATAGACTGATTTAGTACGACTCCCATAAAATCAATTTAGTTAAAGATTCGGTTAAAGCTTTTCTACTATATTTTTGCAATCCAATGGCATGGGATTTTAAATGTCCTTCCTGATACGCTCTATAAAAGTTTAAAAGTGTTATTTTAATGGTTTCGTGATCTTGGTAATTAAAATAAGATCCTGTATTGGTCTCTTTAATGATACGCTCAATATCTGAATCTTTTGGACCAATTGCTAATATAGGTCTGCTCGAAACCATGTATTCAAACAGTTTTCCTGGAATAATACATTTGGTTTCTTCAGAGTCTATTTCAATCAATAATAACACTTGCGATTTCTTTTGAAATTCAACGGCTTTACTATGCGTAACATAACTATGATTGGTTACGTAAGCGCTTAAATTATAGCCTTTTAAGGATTCGAGCACTTCTTCGCTTACAGAACCTATAAAATGAAGTTCAAAATCTTTTGCAAAATCTGAATGTTCCTCAATAAGTTCTTTTAAAACTTGCCAGAGCACTTCTGGATTACGTTGGGATAATAAGGAGCCAATATGCGCTAAAGTAAACTTTTTATCTAAAGGTGGAATAGCAACAGTATTTCTATCATAGCCATTTGTAATGACCGAAATTGGTTTTTTAGTTAAATAAGAAAACTCCGTTTTAGTCACTTCACTGGTAACAATAATTTGATCGGCAGTTTGAAGAACTTCTTTTTCTAAAGCTTGATGCTTTTGTTTTGCAAGATCGGTCAGTTTTAGTTGTTTATGATATCCTATGGTCGTCCAAGGATCTCTAAAATCTGCAATCCATCTAACTCCTGCTCTTTTCTGAAGCTCCAAACCTATTAAATGCAAACTATGTGGCGGTCCAGTAGTGATTATGATTTTAATATTATAATCATATATATACCTATCTAAATACTGTACGGAAGGTTTTACCCAATTTATTCTAGCATCTGGAATAAAAAAATTTCCTCTCACAAAAAGTAATAATTTATCAATAAGAGATTGTTGCTTTTGTTTTGGAATAATTCCTTTGCTTATGGTTTTAGATTTGTTTTTAGATAGAATACCAGCAAACTTATAAGGTTCTTTTATGGGTTGTTTTAAGATGGTAATGGTATCTGAAACTTCTTCAAGCAGCGTTTCATCTATAATAGGATAACTAGGGTTTGAAGGTACATAAACAATGGGCTCTATACCAAATTCTGGTAAATATTTCGTGAATTTCAACCAACGTTGCACCCCTGGACCTCCAGCTGGCGGCCAATAGTATGCGATAATTAGAACCTTGGTTTTAGTCATTTTTATTGGAGTAAAGCCATAAAAGCCTAGTCTTTGTCTTTCTTAAAATTATAGAAAAGTCCACCAAGAAGCAGTAAAACAAATACTATGGAACTTGCCAAAGCAATGTTACCTCCAGTTTTAATAACTTGTGGTTCAAATTTAAATTCTATGTCGTGTTTACCTGCAGGCACATTCATACCCCGCAACAGATAATTTACTCGCGAATGTGGCGTTAACTGGCCATCTATATAAGCATTCCATCCATCTTTATAATAAATTTCTGAAAATACTACAAATCCATCAACAGCGCTGTTCGACTTATATTTTATATAACTAGGTTGGTATGTTTCAACAGCAATCGTTGCTGTCGTGTCGATCATCATATCATCCTTTAAAAAAGAAGCATACTCATTATCAGTTATCATAACAGCCACTCGCTTGGTATCCAAACTATCGAGCGCTAACATTTCCTCATTTGCCGAATTAACAAACTTGATGTTTTCAACAAACCAAGCATTTCCATTGGCATCGGGATTGGTATAAGGAAATGGATTTCCTTCTTCATCTTCAGCAATGATATATTTGGTATTCAACATGTTTAACACGTTGATGTTGTTTTTGGAGATGTAAAAATCATACAGCTCATCATAACGTTTTAATTTGGCAGCATGATATCCTGTTAAAGAATTATAAAAGTACGATGCTTTGGCAGGCGCTCTAGAAACCAAATCAAACACTCTAAAATGCCCTGGGTCCTGCATAATAGCTTTATCAACTTCTGTAGCTTGATATGGTTTGTTCATTCTTATAGAAGGCACAAAAGAATCGTTGTTTACATAGCGTCTATCTACTCCAACCAAATCGATAAGAATTAAAATAGCAAATGCCATAATCACTTTTGTTTCAGAAATTTTCTTTTTCAGAAACAAATAAATGGTCCCGGCAGATAATAATACTAACACCAATGTTCTTAAGGTGTCTTGGGTAAAAAATGCTTTTCTGTCTGCAATCAGGGCGTCCATAAATTGCTGTCCGTAATTCTGACGATAAAAACCATCGCTTCCACCTACAAAATTAAACAGGGACGATTTAAACAATAGAAAAACAACAGCTAATCCAGCAGTTATCATCACTGCAAATTTTAGAGCTTTTAGTTTTTCTTCCTCTTTATTAAAATTATTGAAAAGCTTGACAAGTCCAAAAATTGCTAAAACCGGAATACATAATTCCAAAATAACTTGAGTAGAACTTACGGCTCTAAACTTGTTGTACAGCGGCACATAATCTATAAAAAAGTCGGTTATAAACTTAAATGGCTGACTGTCTCCATACGACAAAATAAGCGATAGTAAACTACCACCAACAAGCCACCATTTTAAACGACCTTTAACTAAAAACAGCGCAAAAACAAACAAGAATATTACGACAGCTCCAATATATGCAGGGGCTTCCACAATGGTTTGTTTGCCCCAATAAGTAGGGGTTTGTTTGGCATACTCTCTGGCATCCAATGGAGGAACACCTTGTTTTAAAAAGAATTGGTACGATTCTGAATCCTTACCAACATCCTCGTGGCTTCCACCACCTAAAAATCTCGGGATATATAGATTAAAAGTCTCCAGAATACCATAACTGTATTCGGTAATATAATCTCTATCAAGACCGGTTGTAATTTCTTTTGGTGAACCATCTGGATTGATGGTCAATTCACTTTGTCCACGAGTGCTTTCCTTGGCGTATTCTTGGGTAGCCATCAAACCGGTAGCATTCATTCCTACAGCTAAAACCACAGCAAGCAATAAAATTCCCACAGCTTTGAAGAAATGAGGGAGTTCTTGTTTTCTATACGCATCAATCAAATAGGCTACTCCTAATATCACCACCAAAAACATTAAATAATAAGTCATTTGTGGATGATTGGCAACCAGCTCCAAAGCTAAAGCTAAGGAAGTTAGTAAAAACCCAAAAATATAACGTTTTCTAAAAGTGAGGACAATACCACTTAAAACTAAGGGCATATATGCAATGGCATGCGCCTTGCTATTATGTCCAACGCCAAGTATAATTATGAGATATGTTGAAAATCCAAAAGCAAGTGCCCCAAGGGCTGCGAGTTTGAAATCGACTTTTAAAACTAACAAAAGTATGTAAAATCCTAGAAAATATAAGAACAGATAATCGGCTGGTCTAGGTAAAAACCGAAGCGTTAAATCTAGTTTTTTAATAAAATTATTTGGGTAATGTGCTCCTAATTGATAAGTGGGCATACCACCAAAAGCACTATTTGTCCAATAAGTTTCTTCTCCAGTAGCTTCTTTAAAATCTTTTTGTTGCTTGGACATGCCAATATAATGCACAATGTCACTTTGGTAAATGGATTTCCCTTGAAGTACAGGACTAAAATAAGCTAAAGAAATAATCACAAATCCTACTAAGACAAGGATGTGAGGAAGGAATTTTTTAAATGAAACAGGCATGAAAATATGTTATACTGTGAAAGCGAAAATTAATCAATTTCTTCGTAATCTACATATTCTCCTACATTTTTATTTGAACTCATTCTTTCAGGTGCTTTATCTATGGTAACTTCACCTTCATTATTTTTTTCTTGTTTAGGTGGTTGGTGTTGCCCAAACTGACCACCAAAACGTTCTGCAGCTTTTTTAGCAACATATTTCATTAATAAAGGCGCAAACAATCTGGTAAGTATTTTTATTCCATAATAAATTAATAGAATAATTAAAATAACCCTTAAAACGCCCGTTATAGATGCATACTGTAGCATAGATATAATTTTAAACAAAAATACAAATCTACTTATTTAAAAACTGAAATAAATACTTAAAAAAATTATAAAATCTATATATTTGAATCTATCTAGACGGCATGAAGTACATGCTGTATATATTTTTATAAAAACCTAGAAGATAAGTTGTTATAAAAAACAAGCTCCATTAAAATATCTTTTACATATGAAATATTTAAAAACCTATGTATTCCTTTTCGCTTTTGGCTTTACCATAAATGGATATTCGCAATACACCGAAGTTATTAACTCCAACAGACCTGGAGTCTCACAAAGTGCTTTCTCGGTTGGAACTAACGTAATTCAGTTTGAGGCTGGACCTTATATGTCGAAGGAAAAACACCAACTCCTAAATAGAGAAGATAAAAGTTTCGGTGCTAATTTTGCCTTGAGATACGGACTTTTATGGCCTGCACTAGAATTAAATTTGGAAGGCACCTATCAATCCACAAAAAGATCTTACACCAACACCCTACCAAACGAAGATAGTTTTAGCAATTTTAAAACTTTAACTCTTGGAGCTAAGTATCTGGTTTACGATCCGTTTAGAAATGCTGAAGAGGAAAAACCTAATTTATATAGCTGGAAAGCCAACCGTGCCTTTAAATGGAAATATTTAATTCCTGCTGTTGCGGTTTACGCGGGCGCAAATTTCGACACCAAGGACAATCCATTTACAGCTGCAGGTGTTGAAGGATTTAGTCCGAAAATTATGATTTCTACTCAAAATAACTTTTCTGGAGGATGGGTGTTTGTAATGAACTTTGCAAAAGATAGAATTGGAACAGATCAATCTGATTTTTCTTTTATTTTAACCCTTACAAAATCGATTGCAGACCAATGGGCTGTTTTTGTTGAATCTGAAAATATTAGCAGCGATTTTTATGCAGATAACTTAATTCGTTTTGGAGGGGCTTATTTATGGACCAGAAACCTCCAAGTAGATGCGGCTGCTACATTTAACACCAAAGATACGCCTTCGGTTTTCGGTGTTGCCATAGGAGCCTCCTACCGATTGGATTTTCATGAAGACAAAGAGGTAAAAGATGGTACCTCGGCCAAAGATGAACTTGAAAGAAGGGAAAACAAAGCACGAGGCGAAGAGAAAAACAAGAGAAAAAAGGAAGATATAGATTTTGATATTTAAATTGATATTTTTAAACTTATGATTACACTTAAAGAAGTTAAAAATAAAAAGGAATTAAAAGCATTTGTAACTTTTCCTTTTCAATTATATAAAAACTCAAAATATTGGGTACCACCTATTATTTCAGATGAAGTTGCCACTTTAAGTTCAGATAAAAATCCAGCTTTTTTACATGCTGATGCGTATTTCTTTTTAGCCTATAAAGACAATAAAATTGTAGGAAGAGTCGCTGCCATTTTAAATTGGACAGAAATTAAAACACAAAACGTAAAGAAAATGCGTTTTGGTTGGCTTGATATGATAGATGATATTTCTGTTTCTAAAGCTTTGTTGGACAAGGTAGCAAACATAGGAAAATTGAATAACTTAGAGTTTATTGAAGGGCCAGTAGGCTTTTCTAATTTAGATAAAAATGGCGCGTTAACCTTTGGTTTCGACCATATTGGAACTATGGCTACTTGGTATAATCATCCGTATTACATAACGCATTTTGAAGAATTGGGCTATTTACCTGAAAAAGAATATATAGAAAGTAAATTCCCCTTTAATACCATACCCGTAGAACGTTTTACTCGGGTAAACGAAATTATAACGAAGCGTTTTAAATTAAGACCTAGTAAATTCACTAAAACAAAAGAGGTCATTCCACATATCGATAGCATGTTCGATTTATTCAATAAATCGTATGCCAAGCTATCTACTTTTGTTCCTGTGTCCGATGAGCAAAGAGAATATTTTAAACAAAAATTCATCAATTTTATCAATCCAGAATACATCAAGTTTGTTTTTGATGAAAACGATAACATGGTGGCATTTGCTATTGTCCTACCTTCTTTTTCACATGCTCTTCAAGAAGCGAATGGAAAATTATTCCCTTTTGGATTTTTAAAATTACTGAAAGCAAAAAAACATAGTAAAACTGTTTTGTTCTATTTAATTGGCGTGGAACCAAACTATCATAATAAAGGAGTTACTGCTATTATTTTTAAAGAATTCTACGAAACATTAAAAAAGCAGAACATAGAAACTTGTATTCGCTTACCTGAATTGGCAGATAATTTAGCTTCTCAACAAATTTGGAAAGATTTTGATACTGAGATTATTAAACGTCGAAAAACATTTAGGAAAGAATTATAATAAAAAAATCCGATAGCTAAAACTATCGGATTTTTTTATAATTATAAATAAGTTTTTTATTCATTCATAGATGCTGCTACAGAAGCTGATAATCTTTTATAAGTACCGTTTAATAATCTTTCTCTAATAACATCGAAAGCATCAAGGGTTTCGGTAACATCTTCTAAAGTATGTGTTGCCGTAGGAATTAAACGTAATAAGATTAATCCCTTAGGAATTACTGGATACACAACGATAGAACAGAAAATACCATGATTTTCTCTTAAATCTCTTACTAAAGCCATAGCTTCAGGAATGCTTCCTTCTAAATAAACTGGTGTTACACAACTTTGTGTCGTACCAATATCAAAGCCTCTTTCTTTTAATCCAGATTGTAAAGCATTGGTGTTTTCCCAAAGTTTATTTTTTAATTCCGGCATAGTTCTAAGCATATCCAAACGCTTTAAAGCTCCCACAACCAATTGCATTTGCAGAGATTTTGCAAACATTTGCGAACGTAAGTTGTATTTTAAGTAGTCGATTATTTCTTGATCGGCTGCAATAAATGCACCTGTACTTGCTAAAGATTTAGCAAAAGTTGCAAAATACACATCAATACCATCTTGAACACCTTGTTCTACTCCTGCTCCTGCTCCGTTTTTACCTAAAGTTCCAAACCCATGCGCATCATCTACTAAAAATCTAAAGTTGAATTTCTTTTTAAGTTCAACAATTTCTTTTAATCGGCCTTGTTCTCCACGCATTCCAAACACACCTTCAGAAATCACTAAAATCCCTCCTCCAGTTTGCTCAGCCATTTTTGTAGCTCTCTCTAGATTTTTTTCTAAGCTTTCAATATCGTTATGCTTATAGGTAAATCGTTTTCCCATATGTAAACGCACACCATCAATAATACATGCGTGAGCATCTACATCATACACAATAATATCATCCTTTGCTACCAAAGCATCAATGGTAGAAACCATTCCTTGATATCCAAAATTCAACAAATAGGCAGCTTCCTTATCTACAAATTCTGCTAATTCCACTTGTAGCTTTTCGTGCAATTCGGTATGTCCAGACATCATTCTAGCACCCATAGGATAAGCAGATCCATAAGCAATTCCTGCTTCTGCATCCGTTTTCCTAACCTCAGGATGATTTGCTAAACCTAAATAATCGTTGATGCTCCAAGTAATTACATCTTTTCCTTGAAACTTCATTCTGTTTGAGATTTGACCCTCCAACTTAGGAAACACAAAATAACCTTCAGCTTGAGAGGCCCATTTTCCTAATGGTCCTTTGTCTCTGTAAATTTTATCGAATAAGTCTTTCATATAAGCTATTAATCATGATTTTATAGTGCAAAATTAAAGATTTAAATGTTGAATACATAATCTTTTTTCACCCTATTGTTAACAAAAACATGTTACTAAATTTAGTAACATGTTTTATAATTTTAGTTATTTAATATATTGAATATTTTCTGTGGCCTCCTCGGGTTCGTGAAGATTGTCAAAAAAGCCTTGTTCGTTCATCCATGTATCGCTATAAATTTTACTCATGTATCTAGATCCGTGATCTGGAAACACAACAACAACGTTGGAGTTTTCGTTGAAACAGCCTTCTTCATTAAGTTGTTTTATGGCTTGCATTGCAGCTCCCGATGTGTAACCAACAAATAAACCTTCTGTTCTGGCTATTTCTCTCGCCGTATGAGCACTTTCTTCATCCGTAACTTTTATAAACTCATCTATAACATCGAAATCAGTGGCTGTTGGAATTAAGTTTTTCCCTAAACCTTCAATTCTATATGGATATATTTCCTTTTCATCAAACTCCTTAGTTTCATGATATTTTTTAATCACAGAACCGTAAGCATCCACACCAATAATTTTAATATTTGGATTTTGTTCTTTCAAATATTTTCCAATTCCAGAAATAGTTCCTCCAGTTCCACTACAAGCTACCAAATGTGTAATTTTCCCTTGCGTTTGATTCCAAATCTCTGGTCCAGTTGAATAATAATGTGCATCGATATTCAATTGGCTAAAATATTGATTGATGTAAACAGAACCTTCAGTTTCTTCGTGCAAACGTTTAGCAACTTCATAATAAGATCTCGGATCGTCCGCTTTAACGTGTGCTGGACAAACATAAACTTGCGCGCCCATAGATTTTAACATGTCTATTTTATCGGCAGATGACTTAGAACTTACGGCCAGAATACATTTGTAACCTTTAATAATACTAACCATAGCGATACTAAAGCCTGTATTACCAGAAGTTGTTTCAACAATTGTGTTACCGGGTTTTAAAATGCCTTTTCTTTCCGCTTCCTCTATTATATAGAGTGCAATTCGGTCTTTAGAAGAATGTCCTGGATTAAAAGCCTCTACTTTAGCAAAGTAGTTTCCTTTTAATGAAGAAGTTATTTTATTCAGTTTAATTAGTGGCGTATTCCCAACTAATTCTAAAACATTATTAAATACTTGTTTATTTTTTTCCATACATGATATTTTACGGTAACTTAAAAATTAAGCGACCTAAAACCTTGCAAAAATACATAATTTTTTTTACTAACAAGGGATTCCTTCCAAATCCAGTATAAAAGCATATTCCAAAGCCACTTCTTTTAAGCTTTCAAAACGTCCAGAAGCGCCACCATGACCCGTTTCCATGTCGGTATAAAGCAGTAATTTATTTGTATCTGTTTTAAGCTCTCTTAGTCTAGCAACCCATTTTGCCGGTTCCCAATATTGTACCTGCGAATCATGCAAACCTGTAGTTACCAGCATATTGGGGTAATCCTGCTGTTTAATATTATCGTAGGGCGAATAGGATTTTATGTAATTGTAATATGCCTCCTCATTTGGATTTCCCCATTCATCATACTCTCCAGTAGTTAACGGAATGGTATCGTCCAACATGGTTGTTAACACATCTACAAAAGGCACAATAGCTAAAATGCCATGATACAATTCGGGATTAAGATTGATAATAACCCCCATTAAAAGTCCTCCAGCCGAACCTCCATAGGCATATAAATGTTTGTTTGACGTATAATTGTTGGCAATTAAATGCTTGGTACAATCTATATAATCGTAAAACGTATTCATTTTAGACAAGAGCTTGCCGTTATCGTACCAATCACGACCAAGATATTCTCCGCCTCTAATATGTGCTATAGCATACACAAAACCTCGATCTAACAAACTTAATCTTACCGTCGAAAAATACGGATCTATAGTAGAGCCATAGGAACCGTAAGCATAAAGCACCAAGGGATTACCGGTTTCTTTTTTTAAGTCTTTTCTATACACTAAAGAAACTGGCACTTTTTCTCCATCTCGTACCGTTACCCAAATACGTTCGGAAGCATAATTTTCTTTCTTAAAATTCTCATCTAAAACTTCTTGCTCCTTCTTAAGTTCATGAACTTTCGTTTTAAAATTATAATCTATAACCGAACTCGGAGTTGTTAATGAATTAAAGGTGTAACGTAAAAAATCGCTATCAAAATCTGGATTATTCCCTATATAGGCCGTATAGGTTTCACTTTCAAAAGGAATGTAATAATCCTCTTGGCCATTCCAACTTATAATTCGAAGTTTATTTAAACCTTGTTCTCTTTCGTTAACCACCAAATACTCCTTAAAAATCTCAATGTCTTCCAACAAAACATCTTTTCTATGGGGCAATACATCTTGCCAAAATTTGTTGTCGGTTTCTGTTTCCTTTGTTTTTTGAAGTTTAAAATTTAAAGCATCGTCTTTATTGGTTAATACATAAAAATGGTCTTCATAATGCTCGATAGAATACTCTAAGTTTCTTTCTCTTTCACTAAAAATCTTGAAATCACCGTTAGGAGTATCTGAATTTAAAATTCGGTATTCCGAAGTTAACGTACTTGAGGATCCTATTACAATGTATTTTCTGGATTTAGTTTTATAGACAAAAGTGTTAAAAGTTTCGTCGGTTTCATGATATACTTCTATATCTTCCTTGACCTTTGTATGCAATTTATGTCTAAAAACCTTATACGATCGCAAAGTAACTTTATCCTTACGCGTATAAAAAAGAGTGGCATTATCGTTTGCCCAAGTAACACTTCCTGTGGTATTTAAAATCTTTTCAGGATAAATCTCACCAGTTACCAGGTTTTTAATTTGAATTTTATACTGTCTCCTACTAATGGTATCTGTAGAAAAAGCAGCTAAGGTATTATCTTGACTTATGGAAATACTTCCTAAACTGAAATAAGCGTAACTTTTTGCCATCTCGTTACAGTCAAACAGCAATTCTTCTGGAGCATCTAGAGTACCTTTTTTTCTAGAATAAATAGGATAATCCTTTCCTTTTTCAAATTTGGTGATATACCAATAACCATTTAGTTTATAAGGAACCGATTGGTCGTCTTCTTTAATTCTTGACTTCATTTCCTCAAACAGCTGCTCTTGAAGCTTTTCAGTATGTTTCATCATGCCCTTTGTATAGCTGTTCTCGGCTTCCAAATAGTCTAAAACCTCTTGGTCCTCTCTATGGTTTAACCAATAATAATTATCGATTCGAACATCATTATGTGCTATAAGTTTTTTGGGGATTTTCTTGGCCTTTGGTGGAAGCATGTTGTTATTCAAAAGTGAAAAAATTTTTACTGAATTAATGACATCAAAAATATGAAAATTAAATAGCTTTGCATTCAAATTAATAAATTATAAATTATGTTTGGAGATCTAATGGGCATGATGGGAAAACTTAAGGAAACCCAAAAAAAAGTTGAAGAAACTAAAAAACGCTTGGACACAGTGTTAATTGATGAAAAAAGCAGCGACGAAAAAATAAAAATCACATTGACTGCCAACAGAAAAATTAAATCTATAAGCATAGATGATAGTCTGCTACAAGACAAGGAAGAATTAGAAGATTATCTAATTTTAACCCTTAATAAAGCCATCGAAAAAGCAACCAAAGTAAACGACGCCGAATTAGCTGCTGTTGCAAAAGATAGCATGCCTAACATTCCAGGAATGGATATGTTTAAATAAAACAGGCATTAGGTTTGAGATTTGAGGTTTGAAATTCAATATTTAATGGGCAGTATTGGATGCTATTTTATTCTTTCATAATTCCTATAATGCCATATCCTTTAAAATAGTCAAAAAATACGCATGCATATCATCGGTATAATCCAAATGTGTAACGATTCGTAATTTCCCTTGTCCCATGCCACTTAATCGAATGTTATGATTGGTAAGGGTTTCTAAAAATTTCGATTCGTCTGTTTTACGTTCTAATTCAAAAATAATGATGTTGGTTTCAACAGGTTCTACTTTTTTAATAAAAGATAATCGACTTAAAACCTGACCAATTTCCTTCGCTCTTTTATGGTCTTCAGCCAAACGTTCTAAATGATGGTCCAATGCGTACAAACCAGCTGCAGCTAAATATCCAACTTGTCTCATACCTCCTCCTAGAATTTTTCGGATTCTGATGGCATTTTGCATGATTTTTTCATCTCCAATCAACACAGAACCTATTGGGCAACCTAAACCTTTACTTAAACACACGGACATGGTGTCGAATAATTGACCATAATCTTTAGCTGTTTCTTTCTTTGCCACCAAGGCATTCCAAATTCGTGCACCATCTAAATGGAAACCCAAATTATGGGTAGTACAAACCGTTCTTATTTTTTTAAGCTCTTCAAAATCCCAACAAGATCCTCCGCCTCTATTCGCCGTATTTTCTACTTCTACCAAAGCCGTTAACGGACTGTGATAAAAATCTGGAGGATTAATAGCTTCAACCACCTGTTCTGCAGTAAACATGCCACGATTTCCTTGAATTAATTTACACGAAACACCACTATTGAAAGAGGCTCCACCACCTTCGTAATTATAAATATGGGCATCTTTATCGCAAATAACCTGATCTCCAGGATGGGTGTGCAGTTTTATAGCGGTTTGATTCGCCATGGTTCCAGTTGGAAAAAATAAGGCTTTTGGTTTTCCAAACATGTTGGCAAGTCGTTTTTCCAAAGCATTCACTGTTGGATCTTCCTTGTATACATCGTCACCAACTTCTGATTGCATCATTGCATCCAACATACCTTTTGTTGGCTTGGTAACCGTATCACTTCTTAAATCTATTATCATGGGCAAAATTATAAATCTATAGGATAATTAGGCCACAAACACACAAATAATAGATTTGAAATTCATCTAAAAAACTTTATAATTTAGAATTTCAAACTTTAATTTTATTATTTGTGAATTGGCGACACTTTAAAATTTCGTATTTGTTTTTTTCAAAGCATAAAACTATAAAATTAAATCAAGTTATATTTTATCAGCCAATTATTAATTTTACTTTTGTGAAAACAAAAATAAAGTATGATTACTTCAGATCAAATAAAAGATCTTAATAAACGTCTAAGTGCGCTTAGACAATATCTTTGACATAGATGCCAAACTAATTGAAATTCAAAACGAGGAAGAACAAACCTTTTCTCCAACGTTCTGGAACGACTCTACAGCTGCCGAGCTCGTAATGAAATCGCTTAGAAACAAAAAAAAATGGGTTGAAGATTACCAAAAGGCAAAATTGCTCATCGAAGAACTTGAAATTACTTACGAATACTATAAAGAAGGCGAATCTACGCTCGAGGAAATAGAAAGCAGTACAGAAAAAGTTACAAATCTTATTGAAGATTTAGAATTTAAAAACATGCTTTCCGAAGAAGGTGATAGTTTAAGTGCCGTACTTCAAATTACCGCTGGAGCTGGTGGCACAGAAAGTTGCGATTGGGCAAGCATGCTTATGCGCATGTATTTAATGTATGCCGAACACAGTGGTTTTAAGGTAAAAGAACTCAACCATCAAGAAGGAGATGTTGCAGGAATAAAAACAGTAACCTTAGAAATTGAAGGCGATTATGCCTTTGGTTGGCTTAAAGGTGAAAATGGCGTCCATAGATTGGTTCGAATCTCTCCTTTTGATAGCAATGCCAAACGCCATACCAGTTTTGCTTCTGTGTATGTGTATCCTTTAGTTGATGACACCATTGAAATTGACATCAATCCGGCAGATATTGAAATAACAACAGCCCGTTCTAGTGGAGCTGGCGGACAAAACGTGAATAAAGTAGAAACAAAAGTTCAACTATTCCATAAACCAACTGGAATACAAATTTCTTGTTCCGAAACACGTTCACAACACGATAACAGGTCTAGAGCCATGCAGATGCTAAGATCGCAGTTATACGAAATTGAACTAAACAAACAATTGGCCCAAAGAGAAAATATTGAAGCCGATAAAATGAAAATCGAATGGGGAAGTCAAATTAGAAATTATGTGATGCATCCCTATAAATTGGTTAAAGATGTACGTTCTGGGCATGAAACCGGGAATGTAGATGATGTTATGGATGGACATATAGAACCATTTTTAAAAGCTTATTTAATGATGATGGGCCAAAAATCTGAAGAAAACGAAACCTTGTAAATTATGATCAAAATATATCACAATCCGCGATGCAGCAAATCTAGAGCTGGTTTAGAGCTTGTAGAAAATTCTGGAAAGGAGTTTGAAGTTATTCATTATTTAAAAAATGTCCCTTCAAAAGAAGAACTCAAAGACCTATTAAAACTTTTAAATATGAAAGCTGAAGATTTAATTAGAAAAAATGAAGCTGATTGGAAAGAAAACTTTAAGGACAAAAATTTATCCGAAGCACAACTTATAGAAGCCATGATTAAATTCCCGAAACTTATAGAAAGACCTATAGTAAGCAATGGAAAAAAAGCGGTTATTGGAAGACCTACAGAAATAATTTCCGAGATTCTTTAAAATGGCAAAAAAGCTTTGAAACCCATTAGTTTCAAAGCTTTTTTATTTAACAAACATTTAACCAAACGCCACTAAACCAAATTCTATTTTTGCAGTCTTATATAGCAAAAATACAATCATGAATAAATTTTTATTAGTTTCTTTCTTTATTATTATATCTATTTTTACGGCTCAAGCACAAAAAGATGTAACCATTACGGGAAAGGTTCTTGAACAAAATACCGGCCAACCGTTAGAATATGCTACGGTTGCTTTTTTTAGCAAAGCCGAGAATAGAATAATAACTGGTGGAATTACTAGTGAAAAAGGAGAATTCAGCATTCCAGTGGCTCCAGGAACTTACGATATTTCGATTGAGTTTATTTCGTTTAAAAAACAAATTATTCCAAATCAAACCCTTTCAAAATCTCAAAACATTGGGATTATTCGTTTAGAAGCAGATACTGAAGCTTTAGATGAAATACAAATTATTGCCGAAAGAACGACCGTTCAAATAAAATTAGATAAAAAAATATACAACGTTGGTCAGGACCTTACTGTTCGCGGGGGAACTGTAAGTGATGTTTTAGATAATATTCCTTCGGTTTCTGTAGATGTGGAAGGAAATGTTGCTTTAAGAGGTAATGAAAACGTGAAAATTCTTATTAACGGAAAACCTTCGGGTTTAGTTGGTTTAAACTCGACCGATGCTTTACGCCAGTTGCCAGCGGAATCTATCGAGCGCGTGGAAGTTATTACATCTCCTTCTGCTAGATATGAAGCTGAAGGAACTGCCGGAATTTTAAATATTATTTTACGTAGAAGTAAATTGCAAGGATTTAATGGTGCAGTAACTGTTAGTGCTGGAGACCCTACTTCTGCAGGTATTTCAGGAAATATAAACTATAGAACAGGAGATGTTAACATCTTTAACACGACCAGTTATGATTATAGAAAAGTGCCAGGAAAATCTTCATCCAATACACGTTATTATAATAAAAGATACGATGAAAATGGAATTTTATTATATGACAACCCAGATACTCTAGCCGTAGAAACCAACGATTACGATAGAATAAGAAAAGGTATAAGCACCAATTTTGGGGTAGAATGGTATGTAACAGAATCCGCTTCCTTAACAGGATCTATTTCTTATAGAAATGGGGAAAACGAAAACAATACCACAAATACCTTATCTCTATTTGATGATTTCGGTCAATTTATTTCACAATCAAATAGGTTTGATCCCTTAAAAGAAAAAAGCGATGTACTACAATATTCATTGAATTTTTCAAAAGATTTTGACGAGAGTGGACATAAATTAACCATGGACTTCCAATATGAAGACACCTCAGAAGACGAATTCTCTAACGTATTGGTGGAAGGTGTAAATTCTGAAAGAGTAAACACATTAAGAGATCAAAGCCGTATTTTATTACAAGCGGATTATGTACTTCCTTTAGGTGAAAAAAGTCAGTTTGAATTAGGATATCGAGGTAACTTTAAAGATCAGGATACCGATTATTTAGTAGAAATTTTTGATGCTACCTCTAACGATTTCATAAATAACACCAACCTGTCCAACTTTATGAACTATCGCGAATATGTAAACGCAGCCTACACTCAATTTGGAAGTAAGGTTGGGAATAAGTTTTCTTACTTATTAGGTTTACGTTTAGAAAACACACAAGTAACCATTGATCAAGTTACAAGTAACGATTTTAGTAAAAAAGATTATACAGGTTTATTCCCAACAGTGAATTTTAGTTATGAGTTAAGCGAAAAGGAAAATGTAACATTGGGTTATAGCCGAAGAATTAGACGTCCATGGTCCTTCTTTATTAATCCATTTCCATCTCGTTCTAGTGTCACCAATATTTTTAGAGGAAATCCAGATTTAGCTCCAAGTTATTCAGGGTTATTTGATTTAGGTTATTATAAAAAGTTTGGAAAAATTTCGGTAAATACCTCAGCTTATTACCAACATGCTACCGATGTGTTTAGTTTTGTAAGTTATGATACGGGTCAAACAGTAATTGTAAATGGCCAAGAACTTTCTATTATTGAACGCACACCAATTAACTTAGCGGAAGAGGATAGATATGGATTTGAATTTACGTTTATCTATAGTCCAATGCGTAAATGGAACATCAACACCAACTTTAATATCTACCAGCAATCGTTAACTGGAACAGATCCAAATGGATTATCCTTAGATAGTAAGAGTACCAGTTGGTTTGCCAGATTAAACAACAAATACACTTTACCATTAAGCATTGAATGGCAAACAAGTTTAAATTATAGAGGTCCATCTGAAGATGCACAAAACAAAAGAGAAGGCAACTTTTCTGCGAACATGGCATTCAGCAAAGACATCTTAAACGACAATGCATCTATTGCACTAAACGTAAACGATTTATTTAATACTAGAAAACGTGCTATGGAAACTAGCACGCCTACTTATTATAGTTCTTCAGAGTTTCAATGGAGCCAACGAAGCATCAATTTATCTTTTACATATAGATTCAACCAACAAAAGAAACGTCAGCAAAGAAACGGCACCGGTGGTGGCGATGATATGGAGTTTCCTGGATAAGGAATCTAAATTCCATTTAACATAACAATAAAAAGGCTATCTGTTTACAGATGGCCTTTTTGTTTTTAAATCATCAATAAAGGTTTGGTTTTTTCAAAAGGATTAGTTTTTTTTTACAGAATATGAGCTTGCAATTTATTTATAATTCAATTAAATATAAAAATCAAAATTGAATATAGAAACAAAAAAAATCGCCCAGAAATTTCTTCCTAGGCGATTATATATATTTTATAAAAGTAAAACTAATTAGCTCTTCAATTCGCGTTTTGCTTTCTTTTCCTCTTTCATTTCTTTCAAGCGTTCTATTAAAGCTCCTCCAATCCAATAAGGAATTACAAAAGTCATTAAAAATATCATTAACCAAAAACCAACGGTTAGTATGGTTAAAAATGCTAAAAATCCTAAATACTGGTCAAAATCGAACATAATAAAAATCTTTTTTTAGATAGTAAGGCAAATATACATGAAATGGAGTTTTTAAACAATAGCTAATTTAAGATTTATTAACATTGTTGTTAAGATTTCTCCGAGCTTCATGTTTTTTAAAAATAAACTCCAAAACAAAACAGCTAAAAATAACCGAACCAATGACAATAACACCTACCCTATTGGATGCGAATTGTTGAATAATTAAGGTAATAAAAGCAATAAAGCACATTAAGAACCCAAGTAATGGAACAACTTTTTTAGCTTTTACCTGCTTCGCTAATTTAAATGCTACATAATTTACTATGGCAAATATCAATAAAAACCCAGCGCTTCCGGCCGTCGAAATGCTTTCAAGCTTTAAAACATTTGCTATAAGTAAGGTTAAAACAGCAGTAATCATTAATCCAATGGGATGATTCCATAACTTACTTGTTAAGTGGTGGGGTAATTCGTCATCTTCGGCCAATTCAAAGCTCACCCTACTTCCACCGTAAAGCGACGCATTAATAGCCGAAAAAGTAGAAATTAATGCTGCAATGGTAATTATGGTAAATCCAACATGACCAAGCATGGGTTTTGCGGCTTCTGCTAAAACATAATCTTCCGCCTTTGCAATTTCCTGAAATGGTAAGGACCCAACCGTAACAATGGCAATTATTACATATAAAAACATCACAAACCATACAGAGTAATTATAGGCTTTAGCAATATTTTGTTCTGGATTTATAATATCAGGAGCTGCATTGGCAATGAGTTCAAAACCTTCATAAGCCACAAAAATAACCATCCCTCCTGTTAAAAGCAGTACGGGATTTTCCCAATGAGAGATAGCCAATTGCTCTACATTTGGATTTCCAAACAACCCATAAAGTCCCACAGCAACAAAACCCATTAAAATTATAAGTTTTATTACAACCGCATAGGCTTCTATTTTACTAACTACCTCTACACTGTAATAATTAACAGCAGTTGCCAGAATTATAATAGCACTTACATATATATGAAAGTCGATAGCCCTTATTCCCGATATGCTCCATAAATTAGGGGCATAAGATCCAAAAGCTGAAGCATAAAGCAACAACATAATAATATAGCTTACCCATAACAAATTATTAATGGCTCCACTAAAAACAGTTTTTCCAAAACCCTGATTAATAAATTTCACGGTACCGCCTCTATCTGGAAAGGCCAAGGAAAGTTTGGAATAACTATAGGCCGTTAAACCGGCTATAATACCAGCAAAAAAGAAAGCTAGGGGTGTGCCTCCTTGTGCTAATGAAACTGCCAAACCTAGCACAGCAAAGATTCCTCCTCCAACCATACCTCCTATTCCTATGGACATAGCTTCTAACAAACTTATTTTACTGTTGCTTTTAGGAAACTTCGCCATGGAACAAAAAAATTAGTTAAAATAAAAGTATTGCTTTTTTACCCTGAATCAAAAAAAGAAGGAAATTATATTAGAAACCAAGGAAGGCTTTCTTACAAATAACAAGCTAAGTGCTAATTAAATTAGGGATAATATCGTAATTTTGTAATTCATTTAATATTTTTACGAATCATGACTTTTAGAATAGAAACAGATACCATGGGCGAGGTTCAAGTGCCTGCAGATAAACTTTGGGGAGCACAAACAGAGCGCTCAAGAAATAACTTTAAAATTGGAGCTTCGGCGTCGATGCCCTTGGAAATAATTTACGGTTTTGCTTATTTAAAAAAAGCAGCAGCGTATACCAATTGTGAATTAGGTGTTCTTTCTGAAGAAAAAAGGGATTTAATTGCGCAAGTTTGTGATGAAATTCTTGAAGGGAAACACGACGATCAATTTCCATTGGTTATTTGGCAAACAGGGTCTGGTACCCAAAGTAACATGAATGTTAATGAAGTGGTTGCCAATAGAGCACATCAACTTGTGGGCAAGGTTATTGGTGAAGGCGAAAAAACCATTCAGCCAAACGACGATGTTAATAAATCTCAATCCTCCAACGACACCTTCCCTACAGGAATGCACATTGCAGCTTATAAGAAAATTGTAGAAACCACGATTCCTGGAGTTATTCAATTACGAAATACGCTACATAATAAATCCATAGAATTTAAGCATGTTGTAAAAATTGGTAGAACCCATTTAATGGATGCAACACCACTAACTTTAGGACAAGAGTTTTCCGGGTATGTGTCGCAATTAGATCACGGATTAAGAGCTTTAGAAAACACTCTTCCACATTTATCTGAAATAGCTTTAGGTGGAACAGCCGTTGGAACAGGACTAAACACTCCTGACGGTTATGCCGAACTAGTGGCAGAATACATCGCAAAATTCACCAATTTACCTTTTATAACAGCCGAAAATAAATTTGAAGCTTTAGCAGCCCACGATGCTTTTGTAGGAAGTCATGGCGCATTAAAACAATTAGCAGTTTCATTAAACAAAATAGCAAACGATATTAGAATGATGGCTTCTGGACCACGTTCCGGAATTGGCGAAATCAATATTCCTGCCAACGAACCTGGAAGTTCTATAATGCCTGGAAAAGTAAATCCTACGCAATGCGAAGCTTTAACCATGGTTTGTGCGCAAGTTATGGGGAACGATGTAGCAGTAACCGTTGGTGGAACTCAAGGCCACTACGAACTGAATGTTTTTAAACCGATGATGGCTGCTAACCTTCTTCAATCTGCTCAATTGTTAGGTGATGCCTGTGTAAGCTTCAACGTGCACTGTGCCGAAGGAATAGAACCAAATCACGAGGTAATTAAACAATTATTAAACAACTCCTTAATGTTGGTTACGGCTTTAAATACTAAAATTGGTTATTATAAAGCTGCAGAAATAGCTAATACAGCTCATAAAAACGGAACCACTTTAAAGGAAGAAGCCATTAATTTAGGCTATGTTACTGCTGAAGACTACGATGCTTGGGTGAAGCCAGAAGATATGGTTGGTAAAATAAAATAGTATTTAAATAAAATGAAATCAATATATTAGCGCTAACTAATCAATTATTTAAAATATGAAACATATACTACTTTTATTTACTACTCTAATTTTCATGAGTGCATCTATCAATGCCCAGACTACTTTCACTAAAAACACCATTGACGGAAGCACTAGTGCAAGACCATACACTGTTGCTTCTGGGCATTTAACTAACGATGCTTTCTTAGATATAGCTATTGGCACATATAATGGCAGCAAAGTTACTTGGTATAAAAACAATGGTGATGCCACCTTTGCAGCAGGAATTACTCTTACGGCAACAGGTACAGCCGCATTATCTTATATCGAAAGTATTGCAATTGCCGATTTAAATAATGATGGCCACCATGATATTATAGCAACTGGTTCTTACAATGATAATTTAGTTTGGTTTGAAAACAATGGTGACGAAACCTTTCAGCCTGCTGTATTAATAGCCACTGGAATTGCTGGTGCTGGCGCTGTAAAAGTCGCGAATATTGACAACGACCCAAATGGTAATTTAGATATTATTGTTACAGCGTATACATCAAACTCTGTAGTTTACTTTTTAGGAAATGGTGATGGTACTTTTGGAACCATGCGTACTTTAGTACAAGAAGCTGCTGGAGCAGGCCCTGGCTCTTTTGACATAGCAGATTTTGATGGTGATGGCGATTTAGATGTAGTTGTTGGTTATACAGGAAGTGGTGAGGTGAAATTATATGATAATAAACTCATTCCGGATGGCCTTGATGGTTCTGGAAATGTTCCGTTTGCTGCCTATACAAATACTGT